>JBBRSV010000048.1:0-30423 GCA_038245055.1 Chitinophagales bacterium | reverse complement strand
GTACCCGGGATGGGAGTTGAACCCACACTTGCATTGCTGCAAACAGGATTTTAAGTCCTGCGTGTCTACCAGTTCCACCACCCGGGTAAACATCTTAAAAAAAATCCCGAGCGTGTCGGGAAATTGGAGCGGAAGACCGGGCTCGAACCGGCCACCCCGACCTTGGCAAGGTCGTGCTCTACCAAATGAGCTACTTCCGCTGATATTAAGAACTAAAAAAAATGGATGGCAAAAGTAACAATTGCAGACTGGTAAGCAAAATTTATTTGTACTGCGGATTGTACAGCGTATTACCAGGCACTTCTACATCAGGCTTGCCTTTGTACCTATGCTTGTACATCGTGTAACAACCTCCTAAAACCAACGAAACAAATATGATGATCTGGCAATAAAAAAGAAAACGTGAAGACGAAACCCAATTGTGAGCAATATCCCTGTCCGTATTTTCAATTACTTCTTCTTGATGCATATTTTAAAGTTTGCAAGGCAAAAATAAACGTTTGAGAGCAAATATCATTTTTTGTTAAAGATAATTTCAGAAAAAAATCTTTTCTTCTTAATGTAATATTGCCAAACAATACTGCCATTATAAACTGAAACTATATTTCGCATTTTTAATGAAGGTAACTTCTTTGCTCTTCTGCCAAATAAAAGCCAGCCCGCAAAATGAAAATGAGCGGAAGCAATGGAAAGATACGTGCTCAAACTTCCTCCCAATAAAAATTTGTAAGCCGCAACCGCATCAAGACATATTCTATAAGGGATTTTCCAAATGGCTTCAGAAAAGGGTAAATTTTTTGTGATCATTACCAGGTTATTCCTGAAGTTTAAAAAAACTTTTTTCCGGTTGCCCATGGGTAATGTACCACCTCCAACATGATAAACAACCGAAGCTGGCTCTACATAAATTTTATAACCTGCTCTTTGCAGGCGCCAGCATAAATCGATCTCTTCCTGGTGCGCAAAAAAATAATCATCAAAGCCATTTAATTCATGAAACAATTTTGACCTTACAAACATTGCTGCACCAGTTGCCCAAAAAACCTGCGTTGAATTATTATATTGCCCTTCATCATTTTCACAGGTATCAAAAATGCGGCCCCTGTTAAAAGGGTAACCCAATGCATCAATAAAACCACCACTGGCACCTGCATATTCAAATTGGTTTTGGTGCCCGTACGACAAAATTTTCGGCTGGCAGGCAGCGATGTTTTCATTTGCCTGCATTAAGGAAATTACCGGACCGATCCAACCCCGGCTAACTTCCACATCACTGTTAAGCAACACGTAGTAGTCTGCTGTAACCTGCTTCAGCGCAGTATTATAGCCTTTGGCAAATCCTTCATTTTGATCGTTTATGATTAATTTGATATTGGGATAGTTTGCTTTTAAAAAAGAAATGGAATCATCACCGGATGCATTATCAGCTACAACTATTTGAAAGTTTTCATAGGTGGACGCCATTATTGATGGAAGAAATTTTTCAAGAAAATGTTTCCCATTCCAATTAAGTATTACAACAGCTACCGATGGCAATGACATCAATGGAATATTTTTAAATGACTACAAACATAAAAGATTTTAGATTTCAGAATATAGATTTTAGATTTGGTGATAATCAACCTGAATGCTTGGACAACTTCTTCACTTGCGCACATGGCTTTCGATAATAGCCGTGGCCATTGTTACGGGCACGATTTTTTATTCAAATTATTTAGGGAAAAAAATAGCAATTGAAGAACGGCAAAAGGTGAATGTGTGGGTTCAATCTTTAAAAACACGCGCAGAAACAACTGAGAAAGCAGCGTTGGATCTTACCAACATTATCACCTCTGAAAATACGGACATACCTATTATAGAAACAGATGAAAAAGATCGGCCATCCGGTGAGGGTTTGAACCTGGATACAATGCTCATAAAAACAGATAAAAATTATCTGCGGGAGAAACTGGCCGAATTTAAAAAACAACATGAACCCATAACGGTTGAAATAAGTAAGAACCCGCTGCTGCTGAATAAATATTATTATGGTGATTCAGAATTATTAAAGCAGGTACGCTATTACCCGATTGTACAATTGATAATTGTGGCGCTTTTTATCATCATTACTTTATATGCTATTTCTACCCGAAATACTTCGACCCAAAACCAGGTGTGGGCTGGCATGGCTAAAGAAACGGCACACCAGTTAGGCACACCGATATCGTCGTTACAGGGCTGGGTTGAAATGCTGAAGGAAAACGAAAACTACACACCGATTTCAATAGAAATGGAGAAGGATGTAAACCGGTTAAAATTGATCAGTGACCGTTTTGGCAAAATTGGCAGTACACCAAAGCTGGAAAATTATAATGTTACAGATCAGGTGGAAAAAATGGTGGCTTATATAAAAAGAAGAGCCCCGGATAAAGTAAATTTTATTGTAGAGGCTCCTCCAAATCCTGTGATCACAAAAATCTCCGCACCGCTATTTGATTGGGTAATAGAAAATCTTTTAAAGAATGCGCTGGACGCTATGGAAGGAAAGGGTTTGATCAACATAAAAATAAGAGAGCGGCCCGGCAATATATTAATTGATGTAACTGATAACGGCAGGGGTATTAGCAAGCAGAATATTGCCAAAGTTTTTAAACCCGGCTTCACTACCAAAAAACGCGGCTGGGGTTTGGGATTATCCCTATCCAAAAGAATCGTTGAAAAATATCATAAGGGGCAATTATTCGTAAGGTCCTCAGAACCAAATAAAGGAACCACTTTTAGAATTGTTTTAAACACTTAATTTTTAATAAGTTGGTTTTATTAAATTTGCATCCCGGGTAATATTTTATTAAAAAATTTGCTTTAGATATGAAATCAATTGCGGCGTGATGCCACGTAGAACATTTTTATTAAAATTAGAACCAGGAGACAAAAAAAATAAAAGACAAATATTGGAAACGAATTCCTTTAAAAAAAAATCAATTGCGGCGATGGCGAAATTGGTAGACGCACTACTTTGAGGTGGTAGCGCCCGAAAGGGTGTGGGAGTTCGAATCTCCTTTGCCGCACACATCCCTTATCAAAAAAAGATAGGGGTTTTTTATTTTTTTCTTTACTTTAATTACCTCAAAATTTTAAAGTTAATTATGGCTACATTAATCATCTGTCCAAGTTGTAAAAATGAATTCGCACCGGAAGATGCGATTGCAAAATCTTTGGAAAAAGAATATGAAATTAAATTAAATGCTGACAGGCAAAAATTATTAAAACAGTTTTCTGATCAGCAAAAAATATTGGAAGACCAACAAAAGGATTTCGAAAAAAAGAAAGAAAAAGAAAATGAATTGTTTACTGAAAGGTTGCAAAAAGAAAAGCAGAAAATAGAATCAGAAACACAGGAAAGACTTAGAAAATCTATTAGTATCGATTTTGAAAACCAGTTAAAAATCTTAAAAGAATCTAATGCCGATAATGAAGAAAAATTAAAATCGGCAAGGCAAAAGGAATTGGAATTTTTAAAGAAAGTGCAGGAGCTAAAAAATAAAGAAGAAGAAATGGAAATCGCCCTGCAAAAAAGATTGTCGGTAGAAAGAGCGACGCTAAGTGACCTGATCCGGAAGCAGGAATTGGAAAAAAATATCATCAAAGAAACAGAGAACACCTTAAAATTTAAGGAGATTGAAAAGCAATTGGAAGATCAAAAGAAATTAGTAGATGAGATGAAACGCAAGGCAGAGCAAGGTTCTATGCAGCGGCAGGGAGAAGTGCAGGAAATTGCTTTGGAAGAAATATTGCGCAATAATTTTCCTTTTGATATTGTTACCGAGGTTGGCAAAGGTGCCAGAGGCGCAGACTGTGTTCAAATGGTGCGAAATAATTTTGGCCAGGAGTGTGGTAAAATTATTTATGAAAGTAAACGCACGGAAAATTTTGGTGGTGATTGGATAGAAAAATTTAAGAAAGACATGCGTAGTACCGGCGCTGATATTGCCGTGTTGGTCACCAAAACAATGCCCAGGGAAATGGAATGTTTCGGACTGAAAGAGGGAATTTGGGTCTGTACTTTTTCTGAGGTAAAGGCACTTGCAAATGTATTGCGCGATGGAATTATCAGGATTTATAACTCCGCGAAAAGCCAGGAAAATAAAGGCGACAAAATGCATTTGCTGTATGATTATTTAACAAGCAATGAATTCAGTGAACAATGGAAAGCCATTCGTGAAGGATTTTTCGCAATGAAAATTGGCATTCAAAAAGAAAGGGATTCCATGGAGCGCATGTGGAAAGCCCGGGAAAAACAATTGGAAAAAGTTTTGTTGAATTCTGCTCATGTAAAAGGATCAATAGAAGGTATTGCAGGCCAGGATACGATCGATTTAAGCTTTTATGACGAGCCCAACCTGCTGGAAGAATAGGCGAATTTTATACCTTTGAGAAACGTTTTTATTTTCAATGGTAACATCTAAGCGCTTTTTTTATAACTTACCAGTGAATAAACCCGGAGAATTAATATTTAATTGCTAAAACCTATCACATGCCCAGGAAAAACATTCCAGCCTCTTTATTAATCATTTCATTGCTTTGTAGCGGCACTTGCTTTTCTCAAACTAATACCAAAAAAAAACTAGCTGCTAAACCGGTTTATATTGATAAAAATAATATGGATCTGTCCGTAAAGCCGGGAGATAATTTTTATTTATATGCCGAGGGAAACTGGATAAAGAATAACCCGGTTCCGGCATCAAAAACCAGGTGGGGAAATTTCAATGAACTGGCGGAAAAAAATTCCAGGCGTTTAAGCCTTTTATTGGAAGATGCTTCTAAAAATACCGGGCGTGACCGGAAAACGCAAATCATTGGTGATTTTTATTATAGTGGCATGGATAGTATTACTATTGAGAAAAAAGGCTATGAACCAATAAAATCTGATTTGCTTGAAATAGAAAAATTACAATCTGTAGCTGATGTGCTTAAGGAAATAGCAAAGTTAACGATTGAAGGAGGAGGCGGCATAGGTTTCAGAATATTTGTAAGCCCTGATAAAAAGAATGCGCTCGTTTACATACCCTCTATCGGCCAGGGGGGCACCAGCCTGCCAGACCGAGATTATTATTTAAAAGATGATCCGCGGAGCGTTCATATCAGGGATGCATACACGAAAAATATACATACGCTATTTTCTTTAACAGGCGAAAGCGAAATGGCAGCAGCTAATGATGCCACAACTATTCTTAATATAGAAACGATCCTTGCCCGCGCTCAATATTCCCGTGTTGAAATGAGAGATCCTTATAAAACTTATCATAAATTTTCTATTAAAGATTTGTCGGCAAACACGCCAAATATTAATTGGGCAACCGCATTAAGTGATTTTGAAATAAAAGGCGCTGATAGCATTGTGGTTAACAACCCATCATTTTTTAAAACATTTGACAGCTTGCTTACAACTATCCCGTTGAATGAATGGAAAACGTATTTGCGCTGGAATATTATTAGAAATGCAGCGCCGAATTTAAGCAGCCCTTTTGTAAAGGCGGATTTTGAATTTAATAAAGCGATGACGGGTCAAAAGCAACCTACGCCACGCTACGAAAGAGTTAGCGGCCTCATAGATCAATTGCTTGGTGATCTTTTAGGGCAACTTTATGTGGCAAAATATTTTAAGCCGGAAGCCAAAGTTTATATGGTGAACATGGTAGATAATATTGAAAGCACTTTCGCTGACCGCATTAAACGTCTTGATTGGATGAGTGATGAAACCAAACATAAGGCTTTGGAAAAGCTAAAGGCAATTACAAAAAAAATATGCTATCCTGATAAATGGAAAGATTATGAAGGTGTGGTGATTCATAAAGACGATTTTATTGGTAACATTCGCAGTGCCAGGGAATGGGCATATAATTATATGGTAAATCACATGGGAAAGCCCGTTGATAAAACAGATTGGGGAATGACGACTCCAACTATAAATGCGCAGTATAGCTCTTCGAATAACGATATTACTTTTCCGGCTGGAATTTTACAATTTCCATTTTTTGATTTTGGTGCGGACGATGCTTTAAATTATGGCGGAATTGCCGCAGTTATCGGCCACGAAATGACGCACGGTTTTGATGACCAGGGCCGCAAATTTGATGCAAATGGTAATCTTAAAGATTGGTGGAAAAAACAAGACGAAGAAAACTTTAAGATCAGCGCTGATAAAGTTGCCAACCAATTTGACGCTTACACCGTTTTAGATACGCTTCACATTAATGGAAAATTAACTCTTGGTGAAAACCTTGCAGACCTCGGTGGTTTAAATATTGCTTACGAAGCATTCACCAAAACAAAAGAATTTAAAGAGGGGAAAAAGATTAATGGCTTTACACCTCAACAACGTTTTTTCTTAAGCTGGGCGCAGGTTTGGCGAAGCAATACGCTTCCTGAAAGCCAGGCGCAACTTGTAAAAACAGATCCACACTCGCCCGGCATGTATCGTACTA
This sequence comes from Chitinophagales bacterium, assembly GCA_038245055.1. GTDB lineage: Bacteria > Bacteroidota > Bacteroidia > Chitinophagales > Chitinophagaceae > Ginsengibacter. The sequence continues at coordinate 23,959 of JBBRSV010000048.1, read as the reverse complement.
ACGGACCTGTGTCGAATATAGATGCGTGGTATGCCGCGTTTAATGTTACGCCCGGCGAAAAAATGTATAAACCAAAAAGCGAAAGAATACATATCTGGTAAACGTATATCGCCATTATATTTTGCGCGGATAAAATTTTTAACTTACAATCCATGCCAGGCAAATGTTTTCAAAAAGATAAAAATGGATCAATAGATTTTTTTCCATGTCTTTCAAAAACATACAGTCAATAATTCCTTGCTGACCGGAAACAGTTATTGCCTTTAAATTAATGTGATTTTTAAAATCGACACCACCGTTTCCATACCATTTATAAACAGCCTCTTTACAATTCCAAAAGAGCGTAAGAAATTGCGCATTGTTTGCAGGTAACAAACTCAGTTCTATAACTGATAAAAATTTATTTTTAATCAATTCAATTTTCGGGGTTACCAACTCTACGTCAATGCCTGCACTATAATTTTCACTTACAATAGCAGCGGCAAAATCCCCGCAATGAGAAATAGAAAAATGAAAAGCCTCGTTAGATAAAAGCGGTTTTTTCGATTCAGCAATTTCTATTAAATGCAAAGGAAAGTCAGGATGTAATAATTTAAGAAGATAGCGGCCCGCAAGGTGTTGCAGCCTTTTATGCGGGTGATTGATTGCTTTTTGTAACTGAACTTTCTCAAGAAAAAAATCTTCAGGTTCGCTGATGTGCCACACAGCCAACTTTGCGATGTCGTTGATATTATGTTGATAAAACAATGGCATTCAAAAAAATTTAAGCCTTATTTGAAGATGTATGAATTATTTTGCAAACCATAAAATAAAGCAAATTAAATGATCTTATCTGATACAAGAATTCTTGAAGAGATTGAAAAGAAAACAATAATTATTGAACCTTATGACCGGGAGAAACTGGGCAGCAACAGTTATGATGTTCACCTGGGAAAATACCTCGCTATTTATAAAGACGAAATTCTTGATGCAAAAAAACATAATTTAATTGAGCATTTTGAAATACCTGAGGAAGGATTTATCCTGGAACCACGCCAATTATATTTAGGCGTAACGATGGAATATACGGAGACGCATTCGCATGTACCATTTCTTGAAGGAAAATCTTCTACAGGCCGCCTTGGTATTGATATTCATGCAACTGCCGGAAAGGGAGATGTTGGCTTTTGCGGAAACTGGACCTTAGAAATATCCTGCAAAATTCCTGTGAGAATTTATGCAGGCATGCCGATTGGCCAGCTTATTTATTTTCCGGTTGATGGAGAAGTTGCCGTAAAATATAATCATAAGGCCAATGCAAAATATAGTGGCCAGCCCAACAAGCCCGTGGAAAGCATGATGTGGAAGAATAAATTTTAAAAAGATTAACAACGTAGGGACTTTTATTAAACCAGTTTTTGGTAGCCCAAAAGGTACATTGAATTTATTTGCCCGGCTTTGCAGTTGTTCTTGAACGGGCGTTCATCTTTTGCGCATTTCTGTCCTGCTCTTTTGAAAATTGAACAAAAAGAAAAGTTACGTACAGCAAAACAATTGCTGCAATACAACCGAGAAATTTTAGAAAATCTCTCTTCAGCCACGCGACAAAGTATTTCAGTTTAAATCTACTGGGAGTATGTCTTGAACGTTTTTTACGGGGTTGATAATTTGAATCAAATGAATTACCCGTTTGGGAAGCTGCTATATTCAAAGTTCAGTTTTTTGGCTTATAACATTTACGTGATAAAATATTAAACGGATCGTAATCTTTATTTATTTTCTTGAAAGTGATTTTTTTTAAGAACAAAGTTAACGACATCGCCTATTCTTAAATTCAAAATTTAGAATGAAAACAGACCTGGAAATTTACGTTAGCTCAATCACGGTTATTTCCGGCAATATACCTACCCTGCCCGGGTATCCGATGAAGCCGTAGCCACGGTTTACATATAATTTTTGTTTCCCTTCTTCATAAAGGCCGGCCCATTGCTTATAAACATATTGAACGGGGCTCCATTTAAATCCGGGGATCTCAATTCCAAATTGCATTCCGTGCGTATGTCCGCTTAACATCAAATCCACATCGCTAAATTCCGGCCGTACTTGTGCGTCCCAATGGCTTGGGTCATGACTTATTAAAATTTTGAAAGGGTATTTTTCTGTTCCGGCATATGCTTTAGCCATGTTACCATATTTCGGAAAGCGCACTTTTGCGCTCCAGTTTTGAATACCTATCAAGGCAATCTTATCTTCCTGTTTTGCAAGTTCTACATGTTCATCCATCAGCAAGCGCCAGCCAAGGTCTGCATGAACTTTTATAAGATTTTCCAAATTTTGGGCTTTGGAAACTCCATTTTGAGGCCACGTTACATAATCGCCATAATCGTGGTTTCCCAAAGTTGAATAAACACCCATTGGCGCTTTCACTTTGTTGAAAACATCCATATAATTCGCCATCTCCGTGGTCATGTCATTTACCAGGTCGCCACTAAAAATTATAAGATCGGCCTTTTCCGCCATTATTTTTTCAACGCCATGGATCACTGCATTTTTATTCATAAAGCTGCCGGAATGCACATCGCTAAAATGAACAATTTTTAAACCTCTAAATGCAGGAGGAAGGTTATCGTATTTTAAAGAAACTCTTTTTACATGGTAATTATATTTATTGCTGAAGCCATAAATAAGGCTTCCGAAAAGCGTACTACCCGCGGCTAAACCAAGCCAGCTTAAAAATACTGACCTGCTAATTCCGTCATCGCTCAGTTGCGCCACTTCAGTGTTTCTAAAAAATAATTTACCGGCAGCCCATTGAATTAACCGGCGTACATCATCAATTAAAAAGAAAACTATTGCGAGAAATTTTGCAAAAAATAACCCGAGAACGGTAGCAAAAAGATAGGTTCTTACTCTTTTCGGCAAAAATTCCGGGCCGGTAAACACAAACAGCAGGAAGCCAACAACTGCAATGATTGAAATAACCCAATATAAAGAAAAAATGATGGTCCTGGTTTTTGGCGAAGCTGAACTGCTAACCGTTTTAATCGCCTGGAAAACATAAGAATCCAGCAATAGCATAATGACAACGAAAAGTAAGGCTCCAAGTGGTGTACGCATTAAAATTAATTTTATCCAGGTTCAAAATTAAAAAATTATAAACTCATCCAATTGTTCATTAATAACCTTTAACGTGTCTTCATTCAAGCGTCCGTTTTCATCCATTACGCGGTTAATTTGTGAAATAGGCAATTTATTATAATGCACATTCATTTTAAGGTAATGCAAAGAACCAGACAAATGATCCATTCCCCTAAGATTGCCTGCCCTTCCGGAAGATATTCCTGTCAAAAGCACTTTTTTATGATACCAAACGCTTGCAATGTCTGAATTATCAATCATCGCTTTTAAAACTCCCGGATAGGAACCGTTATACTCCGGCATAATAAAAATAAATTTTTTAGTCGGAACTAATATTTCATTTTCAACCTTTAAAAATTCCGGGCTGCGGTGCAATACATCCAGGTTCATTAATGAAAGAATTGGTGCATCAATATTTTTGTCGAGTAATAATCGCCGGTATTCGGCGGCAACTTTTTCCGTGTGGCTTCCTATGCGGTTCGTACCGCTAATAATTGTATACATAATTTAATACCCGGCTTTATTATTCAATTTAATATAATGAATTGTTAGCAGTTAGTTGATTAATAAACCGCTTTTAAGGGTAGATTGTTGTCTAATATTAAGCCTAATATTTAAATTTGCCATTGTGGCACTTAATACGCGCTTGATTTTTTGAGAGTTGTTATTGAACATATGTTTTACAATATATATTTTGGGAGAGTATTAAGGCGCTGTATTTAAATTAATGGTTACTTTAGCGACCTTTCTTAAAATCCCAAAATTGCAAGCGCTAACTATTTTTGCAAAAAGAAAAGATAAAAGAAAAATTACAGGGAAATAATAATATGGGAAAAATAATTGGGATAGCAAATCAAAAGGGTGGAGTTGGTAAAACCACGACTGCGATTAACCTGGCCGCAAGCCTGGGCGTGCTGGAGTTTAAAACATTGCTGGTAGATGCTGATCCGCAGGCAAATACGACAACGGGTATTGGCTTTGACCTTCATAATATTACCACAGGTGTTTATGATTGCATGGTGAACGACACTCCTGCCCGGGATGTTATTTTAAAAACAGAAATTCCTTATCTCGACCTGATACCATCGCATATTGATTTAGTAGGCGCCGAAATTGAGATGATTAATTATCCCGATCGTGAAAGCGTTCTGAAAAATATTTTGAGAGGCATTAAAGATGAATATGATTTTATAATTATCGATTGCTCGCCTTCATTGGGATTGATAACCGTGAATGCGCTCACCGCTTCAGATAGTGTTCTTGTGCCGGTACAAGCCGAATTTTTCGCATTAGAAGGGCTTGGGAAATTATTAAACACGATTAAAATTGTACAAAACAGGCTCAATACTTCATTACAAATTGAAGGCCTCCTGATGACGATGTACGACGGCCGGCTGCGTTTGTGCAACCAGGTTGTAAGTGAAGTGAGGCGCCATTTTGAAGATCTTGTATTCACTACGATCATCCACCGCAACACAAGATTAAGTGAGGCACCAAGTTTTGGGAAGCCTGCAATACTTTACGATGCAGAAAGCAAAGGAGCGATAAATTACCTGAACCTTGCTAAAGAAATTCTTCAGCGAAATCACCTGACAAAAATTAACCAGGATCAAAAAGTGCTGGAACACGAATAAAAAATATTTCAGCAAAAAAAATGAACATGAGTATTCCCAATAAAAAAGATGCTTTAGGAAAAGGTATCAGGTCGCTATTACAGAATATAGATACAGATCTTTCTACAACAGCATCGAATTTAAAAGTTGAAGCGGCTGAAAAATTTAATGCCGTTAATACCAGGATTCCTCTTCATCTTATTGAGGCAAATCCCCAACAGCCGCGTCATGATTTTGATGAAAATTCTTTAAGTGAGTTGGCTGCTTCAGTAAAGATGCACGACATTATTCAACCACTTACGGTTACAAAACTAAGCAATGGCAAGTATCGAATTATTGCAGGCGAAAGAAGGTTCAGGGCAGCGAAAATAGCAGGCCTTCCTGATGTTCCGGTTTACATAAGAGAGGCTAAGGATTCAAAAATGTTGGAGCTTGCTTTACTGGAAAACCTGCAGCGCGAAGACTTGAATGCAATTGAAATTGCCTTGAGTTATAAGCAGCTAATGGATGAGCTCGATTATACTCAGGAACAACTTGCAGAGCGTATGGGCAAAGAAAGAAGCACTGTTACAAATTATATCAGGCTTTTAAAATTACCGCCCGATATACAGGCAGCGGTAAGAAATGGCATCATCAGCATGGGGCATGCACGCGCATTGATCAATGTGGATATGGTGGACAAGCAATTGTATATTTTTAGTGAAATAAAAAATAAAGAACTTTCTGTTCGCCAAACGGAGGACCTCGTAAGAAAAATATATACGCCCGTAAAAGACGTTGTTAATAATTCGGTAAAAGCCACACTGCCACCCTCTTTAAAGAAAATTGAAGATAATTTAGCATCGCATTTCAGCACTAAAGTGAAAATGACACAAAATAAAAAAGGCACCGGCAATATTACATTTGATTATTACTCGATAGAAGAATTAAATTCAATATTAGAAAAGATGCAGGTGCCGGTGGATTAAGCTTATGCTAAAACTTTCGCTACTTTTTACAACATTTCTTATTTTTTTCATGCTACATGACGTAAGCGTATGTGCCCAGCAAAAGGAAGATACTTTACTTATAAAAGGAAATACGCAAGCTGATACAAGTGGAAAAAGATTATTGGCTTTGGACACAGCTATTCGAAAAAAATACAATCCAAAAGTTGCTACGCTGCGGTCAGCGATTTTACCGGGCTGGGGCCAGTTTTATAATAAAAAGTATTGGAAAATACCTATTATTTATGGCGCCCTTGGTACTACCACCTATATTTTTTTTTATAACTTACATACATATAAAGACCTGAAACGGGCTGTTATCCTGTTATCTGACACCTCACAGGCAAATGACACACTTGTTAATATAACCTACAGGCTTTATGGTGTTAATTCCCTTAGGACAGTCCGAAATGAGTTCAGGCAAAATATTGACTATTCGGTTTTATTCTTTCTGATATTTTGGGGATTAAATGTGGTAGATGCCACGGTGGATGCACACTTAAAGGCCTTTGATGTAAGTCCCAATATTAGTATGAAGATTCGCCCGGGATTAAATTCATATAACAACGGCCCCGGCATTGCATTTGTGTTTTCGTTTAAGGACAGGCATTCCAAAGTTTTATTGCCACTTCCATAACGTTTTCTTACTTTCATTTCAACATTAATTTAATTATGAATATTGCTTTATTAGGCTATGGCAAAATGGGTAAAGCTATTGAAGAAATTGCGACGCAAAAGGGCCATCAAATAGTCATGAGAATTCATGATCAAAATCTGGCGGAACTCACGAAGGAAAATTTACAAAAAGCAGATGTTGCGATAGAATTTACAAGTCCGCAAAGCGCCGTAAAAAATATACTTCTTTGCTTTGAAGCGGGCGTGCCTGTTGTCTGCGGTACCACCGGCTGGCTTTCTCAAATAGAAAAGGTAAAAGAAAAATGCGGCGAGCTAAACGCAACATTGTTGTACGCGAGTAATTTTAGTATTGGTGTAAATATTTTTTTTGAATTAAATAAAAAGCTGGCGCTACTCATGTGCCAGCAATTTAATTATAATGTGAGCATCGAAGAAATACATCATACTGAAAAGAAAGATGCACCAAGCGGTACTGCCATCACGCTTGCTGAGCAAATTATCGATACACTTCCTAAAAAAAATAAATGGGTGAATAAATCCTCTGACAGTCCTGAAGAAATTTCCATCATAAGTAAAAGGATAGATCCCGCGGCCGGAACGCATTCAGTAAAATATACTTCAGACGTTGACGATATAGAAATAATTCATACGGCACATAATCGCAAAGGTTTTGCCTTTGGCGCACTACTCGCAGCCGAATTTATTTTTGATAAAAAAGGAATTTTTAATATGAAAGATGTGCTGGATATTTAGAATTCTTCTCTGTACTTCACCTAATTACCTGAACATTTTTCTTAATTTATTCGTAAGCTTTTCTGCATATTTTCAAGCATGTCACTTGTCATATTATTTAGATTGTATGCAGGTTTCCATTTCCAATCTTTCCGGGCAACGCTATCATCAATACTTTGCGGCCAGCTTTCAGCAATCGCTTGCCGATAATCAGGTTCATAAATTGTTTTAAACTCAGGAATGTGACTTTTTATTTCTTTAGAAATTTCTTTGGGTGAAAAGCTCATTCCGGAAATATTATAAGATGTGCGCACAGAAATATTCTTAGCGTCAGCCTCCATTAATTCTATCGTTGCTCTTATAGCATCAGGCATATACATCATGGGTAAATAAGTTTTTTCTTTTAGAAAGCACTTGTATTTTTTTTCTTCGAGTGCTGCATAAAATATTTCTACCGCATAATCGGTGGTGCCTCCGCCCGGCTCACTTTTGTAACTAATAAGGCCAGGATAACGCAGGCTTCTCACATCTAGCCCATAACGATGATTATAATAATTACACCAAAATTCTCCCGCATATTTACTAATTCCATAAACAGTTATAGGTTCTATAACGGTCTGTTGTGGACAATTTTTCTTCGGGGATGTTGGCCCGAATACGGCAATGCTGCTGGGCCAATATACTTTTTGCAATTGTTCGTCTTTAGCAATCTCCAAAACGTTTAAAAGGCTTTGCATGTTAAGGCTCCAGGCAAGGTGAGGACTTTTCTCGCCCGTTGCAGATAAAATGGCGGCAAGCAAATAAATTTGGGTAATATTTTGCCGGATCACCTGTACGTGCAACATCTCTTTATTCATCACATCAAGGCTTACATAAGGACCGGTACCTTTCAATAATTCATTCTCTTCACGAAGATCAGAAGCAATAACCTGCGCTCCTCCGTAAATTTTTCTGAGCTCCAATGTTAGCTCAACTCCAATTTGCCCACAGGCGCCAATAACCAATATTTTTTCTTTTATCATGATATCAAGTTAGGCAGCAAAGTAAAATGGAAAAAAGCAAAGCGAAAAATAACTTGCAGCCCGGGAAGCGTTTTGACAAATAAAATAACATTTATGGCGATCAAAAATTAACGATGACAACGCCAGCTAATCCAAAAGAACTTTCGTTCGTTTTTACCGGGGCGTTTCTATTGATGGATGATAAGGCAAAACGCATTGTAGGAACAAAAGTAAGCTCGAAAGCATTGTTCAATTTATATTGAGCCGCCCGGGTCTTGACGTAGGCGTATTGCTATTTGAAACGTCCGTTTTTAACAGCAGGTTAGCATCGGGATCCATTTTTAAAATCGGAGAAAATGATTAGCTTTTTCGGGCAAAATTGTAATAACAGGCATTTCAAAATCTAACAGGAGCAATCGTAGCCTGCCAGGATAAACCGGCAGGTTTTTTATTTACAATTTGTTGGCCTCACGCTGCCGGTCTATTTCATTTGTTGACGGCTTCGCATGATTGTAAATTCTATATTTTGTTTTAATTATTTGCATGCGAACTTCATTAATATTGTAAATGACCTTTTGGCAAAATCTCTTTAAGAAAAATCAAAATATTAAGCCCGGCGTAGAGCCACTTACTTTTAAACAAAGATTAGCAGCCTTACGAAATCTTCCAAAGTTTTTTAAGTTAGTTTGGAAAACAAGCCCGTCACTTACTATTGCCAACTCGCTATTGCGCATAACGAAATCTGCAACGCCTGTAGCCATTTTGTATGTTGGTAAACTTATCATTGACCAGGTAATTCAAATAAGCCAGGGCAAGATCAGTTCCACTTCAAATCATTTGTGGAAACTGGTTATAATCGAATTTTTATTGGCGATCGGTTCAGACGCTTTGAACAGGGCCATCACTTTAATGGACAGTTTATTGGGTGATCTTTTCTCAAACCATACTTCTATTAAAATAATTGAACATGCCGCTACATTAGATCTTGACCAGTTTGAAAATTCTGCATTTTATGATAAAATGGAAAGAGCACGGCAGCAAACTATTGGAAGAACCATTCTGCTCTCTCAAGTGCTCAGCCAATTACAAGATTTAATTACAATGGCCTTTCTAACGGCTGGTTTAATGGTGTTTAATCCATGGCTTATTGTGTTATTATTGGTCGCTATAATTCCGGCATTTATGGGTGAAGCTTATTTTAATGATCAGAGCTATTCGCTCAATCGCCGGCAAACGCCGGAACGACGCGAACTCGACTACATAAGGTTTTTAGGTGCCAGTGATGAAACCGCAAAAGAGGTTAAAATATTTAATTTATCAAATTTTATTATCTCGCGCTTTCGCGAACTTTCAAATAAGTTTTACGAAGCAAACCGCCTTTTAATTATCAGGCGCTCTGTTTGGGGAACTATATTTTCGATGCTGGGTTCTGCAGGATATTACCTTGCTTATGTGTTTATAATATTCAAAGCAATTAGTGGTAAAATAAGTATCGGCGACCTTACTTTTCTTGCCGGCTCTTTCCGGCAATTAAGAACTTTATTAGAAGGCATTCTTAACCGTTTTACAAGTGTATCACAAGGCGCTTTATTTTTAAGTGACTTCTTTGAATTCTTCGAGATAAAATCTAAAATAATAACTTCAAAAAATTCAAGGCCCTTCCCCGTTCCAGTTCAAAATGGATTTATTTTTGAGAACGTAGGATATAAATATAGTAACTCAGAAAGTTGGGCAAACCGTCATTTAAATTTCACACTTCATGTAGGCGAAAAACTTGCGCTCGTGGGCGAAAATGGCGCCGGAAAAACAACGCTCGTAAAACTTTTAGCAAGGCTTTATGAACCTACGGAAGGAAGAATTTTGCTGGATGGATATGACCTCAGGGATTATGATATCAATGACCTGAGAATGCAAATAGGAATTATTTTCCAGGATTTTTTGCGCTACCAAATGACAGCGGCGCTAAATATTGCTACGGGAAATATTGAAGAACAGGCAAATCGTTCTCTCATCAAAACTTCTGCAGAACAAAGCCTCGCCAATTTATTCATTGAGAAATATTCTAACAATTATGATCAGCATGTTGGAAGGCGTTTTAATGAAGGTATTGAATTGTCCGGTGGCGAGTGGCAAAAGATTGCATTGGCGAGAGCTTACATGAGAGATTCACAATTAATGATTTTAGATGAACCAACCGCCGCGCTTGATGCAAGAGCGGAATATGAAGTTTTTCAACGCTTCGCAGAATTAACTAAAGGAAGATCTTCTGTTCTTATCTCCCACAGGTTCTCAACGGTGCGTATGGCAGATCGGATTTTGGTATTAGATAAAGGGGAAATTTTAGAAATTGGAAGCCATGAAGAGTTATTGAACAAGAATGGAAAATATGCTGAATTATTCCGGTTACAGGCAAAAGGATATCAATAAAAAAATCGTTTGAAAGGCAAAAAAAAAGCTATTCAAATGCGATAATGGCTCAAAAATTATGCTGACTGATCACGAAATTACTCGTTGGCGGTCACACTCATTTTCCTTTTAAAGCCTTTACAGGCAACACTTTTCACATTTAATTAGCCGTTTTAGCATGACGAAATAAACAATAAGTTGGTTTGCATGCATTTTTTCAGTGTGTTACTTTTACATCATGATTGTTTGAATGAAGAGAATAAAACTTAATCTTTTAATCTAAAAATGTACATCATGAAACAAACAATCAAAGCAACAAAAATGATCGCAATGGGTTTATTAACTCTTTGCACAATGGGATTATCTGAAGCCACTTTTGCCGGCGTAAAAAAAGATACCCCCGCAGAAATTAAATTTATTGGTAATTTCAAAAACAATCCTGTTTTTCGCCTTAATCTTAATAATGGGGATGCCGGTGCATACTACATTAAGATAAAAGATGAGAACAACAATGTATTGTATTCTGAAAAATTAACCGCTAAAGACGCAAATTATTCAAGGAACTACCGGTTAGCTGTAGACGAAGACGATTTAAGCTCGCCAACCTTTGGAGTAACTTTCGAAGTAACTTCTGCAAAAACTAACAAAACACAGACTTATAAAATAAGCTCGGAAACAAGCGTTAAGAAAAATATTGTTATTGCGAAGTTGTAATACAATCCATAAAACTAAAATTGCGTTCTAACCACCACAAAACCTGCCGGAAACTGCAGGTTTTTTTTATGCCTGCACTGCTGTTTGGTGCCCGGCTTTGGCCTGATAAAGTCTATTCAATCATAGAAAAAATAACTTCATGTTCTGGCGCAAAGAAATATTTTTTTACGAACGAATAGTTAGGATTTGCCGGTGAGATTGGTAACGGCATCGCGGTAGCTATCACTTACAGGTAATTCTAGTGTATCAATAAAAACGCTTGATTTTCTTATCGCCGTTATAAATGCAACAGATACGATGTAAGATTTATGAATACGGATAAATTGTTCGCCAGGCAATTGTTCCTCAACGGTTTTCATGGGCATGCGTGTAACCACCGGCCGTGAGGTACTTTTAAGATGAATCTTTATATAATCTTTCAGTCCTTCAATATAAATGATATCCGCGATAGTAATTTTTACAAGGCTGTAATCAACATTTACAAAAAAATAAGCCGGTATAACCTCAACGCCTACACTTTTTTGTTGCGATTTCAACTCGAATAATTGTTTGGCCTTATTACAAGCTTTAATAAACCGATCCAGCGCTACAGGCTTCACGAGGTAATCAGTTACATCAAGATTAAATCCCTCCAATGCATATTTTTCATAGGCGGTGATGAGGATAACAATCGGAGGCGACGGCATAGACTGAATAAATTGTATACCAGTCAGCCCTGGCATTTGTATATCCAAAAAAATAAGGTCGATAGATTGTTCCTGCATTATTTTCATTGCCTCTAAGGGGTTATCGCAGGCTGCAACGAGTTCCAGAAAAGGAATTTTACTGATATTATCTTCCAGCAACTCAAGGGCTAAAGGCTCATCATCTATAGCGAGGCAACGTATCATCAATCAGTAATTATTATTAGTGAAACTTTAAAGAGATCATTTTCTTTGCCAATGTGCAATTCATGTTTTGAAGGGTATAAAAGTTGCAACCGTCTCTGAACATTTACCAAACCAATGCCGCTAGCTTTATCTTTTATCTCACTTGATGAAGGATTATATTTATTAGCTACGCTAAAATTAATTATATTTTTTTCTGCTTTCAGGCAAATGTCAATATGCGCATTTTGTATCATTCCCGTTCCATGTTTAAAAGCATTTTCAACAAATGGTATCAGCAGCATTGGCTCAATCGCATACATCTTGTCGGGTGTTTGCAGGTTTATATTCACACAAACCTTTTTACCAAATCGTTGTTGCTGAAGATCAATATAACTATGAAGATATTCGGTTTCCCTCTCAAGAGAAACTTTCTCTTCATCGGTTTCATATAGCATGTATCGCATTAATGAAGAAAGCTTAATAAGTGAAGGTTCCAAAAGGTCTGATTTCTTCCGCGCGAGCGCTACCATGTTGTTCAAAACATTAAACATAAAATGAGGGCTTACTTGTGACCGCAGTAAAGCCAGCTCTGTTTTTAAATATTCATTCTCTTTATCTTTCGCCAGTTGATCAGCAAAAACTTTATCCCGAATTGTTTTATACGCCGTGCTGCAGGCTAATATAAAAATAAAAATAAAAGTGCTGAATAAAAGATGCAGGTTGAATGAAAACCCATGGCTAACCTTTGTAAAGTTTACGCGCAAGAAATAAAGAAGCGTTACAAAAAATGCAAAGTACGCGAGAACAGTGAGCGCATACATTGCATATTTTTTTCTATAAAATATTCTTGGAATAAGAATTTCTGCATTCAGGTAAAAAAAAGTAATACATAACGCGTCGCTGATACGATTGACGAGGAAAAGGAAATTGCTATTTTGAAGTTCTGCTGCTTTCGCATCATTAGGATTGTAGGATGGCCTGAGCAAATAGGGAAGGGAAAATAAAAGCACCCATGCAGTGGCATGTATCAGTATTGTTATCCATTTTTTTGAATACCATCCCTTTTTCATTTCGCCAATTTAGCAATTAGATTATTATAAAAACATCTTTACTGAAAATGTTGCGACCAATCGCAACTATTTAGCGACAACATGTCTTCAAAATTTTCCGTCATTGCTATACCTACGAAAAATAAATACGGAAAATATTTACCAAATTGCATTTACCATTTATCGAGTCCTAATAATTTTTTACCTAACGGAGATAATTCTGCGGTACTGTATTTTGTTTGCTCCCAGTTACGGGGATCGCCGGGAAAGGCAAAACCTTCCGGAGCTTTTCGTTCTTTCCATGATGTAATCCGCCACTGGCGAAGTTCTTCATTATCTTCTTCGGCCGGCATCATCGAAATATATTGTGCCAGCCTTACCTTATCCTTGCTTTTATTGGGCCTGATACCGTGCGGCTGAAGGCTGTTGAAAATCAACAAATCGCCCGCATTCATTTTTACTTTTGCTATTTCAAAACCTGTTACATCAGGCTTAAAATGATCACGGTCTTCCGGCTGGGATAATTTCCATGAATCATAGGTTCTGTATAATTCCGGCACACATTGAAAGCCACCCATGTTTTCATCTTCCTGGTCGGCAAGAGCCAACACGCCCTGAACATTTTGAGGCTTTGTTTCCGGATCATAATCCCAATGAATAAAACCTTTATATTCATAACCGGGGCGAATGGGTAAATTTAAATTTGCGCGATCAATCGTAACCCATAATTTTTCCGTTCCCCAAATATCAGCGAAGGCCTCGTGCACTTTTGGAAATTGACGGTTGTCCCATAATAATTGATGATTATATATTTCAACCATTCCGGTATTCGTAAGTTCTTTCATCTTCATTTCTGCTCTTGGCGGCGCGTACCATGTTGCAGGATCTTTTGGATCCTTCTCTTCAAACTCCCAAAGAAAATCTGCAAGCTGTTTCACTTGCGCTTGCGGAACGGCATTCTTAATTACGATATAACCATTGGTTATCCAAAATTTCCAATCAGCTTCAGTCAATAAATTAAGTGGCTTTCCGTTACTGCGGTCATTGAGTTTCACTTTGCTGCTTTTTGCTGTTGATGGGTTACCCGGAATATCTTTGTGCGCATTCATAGTTTCTGGAGCTGGGGCCATAGCAGGATTCATCGTTTGTTGTTTCATAAAACAAGTTTAATCGTTATTTAATAAGTCAAAGGTCAGCAAATAAGAAATAATTCTTATCAACGGTAATGACCATTATTTGCTCTGTATTGACACTTATCTTATTTTTTATACAAGAATTGTAGCTTTACAGGAAATTAAATAATGAAAATTAAAAAAGAAGTGGTGTCGCCGGATACAGGGCAGTCTTTTAAACTCTTTACACCAAGACTGAAAAATTATTTTTTTTGGCATTATCATCCTGAGTATGAATTGGTGTATGTAGAAGCCATTACAGGCATCAGGCATGTAGGGCAAAATATTTCAGGTTTTATGGAAAGCGACCTTGTTTTAATTGGATCAAATATTCCGCATCTAAATTTTGACTATGGAATTAAAACAGAATACAAACAAATAGTCGTTCAGTTGAAGGAACAATTTCTAGGAAGCGCCTTTAGCGAAACGCCTGAGTTTGCAAGCATTCGCACGCTCTTTGATAAAGCGTATTTAGGGTTATCATTTAGTGGCAAAACAAAAGAAATAGTGGCGGAGAAATTAAAGTACATGAAAACGTTGGGCCACTTTGAACAACTATTATGCTTATTGGAAATTTTTCAAATTCTTGCATCATCAAAAGAAGTAACTGAATTAAATGAAAAGGATACAAGTGTCAAATTATTCCTTGACGATAAAATAAGAATGGGAGCAATTTATAAATATATTCATGCGCATTACAATCAAACTCCGGATGTAAATGATGTGGCGGCAAGCGTTCATTTGAGCACACCGGCTTTCTGCCGTTATTTTAAAAAACAGACAAAAATGACTTTTACTGAATTTGTAAATCAGTATAGGATTACGCAGGCAAAAACATTGCTATTGCAGGATAAAAACATTTCAGAAGTATGTTATGAAGTAGGGATAGAAAGCCTTTCTTATTTTAATAAATTGTTCAAAAAAATAACGGGGGAAAACCCTTCCGCATTTAAAAAACGATATGCATAATTTATGAAATAGATCAAATCAACGCCGCAACAATTTCTTCCCACTCTTTCTCCAACGAAGCATCAGGCCTTTTCTTTCCGGCGCGACGGTACCAATAATCAGCGTTTGAGTTATCGCCTTCCTGGCGGTGAAGATAAGCATGAATCCAGGCGGCGTTCTTGTCTTCAACATCCTGTATTAATGTATGGGCTTTGTTCCAATCGCCTTTGCCAGCATACCATAGTGAATCTAGATACACCGAGCTTGTTTGCGGAAGCTCATCTTTTGACAAACTTTCGGTAAAAGATGTAGTCGTCATTTCGTTATTTTTTTGAGATTACCATTTCAAAATTAAAAAGTTTTTCTCTTGTATCAGGCATTGAAATCAATTATTTTCAAATCATTCTTTCTTAAAAAAGAACATCAAGCGGATAAATAAAACAAAACCAAAATTTGAATATCTTTATATCCTAATAGCAAAAATGGGAATTGCATTTAGGAT
Source organism: Chitinophagales bacterium (assembly GCA_038245055.1). Taxonomy (GTDB): domain Bacteria; phylum Bacteroidota; class Bacteroidia; order Chitinophagales; family Chitinophagaceae; genus Ginsengibacter. Next base: position 8,214 of record JBBRSV010000048.1, on the reverse strand, counting down.
TTTCATTTTGAAAATGACGATAAATAAAGCTTGATAAAAATCATTTAATATAGTTTGATATTAAGAAATACAATTCAATGCCCAGGACAACTTCACAAAAAAATCAACCAAAAAATAGTTATTAAACGTGTACGAAAAATTTAAAAAAAAAAATTCATGCAGTCCATTTGATAAAAGTAAACCAAAGAAGGTCTATCATTTATTCATAAATCTCTATGCTGTTTCTTTTATCATTATTGCCTTCGCCTCATGTTCACAACGCGACAAAAAATCTTATAAAAATTGGGAGACGTACGGCGGTAATAAAGAGAGCAATCATTATTCTTCGTTAACACAAATCGATACAGGCAATGTTGCACAATTACAGGTGGCATGGACGTATCATACCGGCGATGCAGATAGCATGACGCAAATACAGGTAAACCCAATTATAATTGATAGTATTATTTATGGTGTTTCTCCCAAATTAAAACTCTTTGCATTAAACGCTGCTACCGGCAAAATGATTTGGGTTTATAATCCGGCTGAAGATACTTTAGCTACAAAAGGGCGTGGCTATTTCAGTATGAATGTATGCCGTGGCGTTAGTTATTATACGGACGGGAAAGTTGATAAGCGCATATTTTATTCAGCAAGTTCTCAATTATATTGCGTTAATGCAATTACCGGAAAGTTGATTTCATCGTTTGGAAATAATGGTCGTATTGATTTGCACAATGATCTCGGCAGAGATGTTTCCAAGCTCTATGTTTCGTGCACCACGCCGGGAATTATTTATAAAGACATGCTAATAGTTGGTACCCGTGTTGCCGAAGAACCAGCAGCAGCGCCTGGTTATATTCGTGCGTACGATGTGCATTCAGGAAAGTTGCGTTGGATCTTTCATACCATTCCGCAGCCCGGAGAATTTGGTTATGATTCGTGGAATGATAAGGATGCATGGAATCATATTGGTGGCGCTAATACCTGGACTGGCTTTAGCCTTGATGAAGATAAAGGTGTTTTATTTGCACCGGTGGGCTCAGCCTCATACGATTTTTATGGTGGGAAAAGGTTGGGCGATGATCTGTTCGCGAATTGTGTTTTGGCCCTGGATGCATCTACCGGAAAAAGGCTCTGGCATTATCAAACTGTGCATCATGATTTGTGGGACAGGGATTTACCGACGGCCCCGGTTTTGGTGAACATTACAAAAAATGGCGATAAAATAGAAGCCTTAGCACAAGCAACAAAAAGCGGTTTTATCTTTTTGCTCGACAGGAATACGGGCAATCCGATCTACCCGATTAACGAAACAAAAGTGCCAACACAAACCGAGCTGGATGGCGAAAAACTTTCGCCTACACAGCCAATTCCCTCATGGCCCAAACCTTTTGTAAGACAAACTTTATCAGAACAAGATCTAAATAATATTGTTCCGGATTCTTCTTACCAGGATATCAAAAAAAAGCTTGCAGGTTATCATACAGGTAATATGTTTAATGCCCCATCAAAAGAAGGAACCATTATTTTTCCGGGATATGATGGAGGCGCAGAATGGGGCGGCCCGGCCTTTGATCCTGCAACAGGTCTGCTTTACGTAAATGCCAGCGAAATGCCCTGGGTGCTTGCAATGGTTAATAGAAAAGATAAGCCTTCAGCAAACGAAAACAATCTGCAGGCAGGCCAGCGCTTATACAGCAGCACATGTATGCCATGCCACGGGCCGCAGAGAATGGGCGGAGGAAATTATCCCGCGATCATTAACGTAAATAAAAAATATAATAACGAACAATTTTCTCAATTGGTTTCCAACGGAAGAAGAATGATGCCTGCTTTCAAACAATTATCATCCACAGAAATAAAAGCGATTGCTTCCTTTATTCTCGAAAATAGAAAACAGCAAAAAGAAAAATTTATTGCACCTTTAAGGGCAGAAGATCCTTGGTATAACCTTGCCTATACCGGCACTGGCTACAATAAATTCTTAACTAAAGAAGGTTACCCGGCTGTAAAGCCACCATGGGGCACTTTGAATGCTATAAATTTAAATACCGGTGAATTGGTTTGGAAGGATACGCTGGGAGATTATCCAGAATTAAAAGCAAAGGGAATTCATTCGGGTACTGAAAACTATGGTGGGCCTGCAGTTACCGCCGGCGGCCTCATTTTTATTGCAGCAACCAGTGATGCAAAAATGAGGGCTTTTAATAAAAGAACAGGGCAGCTTTTATGGGAAACAGATTTGCCCTCATGTGGATTTGCCACACCTTCAGTTTATGAAATAGATGGTAAACAATTTTTAGTAATTGCATGCGGAGGTGGCAAATTACACAAGCCATCCGGCGATGCGTACGTTGCTTTCGCTTTGCCAGAAAAAAAATAAAAATGTGTACTACCTCAGCAATTTAATCATTGATTAATTGCAAATCTTCGCCGCATTAAAGCCACAATTATTTCTGAGTTGATTTTTCGGCTGTTTTCAAAAAAAATTATTAAAATAATTGCCTTTGATGTGATGAATAAATTGCCAAAAAAAAATTCCTTGCTTCCTTCATTTCGAAAGACCTGTATTTTTCGGGATGATCTCCGCTTGAAAGTAGATAATCACGTTAAGTTAACATACCCAACAATTGAATTTTTATATTTTGTGAACTATAAACTGCTACTTCTTATGGGTTGAAGATTCTTTTGCCTGATAAGGTTTTTTAGCAAAACCATTTGCCCTAAGTGATAATGTGCATGTTCTATTACGCCGTGTAACATTTTATAGTAAGTACCATGGCCGTTTGCTGTAAGATTAAATAATTTTTCTTCAGGAAATTTTTTTACCTCAGAAGCAAGATCCCTGGCGGATTGCAGGCATTTTTCTTTCAGCTTTGCCCAATCACCTTCATTTTTTATCCTTTCCATATCAAAGCCATTTAATTGGTTAATAGGAGGATAATTTCCCCATAATCTTTCTTTCACTATATCGTTGTAAAAACTTATATGGTGTAACAAGCCGGCAATGGTATTCGTCGAAGCTTTTGTTATAGCTCCGGCTTCTTTATAGCTAACACCTTCGAGTGTATCTTTTATATTTACATCGGTCCAGTTAGCGCCTTGATTTACATCTAACAGGTGCTGCGCAATCTGTTCATTTATTTTCATGGCAATATTATTATGTAAACAAAAATTTGATGACAATTCGGCCACGTCGGCTTATCAAAATTAATTTTTTTGACAGTAGTATTAAAAAAATAATTCAAATTTTTAAAAGAGGGGGTTGTTTTTATCTCATCACATCTTAGCTAATCAATTTTTATGCTGGAAGAAAAACACCATAAACTGAGATCGCAGAAAACATTATAAATGAAAGCTAATAAAAGTAGCGTTTTTTAACGTGAATAGCTCAAATTTCGAATCAATTATTTCCAAAGAATATCTATAAAAATTTCAACACTTCTTCACCCATTGCTTCAGTATTTAGAATCTTATCCTGCGTTGTATTTGCATCGGCAATATCTTTTGTCCTGAAGCCAGCTTTCAATACTTTATCAACTGCATTAATAACCACATTAGATTCTTCTTTCATTGCAAAAGAAATATCCAACAACAATGCTGCGGAAAGAATTGAGGCCAAAGGATTAGCAATTCCTTTTCCTGTTATGTCATGCCCGGAACCGTGAATCGGTTCATAAACGCCCGTACCATCGCCAATAGACGCTGAAGCTAACATGCCCATGGAACCTGCAATCTGCGACGCTTCGTCCGTTAATATATCGCCGAATAAATTGGCAGTTACCACCACATCAAAACGGCGCGGATCTTTTATTAACAACATTGCAGTCGCATCTACAAATTGATACTCTACTTCAATATCAGGATATTCCGGCGCCATGTTTTGAATAACTTCCCGCCAAAGGCGGCTCGTTTCCAAAACATTTGCTTTATCAACAGAACACAATTTCTTTCTGCGGCTGCGAGCTGCCTCAAATGCCTTTCGGCCAATGCGCTCAACTTCATAACGGCTATATTCCGCAACATCAAAAGCAGTCTCTCCATTATTTTTTCGCCCTTTCTCGCCAAAATAAATATCACCGGTTAATTCCCTGAAAAACAAAATATCTGCACCCTTTAAAATTTCAGGTTTGATGCTGGATGCACCTAACAATTCATCAAACAATTTAATCGGCCTAATGTTAGCATACAAGCCCAATTCTTTGCGCATTTTCAACAGTCCTTGCTCCGGGCGCACTTTAGCAGAAGGATCGTTATCATATTTAGGATGACCGACAGCTCCAAAAAGAACTGCATCCGCATTTTTCATTTTTGCAAGTGTTTCGTCAGGCAATGGATTGCCTGTTGATTCTATGGCCACGTGGCCAATTAATGCTTCGTCATAAGTAAACTCATGATTAAACTTTGCAGCAATTGCCTGCAGTATCTTTTTGCCCACTGCTGTAACTTCCTGCCCAATGCCATCTCCGGGAACTATGAGAATATGCTTCTTCGCCATTGATTTTTTTTTATCTATTTATAAAATTTTACTGTATGAATTTAAATCTGGTTCAACATTTTTTCGGTTGCCTTTATAGCAGCAACAGTTTGATCCGAATCCAGGCCACGCGTTTTAAATTCTTTACAATTGTGCATCCACGTTATGATGGTTTCACACAACGCATCAGATTTACCTCCGGGTGGAATACGCACCGCATAATCGACCAACTCCGGTAATTCTATTTTTTTATGTTTGTATATTTTATTTAATGCATTTACAAAAGCGTCATATTGGCCATCGCCCTGTGCGTGCTCTTCAAATATTTCTCCTTCAATACTTATACTTAATGTTACTGACGGGCGCAAATTTTTGGAATGTGTAAGAACATAATTTTTTATCTGCACTTTTTCATCTATCGTGTTGCTATCAAGTATATCAGAAATTATATAAGGCAGGTCGGCGGGTGTTACGGTTTCTTTACGATCGCCCAATTCGATGATACGCTGCGTCACTTTTTTTAAATCAGTTTCGGATAGTTGTATGCCCAACTCCTGCAAATTATTTTGTATGTTGGCCTTGCCGCTCATTTTGCCTAAGGCATACTTACGTTCCCTGCCAAAGCGTTCGGGCATTAAATCGTTGAAATATAAATTATTTTTTTTGTCACCGTCGGCATGTATGCCCGCGGTTTGAGTAAACACATTTTCACCAACTATTGGTTTATTAGCTGAAATTCTAAAACCTGAAAACGTTTCTACAAGTTTACTTATGGAGTATAATGATTTTTCAACAACGGATGTTTTTACTTCAGGCATAAAATCATTAAGCACGGCGATGGCGCTTGCAAGCGCAGCGTTGCCTGCTCTTTCTCCCATTCCATTTACAGTAAGATGCAACCCGTGTGCTCCTGCCTTTACGGCTTCCATCACATTTGCCGTGCTGAGGTCATAATCATTGTGCGCATGAAAATCAAAATGAATACCTGGATAACGGTCAACAATAGACGAAATATATTCCCTGGTTTCAGACGGAACGAGAACGCCCAAAGTATCTGGCAATAAAATTCTTTTTACCGGTTGTGTAGTAAGAAAATCGAGGTATTGAAAAACATATTCTTTGGAATTGCGCATGCCATTGCTCCAATCTTCCAGGTAAACATTACACTCTAAATCTTTTTCAATAGCCAGTGAAATTACTTTTTCGATATCAGCAAAATGTTCGGAAGGCTTTTTCTTTATTTGGTGCGTCAAGTGATTCAGAGAACCCTTTGTAAGAAGATTCATCACCTTAGCGCCGGCCGAAAGCATCCAGTTTACAGATACATCGCCATCTACAAAAGTCAGGACTTCTACATTCTTTAAAAATCCGTGTGTTTTAGCCCATTCAGTAATTTTTTTCACAGCTTGAAACTCGCCTTCGGACACGCGTGCGGACGCAATTTCAATACGGTTTACTTTTACTTCTGTAAGTAATATTTGAGCAATGGATAATTTTTCAGAAGCAGAAAAAGAGACCCCGCTGGTTTGTTCACCATCCCGGAGCGTGGTGTCCATTATCTCAATGTAGCGTTGCACTATTTATTTTATATTTTAAAGGTTGTAAGGTTGTGGCGGTATCAATCGTAATATTGAAATAAAAGCTAGAACGCTCTTGCAGCCGCAAAGGAATTTATTTCTTCTTTCATTGCCTGCAAATAATCTATATCATCGAAGCCATTAAGCATATTGTGTTTCTTGTAGCCATTAATCTTAAATGATTCTTTCTCGCCGGTTGCCAACAGCGTTATTGTTTCTTCCGGAAGATTTATTGCTAATTCAGTTTTTGGATCAGCCTCAATGGCTTTAAAAATTTTCTCCAAAAAGGCAGGGCTTACCTGCACCGGTAACAAGCCAATGTTTAATGAATTGCCTTTAAATATATCTGCAAAAAAACTGGATACAATACATCTGAAGCCATAATCATACAAAGCCCAGGCAGCATGTTCGCGGCTACTACCGCTGCCAAAGTTTGTACCTCCCACCAGAATCTTTCCGGAATAAAGAGCATTATTTAATGGGAATTCCTTCTTGGGAGTGTCATCATTATTATAGCGCCAGTCCCTGAAAAGATTGTCTCCAAACGCTTCACGCTTTGTCGCTTTTAAAAACCGGGCAGGAATTATTTGGTCCGTATCCACATTTTCAATTGGTAAAGGAACTGCGGTACTTTTTAGAACATTGAATTTATCGTAAGCCATAAAAAAAAATTAAAAATTAAAAATGCTTTACTGCATAAGGTCTCTTGGATCAGTTACATAACCTGTAACAGCCGCAGCGGCCGCCATTAACGGACTTGCCAACAGCGTTCTGCTCCCCGGCCCCTGCCTTCCTTCGAAATTGCGGTTGCTGGTACTCACCGCATATTTGCCGGCAGGAATTTTATCATCATTCATAGCCAAACACGCAGAGCAACCCGGTTGGCGCAATGAAAAACCTGCTTCATTTAAGATATCTAAAATGCCTTCTTCTTTAATTTGTTGTTCTACGATATGTGAACCAGGAACAACCCATGCGGTAACATGTTCTGCTTTTTTTCTGCCTTTCACGATGGAGGCAAAAGCACGAAAATCTTCAATGCGACCATTGGTGCAACTGCCAATAAAAACATAATCCACTTTTTTACCAACCATTTTATCTTCTTCCGAAAAGCCCATGTATTTAAGCGACTTTTCATAAGTAGATGCGCCACCTTTTAAGTCGGCAGCTTTAGGAATTAATTCGGAAATTCCGATGCCCATTCCGGGGTTTGTTCCGAAAGTGATCATCGGTTCAATGTCCGAAGCATCAAAATTATATTCCTTATCAAATGTGGCGCCTTCATCAGTTTTCAATGTTTTCCAGTAAGCAAGTGCCTTATCCCAGGCTTCGCCTTTCGGCGCCATATCCCGGCCTTTAATATAGTTAAACGTTGTTTCATCCGGGGCAATCATGCCACCGCGCGCGCCCATTTCAATACTCATATTGCAAACGGTCATACGGCCTTCCATGCTCATTTTTTCAAACACATCGCCGGCGTATTCCACAAAATATCCTGTAGCGCCCGCGGCTGTTAACTTAGAAATAATAAACAACGTAACATCTTTTGGCGTAACGGCTTTGCCTAATTTTCCATTTACATTGATGCGCATTTTCAGCGGCTTTGGCTGCATGATGCATTGGGAAGATAAAACCATTTCAACCTCAGAAGTGCCGATGCCAAAAGCAATCGCTCCGAACGCACCATGCGTTGAAGTATGTGAGTCTCCACAAACGATTGTCATGCCGGGAAGGGTGATTCCATTTTCAGGACCGATAATATGAACAATACCATTTTTTGGATTTCCTAATCCCCAATGTGAAATGCCATACTTGGCAGAATTCTGCTCTAACGCTTTTAATTGAATAGCGGAAAGCGGATCTTTTACCGGCAAGTGCTGGTTGATTGTTGGTGTGTTATGATCGGCTGTTGCGAATGTATGCTCGGGTGACATCACCTTTATTCCTCTTTGTTCAAGGCCTAAAAAAGCCACCGGGCTCGTAACCTCGTGAATAAAATGCCGGTCAATAAAAAACACATCCGGTCCGTCTTCAATTTTTCTGATAACGTGTGTATCCCACACTTTATCAAATAATGTAGTTGGATGATTTGTCATGATGATAAATAAGTTTTTGTATTATTCCTGCAAATATCCATGGTTAATAGCAAAAATTCAATTAAAATCTGTTAATGCAGAG
>JBBRSV010000047.1:0-31044 GCA_038245055.1 Chitinophagales bacterium | reverse complement strand
TGATTTTTTTCCGGCAACACATAACGCACATCATAATTGAAAGTATTTAAGAAATAATAAATGTTGTACACGTTGACAAGTGTAGCGTCGTTAGCCTCCTGGCGGTGATTTTGTTGAAAGCCAAGGCGTGCGGCGAGCCGGCCATTGCCCAGCGCAAAACTATTGTCCCAAACTGCCTTATAATGGCGCACATGCTGGTGAATTATTAAATCATGAGAATAAGATTTTAGTTCGTCATCAGTAACTATAACAACACTATCGCTTCCATCTGTAGCTTTTACATGCCGGTTGAATTGACCGGTGACTTCATCTCTGCCGCCCTCGACGATGCCGAGTTTCAAATCAAAACTGCTTAGTATAATTCTTGAATAACCCCATTTTCTGTTGATGCCTAAGCTGCCCTTAAAATTATTTTCACCATAGCCCGAATTGAAAACGTAACCGTCATATTTATTTTTGAAAGCGTGTGCATCACTATAAGTATAGCAGGCGTCATAAGTGATGCCGTTGCTATTTCCGGCAATGTTTGCAGACCCGCCGTAGAAGCCATTATTAGTTTGGTAAATACCTTGTATGTTGCCTTTTAACGTCCCTTCAGGAAGTGTGGGAGCGGAGATCATATTGATAACTCCTGCCATCGCATCGGAGCCGTAACTAAGGCTCGCAGGCCCACGCAGTATTTCAACTTTATTTACCGTGTAAGGGTCGACTTCAATGCCAAACTCATCGCCAAACTGTTGCCCCTCTTGCCGAATACCATCATTTACAACTACCACACGGTTATATCCCAATCCTCTTATAACGGGTTTTGAAACAGCAGGCCCCTCTGTAATTTGCGATACGCCAGGTGAATTTCTAAGCGCGTCAATAATATTATCGGAGATCGTTTCTTTAAAAGTATTTTGTGTAACGATGCTTACAGGCGCAGGATTTGTTTGTTGTTCTGTTGCAGAAGCCACGCCGGTAACAACAACCTCAGGTGATTCAACTGATGACACCTCCAAACTAAAATTTATATCCGTGTGACCTTTCACCGTTATCTCTTTTGATTGTGCCGCGTAACCAACATAACTCACTTCAACGAGATAGGTTCCGTTAGGAATATTATTTAATTCATATGTGCCATCAGGCTTAGAAACCGCGCCAATTTTGATGTCGGGAATATATATTGAAGCGCCGTTGAGTTCTATATTATTTTTGGTTGCGGTTATTTTTCCGCTTAAAGAAATTTGCGCGTCGGCTTTAAATTGAATCAAAAGAAACAACAGCCCATACGCCAGTTTATAAATTACCTTTTTCATAAATTAATTTTGATAAATAGAAAAATTATAAAATAGCGGGAGCCTATTTTACAAAATGAAATAGCTGTTTAAATGAATAAACGCCAGGTATGATATCTGTAAAAAAATCAGGAGAAAAATTTCTCCGGGGGAGGAGTGAAAACAATTTTCAAAGGGGAATTATAAAAAAAAGTTTCGTCCATTGCTTTTAACTTTTGCTTATTTATGTCTAAAGAATGCAAGTTGAAATGGTAACTTTTTTCTGATTGTAAAAATTTCGCAAGGTGAAGATTTATTGTTTTTCCGGGCAACGATTTTTCCCGCGAGTTGGTATCTTCCCAGCCTTGAAGGCTTTGAACATAATGATCTTCCTCTTCATCACTCATCGCATAATAAATGGTAATTCCATTGTTCAATTCTGTTTTTTTAATATCGTATAACTTACCATCAACGCGTATTTCATTTTTATTTACAAACTGAATTGCTTTATTATCCGATGAAAATACTACCGTTGTTTTTCGGGGAATTATAAAATCAAAATCAGCATATTCCCGCGCTCTTATTTTGCAAAGTTGAATTTCTCCCCAATAAAAAAAGAACACCCCGAATGAATTGAACGCGAGTAAAATTATTAAGAATATGGAGAGTTTTTTTTTAATAAAAATTTCGATTTAGAATATGAACTGCGAATTTAAGTAAACCGATCTATTCCAAAAAGAAGAATTAAAATTTGATCTAATATAATTGAGTCAGGATTGCCGCCAGTAAATTGTTTGCTTGGAAAAAGGAAGGCGAATAAATCCTATATTCGTAGCACTATTTTTTTATTTGCCATGACGAATTACTGCCGTCCCCTTTCAATCTTTTTATTTTTTAGCCTGTGTGCATTTAATAACGGCAACGCACAAATGACTTCTTCAATTGAGAAGCAAAGCACTTCCTTTTTAAATACGGTAGCATTTTTTCAAAACGAAATTGGTCCTGGTTTGTATTTGTTTACCGGCAAAGAATATATTAACTATCCGGCTGGTATAAAAGGAAATCCTTTTTTTGAAACAGATCAAATGCGCTATGGTGAAATATTTTACGACGGTGTTTTTTACGATCATATTCCTTTCTTTTACGACCTGGTAAAACAGGGCATAATTATCAGCAGGTATAAAAGCAATGAGCGGATGCAATTGGTTGGCGAAAAAATAAAATACTTTTCTCAGAACGGCCACCACTTTCAAAATATTTTGTCAACAGAAGGTAAAGATGAAACCCTTACCAACACAATTTTTGACGCGGTTTTTGAGGGCACGGCGAGTGTGTTGGTAAAGCGCATTAAACACATTAAAAAGGGGATGCGGGCTGAAGATCCGAATTCTTTTGTAGAAGAAGATGAATTTTTTATACGCAATCAAAATGCTTTATATCCTGTTACGAACAGGAGCGATGTGCTTAATACGTTCAAAGACCAAAAGGAAAAGATTAAAGTTTTTATTAGAAAAAATTCCTTCAAATTTAGAAAGAAGATTGAAAAGGAATTGATGACGACGACTGCTTATTATGTAACATTAAAGCAATAAAATGTTGGGCACTTCACGGTTTATTGTCAGTTTGTGCGGCTTGATATTGTTCTTTTTTTCTGCCAATGCACAAGAGACAAAATTTAGTGGTAAATTTTATGATTTAAAATTTCCTCAGTTTGTACAACAAATTGAAGGAAAAAGTGCTTTTCATTTCTACTATGATGAGTCAACTCTTGATACATTTACTTTGAATGTTACATTAACTGATGAATCTATAAACGATGCATTAAATAAAATTTTTGGTAACACTATTTTTCACTTTTCTATTGATCCGCTGAACCATGTATTTATTACTAAAAATAAGAGTATGCAGACGGCGCTTGCTGCTGATTTCTTTACGCCGGAAAATTCTAATGCACCGCCCGGCGAATCGCAAAATGAACAGGTAATAAAAGAAAAATCAAGGCCTGGTTTTGTTGAAAATAAATTATTTGAAATAGGATCTAAATCGGCTTCTAAAAAAAATAAAGCGGTAATCACCGGCTTTGTGAAAGATATAAAAAATGGAGAAGCTTTGCCTGGAGCTTCAATCTATTTGGACAGCGTTTTTACTGGTATTGTTACTGATCAGTTTGGATATTATTCACTAACGGTTAATCCCGGTATACATACATTAGAAGTAAACAGCCTTGGCATGAAAGAGGCCTTGCGTCATATAATAGTGTATAACGATGGAAAGATTAATGTTGAAATGAAAGATGATATTCCCAGCCTGAAAAATGTTATGGTCACTGCTGAAAGAAGATCAAATATCAGGAGCACACAAATGGGTATCGACAGGCTTTCCGTAAAAGTAATTAAAGAAGTTCCTGTCGTTTTCGGCGAAGCTGATATTCTGCGCGTAGTCCTTACGTTACCCGGCGTTACTTCAGTGGGAGAAGCAAGTTCCGGATTTAATGTCCGCGGTGGCTCAGCTGATCAAAATCTTATTTTATTTGATGATGCGACCATTTACAATCCATCTCATTTATTAGGATTTTTTTCTGCGTTTAATACAGATGTTATTAAAAATGTAGAGCTATACAAAAGTGTTATTCCGGTAAAATACGGCGGCAGGCTTTCATCTGTTCTTGATGTAAACGTAAAAGATGGCAACGATAAAAAAATTAGCGGCTCAGGTGGAGTAGGTTTGCTCACGAGTAAGTTTACGCTTGAAGGCCCTATAAAAAAAGACAAGACTTCTTTTATTCTTGGTGCCCGCACAACCTATTCAAACTGGATACTTAAAGCGGTGCCCAACTTAGCATATAGTAACAGCAGCGCTTCTTTTTATGATGCCAATATTCATATTAGTCACACAATTAATTCTAAGAATAATTTATACCTCACCGGGTATTTAAGCAACGATAATTTTAGGTTCGACCTGGATACGACTTATAAATATGGGAACAAAAATGCCATATTAAAGTGGAAACATATTTTTAATAATAAATTTTATGGGCTCGTTTCAGCGGGCATTGATCACTATCAATATAATGTAACCAGCAATTCGAATCCTGTAAATAGTTATAAGCTTACTTACGACATCAATCAAACTAATTTTAAAGCAGATTTTACCTACAGGCTTGATAACAAACAGTCGTTGAATTTTGGATTGAATTCAATTTATTATAAGCTCCATCCTGGAGGTTTATTGCCTTACAATAGTCAATCACTTGTAAAAGCAGATGTGTTACAGTCTGAACAGGCACTTGAAAGCGCCGCGTATTTGGGATATGAATATAACATCACAGATAATCTTTCAATAAACGCCGGCGCCAGGTATTCCATATATAATTATTTGGGGCCGCATGAAACGTATAATTATGTACCGGGGTTGCCGAAAGATGCTTCAACCATAACAGATACTGCGCACTACCCAGGCGGTAAAATCATCAAGACTTACCAAAGTCCGGAATACAGGATTTCTTTACGATACATATTGCCAAACGATGCATCAATTAAACTTGGATACAATACGCTGACCCAATATATACACCAGCTTTCAAACACTATTTCCATTTCACCAACAGATATTTGGAAATTAAGCGATGCTTATATCAGACCTGAAAAAGGAGAACAATATTCCGTCGGTTTTTACAAGAACTTCAATTCAAATAATATTGAAACCTCTGTTGAATTTTATTACAAGCGTCTTAATAATATGATTGATTTTAAGAGCGGCGCATCCATTTTATTGAATCATCACATCGAAACAGATATTATCAATTCTAAAGGAAAGGCTTACGGCGCCGAGTTGTTTCTTAAAAAGCTTTCGGGAAAATTAAATGGCTGGCTAAGCTATACTTATTCAAGAACGTTGATAAAAACTGATGATCCGCTTGCGGGTGAATCAATAAATAAAGGTGCCTATTATCCTACGAGTTATGATAAGCCACACGCTGTAAATTTCATCAGTAATTATAAGTTTTCTCATCGTCTAAGCATGTCCGTTAATGTTGTGTATAGCACCGGGCGGCCCATAACTTTGCCGATCGGGGTTTTCTATTCCAATGGCGCGCAACGACTTGTTTATTCAGACAGAAACGCTTACAGAATACCAGACTATTTCAGAACGGACATATCAGTAAATCTTGATGGCAACCATAAGATCAGGCAAACGTTTCATAATTCGTGGTCGTTTGGAATTTATAATGTCACGGCCAGAAAAAATGTTTATTCAGCCTACTTTGTTTCGCAAGCAGGATTTGTGAAGGGGTATCAACTATCAATTTTTGGCACTGCAATACCATTCATTTCATACAATTTCAAATTTTAATGGAGCCAGTTAAGTTTATGATAATAATATTAAACATGCAATTTTAAGATGAATCGATTTTTAACCATATCGCTTACTTTATTCCTGTTTTTATTCGTTTACATTGGCTGTAAAAAACCTTACAATCCACCGGAAATTAGTGTAGATAATAAGTTTTTGGTATTTGATGGTTCATTGGTAAATAGCGCCGATTCTCCGTCGGTAATTACTTTAAGCAGAACGGTGAAACTAACAGACACTACGCAGGCATTTTATCCTGAAACAGGCGCAGCAGTATCTGTAGAAGATAGTACGGGAGGAAATTATGTTTTTCTTGAAACACCTAACGGTATGTATAAATCGCCACCGCTATCGTTAAATCCGGCTGATAAATACCGGTTAAAAATTACCACGTCTTCCGGTGATCAGTATGCATCAGATTATGTAGAAATGCTGCAAACTCCACCAATAGATACACTTCTGTGGCAGCAACAAAAGGATGTTTCAATTTATTTGAACACGTATGATCCTTCTAAGCAGGTAAAATATTACCGGTGGGATTATGTAGAAACCTGGCAAAACAGGGCTCCGCTTGAAAGTGAGCTTGGAGTTGAAAATGGCCTGATATATTATGTCTCTAATCGTCCGCTCGATCAAAAATATAATTGCTGGAGTACGGATTATTCAACGGATTTATTGCTGGGATCTTCAGTTGCATTAAGTGATGCTGTAATTAATAAGTTCCCTCTTGCGGTGGTTCCTCAAAACTCTGTCAAGATAAATATTCGTTACAGCATACTTGTGAAACAATATGCGATTACCGAAAAGGCTTATCAATATTTTCAGATATTAAAAAAGAATACCGAAAACCTGGGATCTATTTTTGATGCTCAGCCAACGCAGCTCATCGGAAATATTCATTCAGTTAAAAATCCTTCGGAGGTTGTCTTAGGATATTTTACTGCTTCTTCAGTGCAACAAAATAGAATATTTATTAGTAAGGATGAAGTTAACAACTGGAATTATGTATATACCGGGCGTGGTTGCGACGTCACTACTATTGAGCAAAATCCTGCCAACTACTTGCTATATAATTATCCTGATACTGGATTTTCTGCCTATTATTTTTCGGGTACGACTGGTCTGACGCTGGCAAGAGTATCTTGTTTGGATTGTACGTTACAAGGAGGCACGAATCAAAAGCCTGCCTATTGGTAAGATTGTTATTTGAATAAATATTTATTTAAACGCGCTATTTTAAATGAAAAAATTAAAAAAAATATTTCACTTAATAACTTGGAAGGGAAGGTGGTGCGTTATTATTATGTTGTTACTGCACAATTTTAATTGTTTCGCGCAGAATGTGATTCCGGCTATAGAAGATCAGTCTAATGATTACAACAATAATTATTACCAGGAAAAGGTTTTTTTACACACCGATAAAACTGCGTATGCTACAGGCGAAATTTTATGGTTTAAAGCTTATATAACTCACGCTGCTTCAAATAAGCTTTCCATGCTTAGTCAAATTTGTTATGTAGAAATTATTGGTGCTGATAAAAAAACTTTAATGCAGGCGAAGATTAGTATCGATTCAGGGCAAGGCAATGGATCATTTCTCCTGCCTTCGTCTATCCGTACCGGTAGTTATTATATAAGAGCATATACTAACTGGATGAAAAACTTCGATTCTCAATTTTACTTTGAAGAAAACATCAGTATAATAAATCCTAACAAAAAGGAAGAAGCTGCGATTGCAGACAGCGCTTTACCAAATCACCTGCAATTGCTACCGGAAGGGGGCAACCTGGTTTTTGGCCTTGATAATAATATTGCATTTCATTTTACAAACTCCTATGGTAA
The DNA here is from genome assembly GCA_038245055.1 of Chitinophagales bacterium. GTDB lineage: Bacteria > Bacteroidota > Bacteroidia > Chitinophagales > Chitinophagaceae > Ginsengibacter. Next base: position 23,590 of record JBBRSV010000047.1, on the reverse strand, counting down.
AGGGTTACAAGGCACTGGCTTTATTGTTGATCAAAAAAATGATACAGTTGTCCATTTTGAAACGGAACGATTTGGAATGGGCACTTTTTCTTTCAACCCTCTAAAAGGAAATAAATACCATGCGATAATAAATACCGGAAAAAAATTAACTTTAAAGGAGTTGCCGGAGATTTATGATAATGGCTGGGTACTACACCTGGTGGATGAAGGCAATACTTTGAGGATAAATATTGCTTGTAACATTTCAACGGAGCAACGTGTTTTTTTATTTGTACGTAGCAGGGATTCTATAAAAATTGCCCGGATGGAATCACTTAATAGCGGCCACGCTGGTTTCACAATTAATAAATCCGAACTGGACGAAGGCATTTCTCAATTAACTGTTTTTAATGCGGATAAACAGCCAGTATGTGAACGGCTATATTTTAAAAGGCCTTCGAATGCATTCCAAATAAAACTGGATGATCTTCAACAACAATATGAGCCTAGGAAAAAGGTTGAAATAAATATTTCTTCATTGGATACTAACAGACTTGCCGTAAACGCTAATTTGTCTATGGCCGTTTACCTGGTAGATTCGCTGCAACCGGAACAAAAGATAAACATCGTAAATTATTTATGGCTTGCGTCTGAATTAAAAGGTGACATTGAATCACCTGGTTATTATTTTGAAAATTCTGGAGCTGAAGTTGCAAAAGCTACTGACAACCTTATGCTCACGCAAGGATGGAGGCGTTTTAATTGGGAAGAAGTTTTGAAAAATAAAAAACCTTCCTTTTCCTTTTTACCAGAATATGAAGGTCACATTATCACCGGTAAAATATTACCAAAAATTGCAAACCTTCAGGATAGCGGGGTAAATGTTTACTTATCGGTTCCGGGTAAGAATTTTAAATTTTCCAATAGTACTTCTGCTGCAGGTGGCCAGGTAAAATTTAATGTTGAAAAATTTTATGGAACCCGCGAACTGGTGGTGCAGACAAATGCTGCCGATAGTAATTACAGGATAATAATGGATAATCCTTTTTCCGATAAATATAATGAAAGGCCACTGGAGCCGCTGCGCCTTGTGGCATCGCTTGCAAACAATATTTTGCTGCGAAGTATTTCTGCACAATCGTTAAGCATTTTTAACGCGGAAATGGAAAATAATTTCAACTTGCCCGTAACTTATGATACTACAGCTTTTTTCGGCGTGCCTTTTAAACAATATAACCTGGATGCCTACACGAGATTTCCAACGATGGAAGAAGTGATAAGGGAATATGTAAAAGAAGTTAACCTAAAAAAACGGGATAAGAATTTTCATTTTGAGGTTTTTAATGAACCATACCTAACCTATTTTGACAATGATCCTTTGGTTTTAATAGATGGCGTTCCCGTTTTCAATCTCAATAAAATTATTGATATCGATCCGCTTAAAATTAAAAAGATTGACGTAGTGGCTACAAAATTTTTAAAAGGAAACCAAGAATATGATGGTGTAGTAAGTTATGCAACTTATAACGGTGACCTCGACAGTTACCAATTGGATCCAAATTCTTTGGTGGTCGAGTATGATGGCCTTCAACTTCACAGGGAATTTTATTCTCCACAATATGACAGCGATAAAAAACTGCTCAGCCGCAACCCTGATTACCGTAATGTGTTGTACTGGTCTCCTGGTTTGGCAACCAAATCCTCTGAACAGAATGTTTCATTTTATACATCGGATGTGCCAGGCAAATATATTGTGCTGGTACAGGGGATTTCTGATTCGGGAAGCGTAGGCTTTGCCACAACCAGTTTTATAGTAACTCCGAAGTAACACTATAAGTTATTTAAAATATTGCAACAGGTATCTTAATTGTAATAGTCATGTCAGAATTTTAAAATCTTCGAGGATAATAATAAGTATTTACAAATAAGGTTTGAGTATGCCCCGAAAACAGTCGGGTTTTTTTGAAATTTAATCTATATTTGAAATACTAAATCTACCGTGCTTGTATGATGAATTATTTTAAATTGGTAAGAGTAGTATTACCGATTCTTTTCTTCTTAAATTCTTTCAAGGTATTTCCTCAAAAATTTGTAGCCGATAGTTCTGTCCAATCGCCCGCAATGCAGGCCGCGGTAAATTCCTACCATCAATTTTTATCACCCGAAAATGGTTTGTATAATGGAAGTGAATATACTTATAACACCTATTATCCTTTTACTATAAATGAAGGAAATCCATTTTTTTTCTCTAAAAATTTTGAAACGGGTTCTGTATTTTATAATAATGTTCTATATGAAAACGTACCGTTATTATACGACATTATCAAAGACGAGTTACTCATACATGACCCGTCCGGGACTTATATTATCCGGCTCAACAATTCCCGCATTGCGTGGTTCAAATTGTGGAGTCATACGTTTGTCTGGATGATCAATGACCGAACGGATAATTCTTCGTTGAATACTGGTTTCTATCTTTTGCTACATAATGGAAAAACTTCGCTTTATGCCAGGGACACAAAAAGTTTCAAAGAAAATACCGCTTCAATACAAGGGCTTAACAAATATGTGGTAGAATCTATTGATTATTTTATCGAAAAAGATAACCGATTCTATAAAATAAAAAATAGAAAATCGTTGCTGGGCGTATTGAGCAATAAAAAGAAAGAGGTAACGCAGTTTATAAAAAAGAACAGGCTCAATTTAAGAAAGGATAAGATGAATACGCTCACAAAGGCTGTAGCATATTACGATGAAATAAATCAATAATTCAAACACTAAAATAATAATACAGTAGATGCTATTAAAGCGATTAGTACCTATGTTTTTTACCTATAGCTTCCTTTTTGCATTTAGTGTATTAAGGGCCCAGGATAAAAGCGGTATGCCAAGTGTAAGTGGCGATTTTAAAAACATAAATGTTGAAAATTTTTTGTTGCAACTGGAAAAGCAAACCGGCTATCATTTGTATTTTGATCCAAGCCAAATAGATTCGGTTACCGTTAATCTGTCAGTAGAAAACGAACCCCTGGCGGAAGTTTTAAAACAGGCTTTCAATAATACGAAGCTTGAATTTTCGGTGGATGATGCTGATAATATTTTTATCACTAAAGGATTGGTCATTCAAACCGAACTGCCTAATGATTTCTTCAATACAGCCGGAAGTAATAAAAATGAAAATAGGAATGATACCAGCGTTGATATTTATTCCTATAATGATAATAAGATCCAGGTTGCGTCACAGCAAAATAAACTATATACAATTGGAGGTATTAATCCGTCGAACAATAGTGGACGAAAAACAATTACCGGGTACGTTTTAGATAGCAAGACCGCTGAGCCCGTAATCGGTGCGTCTATTCATGTAGACAATTCATCAGTTAACACACTTACGGATCAGTATGGTTACTATACTATTTCCATAACTGGCGGAAGGCATTCTCTTTCTATTCAGAATATCGGAATGAAAGATGCCAAAAGAGAAGTGGTGGTCACTGGAGATGGGAGGTTCAATATTGAAATGCAATCACAAATTATTTCTCTAAAAAATGTGGTCATCTCTACAGAAAAAGCCAGTAACGTGAGAAGCCTGCAAATGGGTGAACAAAGGATTGATATTAAATCAATAAAGCAAGTGCCTGTCGTGTTTGGAGAAGCCGATATATTGAGAGTGGTGCTCACCTTGCCAGGCGTTAAGTCAGTAGGAGAAGCCAGCACCGGATTAAATGTTAGGGGCGGGTCTACTGATCAAAATCTTATTTTATTTAATGATGCCACAATTTATAATCCATCTCATTTCTTTGGATTGTTTTCTGCCTTTAATCCTGAAGTGATTAAAGATGTTGAACTTTATAAGAGCAGTATCCCCGCGAAATATGGCGGCAGACTTTCATCTGTGCTGGAAATTAATGGTAGGGAAGGCGATAAAAAAAACATAACCGGAACTGCCGGAATAGGATTGCTTACGAGCAGGCTAACGCTTGAAGGACCATTGGTAAAAGATAAATCATCTTTTATAATAGGGGCCAGAACGACATACGCAAACTGGCTTTTAAATCTTTTGCCAGATCAGTATAAAAATAGCAAGGCAAGTTTTTATGACTTTAATATTTTAGTGAATCACGAAATTGATAAAAAGAATTCTTTATTTCTAACGGCCTACATGAGTAAAGATAATTTCAACCTTAATAGTGATACGACCTATAATTATGGAAACAACAATATTTCTTTAAAATGGAAACACATCTTTAATAATAGTTTATATGCCGTTGTAACAGCAGGATATGATAATTATAATTACAACATTACCAGCAAGTCCGTTGCGATAAATGCTTACAAATTAGGATTTGATGTAAACCAGGAGAATTTTAAAGCACACTTTAATTATTTTGCCAGCAGCAAACATACCGTTGAATTCGGCTTGGATAATATTTTATATAAACTCCATCCCGGAACTTATGAGCCACAGGGGAAATCTTCGCTTGTAGTACCGGATATTATGCAAAAAGAGCAAGGACTCGAAAGCGCGTTATTTATAAGCGATAAATACACGGTTACTTCAGCCTTTTCAGTAGAAGGTGGAATTCGATATTCAATGTTTAATGTGTTGGGGCCGGATAGTTTCAATGTGTATCCATCGGGCGTACCTAAAACGGTAGATAATATTGTCGGAAACAATTATTACGGGAAAAATAAATTTATAAAAACTTACCAGGGCCCGGAAATAAGGTTATCGGCCCGCTATGCATTCACGGATGATTTTTCTGTGAAAGCCGGTTATAATACGCAGCGTCAATACATTCATGTACTTTCCAACACTGCCGCTGAAGCTCCAACAGATATATGGAAACTAAGCGATCCCAACATTAAACCGCAATTTGGCCAACAGGTTTCTTTGGGCTTTTATAAAAATTTAAAGTCAAACACAATAGAAACATCGGTGGAAGTTTACTATAAAAAAATAAAGGATTATCTCGATTATAAAAGCGGGGCAGTGTTGGTTTTAAATCATCATATAGAAACAGATGTGATCAGCACAAAAGGAAAAGCTTATGGGGTTGAAGTATTAATTAAAAAAGTTACCGGAAAATTAAATGGATGGCTGAGTTATACATGGTCAAGAACACTGTTGCAGGCTAATGATATTAGCCAGGGCGAAATAATTAATGGTGGAAAATTCTATCCGGCTAACTATGATAAACCTAATGACATAACCTTTATAAGTAACTATCGCCTGAATCACCGGTTGAGTTTTTCACTGAATGCTACTTATAGTACCGGGCGGCCGATCACAATTCCCGTTGGAAGATTTTATTATGATAATTCTTACAGAACGTTATACGCCAATAGAAACTCTTACAGAATTCCGGATTACTTTAGAACAGATTTTTCGATAAACCTGGATGGGAATCATAAAATTCATCAAAAGCTGCATAACTCCTGGACGATCGGCGTGTATAATGTCACGGGAAGAAAAAACCCATACTCGGTTTATTTTGTTTCAGAAAATGGTGTTGTAAATGGTTATAAATTTTCCATCTTCGGCAGCCAAATTCCTTTTATAAATTTTAATATTAAGTTTTAATAGATGCTGTAATGAAAAAGCTTTTTGTATTTTTTATTTTCCTGTTAATTATTATTGGATGTAAAGAAAAATTTATTCCATCCTTGCAATCACCTGTTACAGGCTATCTTGTGGTAGAAGGATATATAAGCAGCGGGGCCGAACCAACTACTATAACGCTAACGCGTACCACCAAACTTTACGATACTTCCAATATCATTTATGAACACAATGCACAGGTAAATATTGTTGGCCAAAACCAGGAAACATACGCGCTTTTTGAAACGGGCAATGGTGTTTATACTTCCGCATCGTTAAATTTAAATAACAGTGAAAAATATCATTTACAAATTAAAACCCAGGACGGAAAAGAATATGCTTCTGACGATGCCAATGTTAAGCAGACACCGGATATTGATAGCCTTACCTGGGCGCGCGAAAATGGTGGATTGAAAATTTACGTAAACACACATGATCCCCAAAATAATACAAGATATTATCATTGGAAATATGAGGAAACATGGGAATTTCATGCGACATACTATAGCTCGCTCGTTTATACCTACGATCAAAATAACCAGCCCATAGGTGTTGCATTCAGAAACCCCTACCAGAGCGTTGATACTACCATTCATAAATGCTGGAACGATATTAAATCAACAAATATCAATTTAGGATCGTCTGAAAAACTGGCCCAGGACGTTATAGATTTGCCCATCATTTTTATTGAGCAGGGTTCAGTAAAACTTAGCGTGTTATATAGCCTGAATGTAAAGCAATATGCGTTGAGCCGCGATGCTTATCTTTTCTTTCAAAAAATAAAAAAAAATACGGAAGAAGTAGGTTCCATTTTTGACGCACAGCCCTCGGAACTACAGGGAAATATCCATTGCATCAGTAATCCGGCTGAAGTGGTAGTAGGATATGTAGATATATCCCAGGAAAAAGTAAAGAGAGTTTTCATCAAAAACAGTGATGTGCCCGGATGGAATTATAAAATGGTATGTGCACAGATTATTATAGACAACCAGCCAGATAGCATACATAAATACGGAATAGGTTTAAATCCCACAACAGTTTATACTACCGGCATAGGCGGAGCCGTAAAACAATTTTTTGCAACACCCGAAATAAATTGTATAGACTGTACTTTAACCGGTTCAAACGTGAGGCCTTCTTTTTGGCCTTAGTTTATTAAAAATTATAAGAAACAGAAAACGAAATTAATAAATGGCCAACGTAAAATTTGCATATCTGAATCAGTTTAAGATCTACGCCTGTTTGTTATTTATTTCCTCTTTTTTCTTCTTTTCAAATGCGAAGAGCCAGGATAATTTAAATGCTATTAAATCTTCACTAAACCAGTATTACCAAAATACAATCGAAGAAAAAATATTTGTACATACTGATAAAAGTTTTTACTTAGCCGGTGAAATTGCCTGGTTCAAATTATACGTTGTAAATGCGGCCAACAATAAGCCGCTGACTTTGAGTAAGGTTGCTTATGTTGAAATATTAGACTCAAGTAATAAAGCAATTGTTCGAGCCAAAATAGCTTTGAAAGACGGTGAAGGTAATGGCTCTTTTTATTTACCGGTGAACCTCAATTCAGGTAATTACAAATTTAGAGCGTATACGAACTGGATGAAGAATTTTGATGTTTCATTCTTTTTTAGAAAGAACATTACTATTGTTAATATGCAAAGGGGTTTAAATGCTTCCGCGATGAAACCTGCGCATCAATACGATTTTCAATTTTTTCCTGAAGGCGGTAATTTGGTAAATAATATTTCTTCTAAGGTAGCTTTTAAAGGCACCAATGAACATGGCCGCGGCATTGATTTTAATGGAGTTGTTCTTGATAACAACGATACGCTTCTTTCATTTAAACCGCAACACGCGGGCATGGGTTCATTTACGTTTACGCCGTTGCCCAATCATATTTACAAAGCTTTTATAAAACTTTCCTCCGGAGACGTCGTTTTGAAAGCGTTGCCCACAGCCTATTCCAGCGGTTATGTTTTAAACGTTGTTGATTCGGCTGATAAAATAAAGGCGGTAGTTCAATCTGATCTCCAGGCTGGTCATGAAGTTTTTTTATTTGTGCATTCGGGAAAAGATACAAAGCATGCTTTAGGAAGTTTGTTGCAAGATGGCAAGGCAACATTTATGATTGATAAGGCCCTGCTTGGGGATGGAATTTCGCACATCACCATCTTTAATGAGGTTCGCCAACCGGTTTGTGAGCGGTTGTATTTTAAAAAACCGAAAAAAGAATTGGTGATAAAATTGAACACCGATCAATCAAATTATACAAGAAGGAATGATGTAAACTTAAATATTGCTGTAGGAAATGATGATCAAAAAATGGATTCCGTTAGCCTTTCTATGGCCGTTTATAGATTGGATTCGCTTCAGTCGAATGATGATCCGGCCATTAACAGTTACCTACTGCTTACCGATGATCTTAAAGGTTTTGTTGAAGATCCTGGATACTACTTCTTGAAAAACGATGATGAAACAAAAATTGCCATTGACAACCTCATGTTGACCAACGGATGGCGAAGGTTTAAATGGGAAAATTTATTGAAGAATACGAAGCCATTTTTTGCATTTATTCCTGAATATAATGGTGCGATTATACAGGCAAAAGTTATCAATACAATTACCGGGATACCCGCAAATAATATAGAAACCTTTATCTCTGTTCCCGGCTTTGCACCTGATTTTAATTCATCCTTTAGCGATAATGACGGTCTCGTAAAATATGAATTGAAAAATGTTTACGGGGCGCAGGAAATAATTCTGCAACCAAATATTCGTCGCGATAGCACGTACAAGTTTGATTACGTTGATCCCTTCAGCGATAAATTTTCTGACATGGCTTTTCCTGAATTTAACTTACAGCAAGAAACTGCAAATGCACTTCGGGAAGAAAGCATAAGTATGCAGGTTCAAAATATTTATTCTGGTAAAAACATGAAAGTTTTCTTAAAGCCACAAGTTGATTCAACACCTTTTTATGTCACTGCTGATGCGTCTTACCTCCTGGATAATTATACCAGGTTCACTACAATTGAAGAAATATTAAGAGAGTATGTTACGCTCGTTGACGTGCGAAAAAGAGAGGGCCGCTTTCATTATGATGTATTTAATAACGCAACAAACCAGTCATTTAATAGCGATCCGCTAGTGTTGCTGGATGGAGTTCCCGTGTTTGATCTCAATAAATTCATGTTGGTTGATCCATTAAAATTGCAGAAGCTTGACGTGCTGAACCGGAAATATTTTTTGGGAAATTCATCGTTCAATGGAATCTTAAGTTGGAGTTCTTATAAAGGTGATATGGCTGATGCTGATTTGAGTAATCATGTTACAACGATTGATTATGATGGTTTGCAAATGGAACGGGAATTTTATTCACCTGTTTATGAAAATGATGCAGAATTGTCAAGCCATATTCCCGATTTTAGAAATGTTTTATCATGGTCCCCACACATAAAAATCGCAACTGGAGGCTCTCAAAAAAATCATTTCTATACGTCAGATCTGCCTGGAAAATATTTGGTAATGGTACAAGGAATATCTTCATCTGGAATACCTGTTGTTGCAACTACAACTTTCTCAGTTTCTTCCCAATCAAAATAAGAAAGAATTTTTTATCAAATGGCTCCTTTCTTTAACTGGCTGATTGCATAATTCGCGGCGCGTGCCGTCATCGCCATAAAAGTTAGTGAAGGATTTTGTGTTGAAGTTGACGTCATGCAAGCACCGTCGGTAACAAATACATTTGGGCAATTATGAAACTGGTGCCATTTATTTAGCATAGATGTTTTCGGATCTTTTCCCATTCTCACGCCACCCATTTCGTGTATATCCAGTCCGGGCGCCTGGTGCGAGTCATTTGTTTTAATATCCGTAAAGCCAGCCTTTGTGTACATCTCTGTCATCTGCTCAAAAAAATCTTTGATCATCTTTTCTTCATTATCAGAATATGTAATTGAAGTTTTTAGTAACGGGATACCCCAGTCATCTTTTTTATTTGCATCAAGGCTCAATTGATTGGTCTCTCTCGGGATGGTTTCACCCATCATTTGTGAGCCGACATGCCAGTCGCCTAATTCAGGCGTTGCCATTAAATTATCTTTCAAATGTTCGCCAACACCACTCATATCTGCTCCGCCATATCTTCCCGCAGAAAAGGTTAAGGCATATCCGCGAAGAAAATCAGTTTCTTGTTTATGTAAGTTTCTAAAACGTGGCATATAAGCGTTCGTTGGACGCCGGCCACCGTCAGTTTTAGAATCCTTAAAGCCATCATATTTGGCACTTATTCTTGCCCTGTAGTTATGAAACGCGAAATATTTTCCCAGCAAACCATTTTCATTTCCAAAACCATTAGGAAAACGCTCTGATGTAGAATTTAATAAAATGAGATTTGTATTAACAGCACCGGCATTTACAAAAATTACGGGAGCAAAATATTCAAATGATTCTTTTGTATTAGCATCAATTACGTGTACGCCAACGGCTTTTGCTTTTGCGTCATCATAAATTATGGAATGCACAACCGAGAAGGGGCGCAGCGTCATATTCCCTGTTTTTTCTGCCCACGGAATAGTAGTTGCATTGGAATTATAATATCCTCCAAAGGGGCAGCCACGCTGGCAAAGGCTCCGGTTCTGGCATTGGCCTCTTCCCTGGTCAAGGTGAATTTGTTTTGGTTCAGTCAGGTGCGCGCACCGGCCATAAATTACGTTTCTATCTTTATAATTTTTTGCTACCACATCTTTGAAATAATTTTCAACACAAGTTAATTCTAGCGGAGGCAAAAACTCTCCATCGGGTAAACTTGCAAGCCCGTCTTTATTGCCGGAAATTCCGGCGAATTTTTCAACATAACTATACCAGGGAGCCATGTCATTATAACGTATTGGCCAATCTACCGCAAATCCATCTCTTGCGGGGCCTTCAAAATCAAAGTCGCTCCAGCGCTGTGTTTGCCTGGCCCACATAATAGATTTGCCTCCAACCTGGTAACCGCGTATCCAATCAAATGGTTTCTCCTGAACGTAGGGATGATCCGTATCTTTTACAAAAAAATGTGCAGCATCTTCGCGAAATGCATAACACCTGCTAATGACCGGGTTGGCTTGCTGGATATCATAAGGAATTTCACCACGATGCTTAAATTCCCACGGCATCATATTAGTGGTTGGATAATCTTTTATGTGTTTTACATCGCGGCCTCTTTCCAGTACCAGGGTCTTAAGTCCCTTTTCACAAAATTCTTTAGCCGCCCATCCGCCACTCATTCCTGAGCCAATTACAATGGCATCAAAATTTGTTTTTTGTTTTTGGTCACCCATAATTTTAACTTGCTTTTTTAACAGGAACGCAACCGTAGAATTTTCCCGGTACCAACTGGTAAACGCGCACTTTGGTTAAGTAATATTCTGAAGAGGTATATGCCTGGAGTGTGAGCCTTTTCATTGAATTGAAAAAGTAACTAACATTTTCTGGTACGTCTTTTTTGTCTTCAATAAGTTTTAAAACGTCAAGCCTTTCTGAAGGCGAACAATCGACGAATGATTTATTAAATTTTTTCTTTGAAAATTCATTAAATGCTTTCATCCCTTTTACAAACTTATCCTGGTCAGCAGGAGCATAACAATCGTCTAACATCATTAAAGCGAAGGCCGAAGCATTCACATCTTTCGCACCCGGAGTATTAGTCTTTGGAATAATCGTTTCACTTAATTCAGAAAGTAAATTCTCATCCCCATTATCAATTTTAATATTCTTTAAAGAGATCGATGATTTTTTATCTTGCTGAAGGCATGAAGGAATAAGAGCCGCTCCTGCGGAGATTATGAAAAGAGCCTTTAATGTTGAACGCCTGTCCATTTTAATCTTTTTTTATTTTAGAAGAAGCTTTTAAACTTTTAAATTTTTGAGGTAGTTCATATTATATTCCAGGCAATCAAGTGCAGAATTTGTGTATTCTTCCTGCTCAACAAAGAAGTATTTCATTCCTGATTTTTTCGAATTTTGCAACATTTTTTTTACGTCCAACGCGCCCTTTCCAAACTCTGTGCTGTGCCTGGCTTTCATATCCATATCCTTCAAATGCCAAAGCGGAAAACGCCCCGGGTATTTTTCAAAATAAGCCAATGGATCATTACCAGTTACAATTACCCATCCTAAATCCATTTCCATTTTTACAAATTCCGGGTTAGTGTTTTCAAGCAAAACATCATACAATACCTTTCCATTATCTTTTTCAAATTCTGAATCATGGTTGTGGTAACCAAAAACAATATTTGATTTTTTGCAGGCTTCTCCCGCCTTATTAAATATTGCCGCTACATTTTTGTAATTATCTGCAGTTTGGCCGTGGGTGGGCATTACAGATACAATTAAATATTGCTGCCCGGCCTCTGATGCGTCATCAATTGTTTGTTGCCATTTATCATCATAATGCACGTGGCCACTTCGCAAAGTCATTCCAAGATCATTACAAACTTTCTTCATTTCTGCCGGTTTCAATCCGTAATACGATCCTTTTTCACTGCCGGCAGATTCAATTTCTTTATAACCAATGGAAGCTATTTTTTTTAAAGTATTAATATTATCAGCAAGCATTTCTTTACGCACGGTATATAATTGCAGGCCAACGTCTTTAACACCTTTGCGATTTGCGGCATGCGCCAAATCGGGCAAAAGTATTGAGCCGAGGGCAATTGTTCCGGAAGCTTTGATAAAATTGCGTCGTGTGTTCATTAGCGGATTTTAAGAATCATGTAAAAAATAATAACAATTTTGTTTTGTAATTTTTCTTTCTGAAACTTCATCAATTGATGAAAAGAAACTATTTGCAACCTGTGCCCAAGTTACAATAAAATCTAACCCAATTTTTTTTAAAATCAAATTATTCAAATCAACTTTTCTTGTTTCTATTTGTCCATGTCTGAATTACTTTCAAACGAAATAGGCTTCTATCATGCGACCAGCAAATATTAGTTTAAAATTAGGTCCAAAATCGATAAGGGTTTTTTTGGTTGATGACTTTTATCATTCCGCCAGCCTATATTATTTTCGGAATTATTAAAAAGGATTTCCTGGTGATGAGAACCGGCGTGGCTCTAATAGCAGCAACTATTTTCACCGTAAAATATTATTATGCATTTTGGCCGGTAGAATTGGAAATGATTACGATGGCCATTATTTTTTCGCGTCAGCTTCTTTACTAATTCGATATGTGAAAGATGGAAAATTTGGTTTTACATCGCTCAATTTATACGCAGCTAATAATGGAATATTAAATGCTGAGGCATTAATAATTGCACAAACATTTAATGAGCAACCAAATGCAAATAATGCCGGCCTGTATAACGGCGGAAGCGGTGGAGGAGGAGGAGCTTAAGGAGATTTTTAATAAAGCACAGTTCTATTTTTGAAATAAGATATCGGGGATGATGAATATTTTTTCCCTAAAATATTCCCTTACATTGCGAATGATTATTTGATAGCTGCGAATAGGTTAGCAAGAACCTACAATTTTTTAGCTTCGATGCAACTTCTATTATTTTCAATATTTATCTTTGTGTGACAAAAGTCACATAGCAACTTTTTGACAGTACATACTTTGTAAAAGAACAAAAATAATTACGAAAAATAAGCTAACCCAATAGATTGCCGTTTATGGGGTTATTATTGCTCAAATAACCAGTTCGCTGTACTGTTAATTCCATTTTATGAAGTGGCACGTATTTTAGAATCCAGAAGGACGTTTTTTTTATGGCATTTTTATTGTAAAGTATTTCGTTTAAAATACGTATGAAACAACTTGCATTTTTATTGGGTCTACTGGTTATAGGTATTCTGGTATTGCTTGAAAGTTCAGAAAAGAAAATTCAAGATTTCGAAAACTTACCACACCAGCAGACAGATGAAGATGTATGGTTAGGAAACTAAATTTATTTCTTAAACCCTTTTTAAAAATTAAAATTATGAGCGTAAGTAACAAACATTTGGCAACTCTTTTATTGGGCGCAGCCGGGGCATTTGCTGCATATAAGTATACAAAAATGACGGAAGAGGAAAAGCAAAAGCTTGCTGACTCTTTAAAAGACAAATTCAACAAATTAAAAACTGAAGCTGAATCGTCAGCGGGCACTGCGAAAAATTATTTCAATGATTTAAAAGATAAAGCAGGCGACCTTATGAAAGAACATTTTCCAAATGCCGGGAAGCATTTCGACGATCTATTTAATACAGCCTCGAAAGATACGGCTACAGCAACGCCCGAACCGAACAATAGTTTATAGAACTCATATTATTCAAAAAATTATTTTATTGAAAGCCCGGAGACTTAACCGGGCTTTAATAATTTCTTATCCCGCTGATATTTTATTCTTGCGCAACAATATTGATTGCTACTTTTATGGGAATTAATATTTTTAAAGCTTGATAACATTTTTAATTATTTTCCTCAGCATTCTAAGCCTTGTTCTTTTAATTTCATGGGTAAAGCTGGATCCATTCTTATCATTTCTTTTAGTATCATTAATCGCCGGCCTTTTGCTCGGTATTCCTTTTGATAAAATTGTTGGCTCGGTGCAAAAAGGTTTGGGAGACACATTGGGATCTCTTGCAATTATAATAGCCTTGGGTGCAATGCTTGGTAAGCTAGTTGCCGAAAGTGGCGCTGCGCAAAAGATTGCTGCGGTTATGATGAATGCATTTGGTGAAAAATATATTCAATGGGCGTTAGTTGTAACCGGGTTTATTATCGGCATCCCTCTCTTTTATGGAGTTGGCTTTGTGTTGCTCGTGCCACTAATCTTTTCAGTGGTGTATCAATATAAACTTCCGGCAGTGTACATCGGTTTGCCAATGCTCGCATCATTGTCCGTCACCTTCGGTTTTTTACCACCGCACCCCGCTCCAACAGCTTTAGTAATTCAGTTTCATGCCAACCTCGGCCTCACGTTAATGTATGGTCTTATTATCGCAATACCAGCAATTGTTATTGCAGGCCCTTTATTTTCAAGAACTTTAAAAAATATACATTCAGTTCCTTTGCAAACTTTTCAGCCACCGTCGTTAACGCCTGAAGAATTGCCGGGAACCGCAAGTAGCTTTATCTCTGCTTTATTACCTGTTATACTTTTAATCGTCGCAACGCTGCTGCCTTATTTTGTGCCGGGAAATGCAGTTTCAAAAACGGTTATTTCTTTTTTTGCAGAACCTGCAGTTGTTATGCTGATATCATTAGCCGTGGCGACATACACACTTGGTTTGCGGCAGGGTAAAAAAATGAAAGCCGTCATGTCAATTTATGCGGATGCAGTAAAAGATATAGCCATGATTTTATTGATCATTGGAAGTGCGGGTACTTTAAAACAAGTACTAACGGATAGTGGCGTAAGTGACCAGATTGCTGCTCAATTAAACGGTATAAATATCCATCCGTTAGTACTTGCGTGGCTAATGGCCGCTATCATTCGTATTTGTGTTGGCTCTGCCACCATAGCGGGTTTAACCACTGCAGGAATTATTTCGCCCATGATTATTCAAACGCATGCAAATCCTAATTTGATGGTATTATCTATTGGAGCAGGCAGCTTGTTTTGCTCTCATGTAAATGACTCCGGCTTTTGGTTGTTTAAAGAATATTTCAACCTAAGTATAAAGGACACAGTGCGTTCGTGGACAGCGATGGAATCGATAATCTCCGTGGTCGGTTTAGGTGCGGTATTATTATTAAATCTAATTGTATAAATTATTAAATATTTAAAAATGGAAAAAAATTCAGCAGATGAAAATTTTAAAGAAACGGGCTTAACTTTTCCTGCGGCACCTTCGCCCATTGGAGTGTATAAAACTTGTTTTATTGATGGAAAGCATTTTTATGTGTCCGGTCACGGTCCTCTCCAAAATGATGGAACTTTTATACACGGCAGGGTGGGAGATGATGTAGATATGGAACAAGGAAAACTTGCAGCACAGCAGGTTGGTTTGGCAATACTTGCCACTATTCAAAAAAACCTCGGTAGCCTTGATAAAATAAAGCGTGTAATTAAAGTTTTGGGTATGGTGAATTGTGTTCCTTCTTTTGAAAAACATCCTTATGTTATTAATGGCTGTAGTGAATTGTTTAAGAAAATATGGGGAGATGATAATGGCGTTGGTGTAAGAAGTGCTGTAGGCGTTGGATCTTTACCAGATAATATTCCCGTTGAAATAGAAGCGATTTTCGAATTGTTTTAATAAGTTTCAAAACTCATGAAAGATAAAAAAACTAAAGAATGGTTTCGAATCAATAATATTGATGAGATCGATTCTCCGGCATTGGTGGTTTATCCCGAAAGAGTTGAAGAAAACATTGGGACATTGTTATCAATGATTGATGATCCTAAAAGATTACGCCCGCATGTAAAAACTCATAAATCAATAGAGGCAACTTCTTTATTGATGAAGGCCGGAATAAAAAAATTTAAATGTGCTACTATTTCGGAGGCTGAAATGCTGGGCATGGCCGGAGCACAGGATATATTGCTCGCTTATCAACCTTCTGAAATAAAATTAAAACGCTTTTTATCTTTAATAAAAAAATTTCCTGCAGTTAAATTTTCGTGCCTGGTTGATAATTTAAAATCCGCTGAGAATATTTCCGGCGAAGCACTTAAAAATGCGGTGGAAATTTTGGTTTATATTGATTTAAACGTGGGGATGAATAGAACCGGTATTAAACCTGGGGAAAATGCAATTGATCTATACAAACAGTGCGCGCAACTAAAAGGTATAAAACCAATCGGGCTTCATGCCTACGATGGCCATATCCGGTCAAAAGATTTTGAACAAAGAACCCGTGAATGTAATGAAGCATTCATGCCAGTTGAAAAAATGCAAAAGCAATTAGAAAAGGAAGGTTTTTCGCGGCCAATAATTGTGGCCGGAGGTTCACCAACGTTTCCTATTCATGCAAAAAGAAAAAATATTAAATGTAGCCCCGGTACTTTTATTTATTGGGATAAGGGTTATCAAACAGCATGTCCTGAACAAAAATTCCTTCCCGCCGCTTTGGTTATTTCACGAATAATCTCATTGCCGGACGAATCAAAAATTTGCCTTGATCTTGGACATAAATCAATAGCGGCGGAAAACGAATTATCGAATCGTGTTTATTTTTTAAATGCTCCTGAATTAAAATTTATTACCCAGAGCGAAGAACACCTGGTTGCAGAAGCTTCCCCAGGGCATTCTTATAAAGTGGGCGATGTATTTTATGGATTACCTGTTCATATTTGCCCGACCTGTGCATTGTATGAGCGGGCAATAACGGTTGAAAATAATATCGCCAAAAGTGAATGGAAAACGATTGCAAGAGACCGGAAAATCAGTACATAAAATTTCAAAACGATATGTTTATTATAGACGCGCATCTTGATCTAAGCATGAATGCAATGGAATGGAACCGGGATCTCACCAAAACTATTCATCAAATTAATGCAGCCGAAGCAGGACTAACGGATAAGCCTGATCGCGGAAAAGCAACCGTTACTTTACCGGAACTGCGCAAAGGAAATATCGGGTTAGTAGTTGCAACGCAGATAGCAAGATATGTTGGTCAGGGTAATGCATTGCCGGGCTGGCATTCACCCGAACAGGCGTGGGCACAAACACAGGGACAACTTGCGTGGTACAATGCGATGGAGCAAGCCGGCGAAATGGTGCAGGTAAATGATTTAAATTCTCTTAATAAGCATATTTCTTTATGGGACGATGATACTATGAGTAACCTCCAAAAACCTTTAGGTTATATTCTTAGTTTAGAAGGTGCAGATTCGATGGTAACTGTACACCACCTGGAGAAAGCATGGCAATATGGATTGCGTGCTTTAGGGCCAGCACATTATGGCCCGGGCCGTTATGCTAACGGCACAGATGCAACCGGCACAATGGATAATAATGGTATCGCATTGCTCAAGGAAATGGAACGGTTAAATATTATATTGGATGCAACACATTTGTGTGATGATAGTTTTTGGCAGGCGTTGAAAAACTTTAATGGACATGTATGGGCAAGTCACAATAATGTTCGGGCACTGGTAAATCATAACAGGCAATATAGTGACGAACAAATAATGGCTTTGATTGAAAGAGGCGCTGTTATCGGTGGCGCATTAGATGCATGGATGTTGAAACCTGGCTGGGTGAGGGGCAAGTCATTACCGAAAGAAATGAACTGTAATTTTGAAACCGTTGTTGATCACATAGATCATATCTGCCAGCTCGCCGGCAATACTTTGCATGTTGGAATAGGGTCTGATCTTGATGGCGCTTTTGGAACAGAGCAATGTCCGTACGATTTGGAAACAATCGCAGATTTGCAAAAATTAATTCCCCTCTTTTATAACCGGGGTTATTCTGAAAAAGATGTTGAAAATATTATGCATGGAAACTGGCTCCGGTTTCTAAAACACGCATGGGCATGAAAGCGAAAAAATAACAGAATATAATCGAGACCCGGTCAAAAAACAAAACCATCCTTTTCAGGATGGAATTATTCTTTAAACCTACTTTAATTGCTATGACAATACTAAAACTCTAATAAAGACTTTTTATTGTTTAAGGCTAACACAGGTTCATGATTTGTAGTTGATATTTTTCTATTTAGGGTCTGCTGATTAAGTGGTCCAAACGCCCATTTTTTGTGCGAGTATTTTTAAGGCCATTAAAATATACTTTTCTTCCGCTAGTTGCAGTCTAAATATTGTTACAATTTGAGACAGGGATGCCCTCCCGATTAATTTAATCAGGTTAAGTACCAATACGATAGAGGCTATCCAGGATTCACTGGTATCATCAAGCCGGGCTTTTATTCTATTCATTCCGTAGGCCGTTTTGCCTGACCGAACTTGCTCTCAATCGGATTGCGATCCCCTGGCCTTATGTGATGTCCACTGCGGTTGCGATTTTGGTGCTACAGGTTCTCTTATGATTACCGCTTTTTACTGTGCCAATAATCATGATATTCAACCTTATATTGTTTACTATCCCTCATTGTAGGTGGGTGATTCTACTTATACAAATGTTGCCGTTAGTACACGCCAAAATATAGGATTGGAAAATAATGCTGACCTTAGCTTATTTGGAAATATCAATTTCACAAAAAAATTAAATGTAAGATAGCTTTTACGGCAACAAATCCTTTTAATGAATATATCAATCGGAAAACGCTCGTTTCCGGCAAAGGATTTACAGTTACCAATGTTGAAAAAATTCCATTCAGATCTTTTGGTATTAATTTTACCTGGAAGTTTGGCCACCTTGACTTTAAGAAAAACAAAGAGGACCAATCTATTAATCTAAATCCTCCGGCTGAAAACTAATTGCCGACGGACTTAGAAACAGATGGTGGCCTGGCTGCTTTTTATTCTTCTATACAACTCCTCAAGCAGCAATTGTTTTTAATTCAATAAGTTTTCGTTCATAGAAAGCTATTTTGGATTGCTTTTGTTTTTCTTGATAGGCCGTTAAATCCATTGGTTTAAATGTTTCTTTTTGAGTAACCATCTTATAGAAGATAGTGGCTATTTTATTGGCGGTAGCTACCACTGCATATTTGTTGCCGCCTTTACTTTTCATTCGTCTGAAAAAATCTCCTAACCAATGATTACTTCTCTGCAAAGTATTAGCCGCTATCCTAAAGGCCTGGCTGGCTGCATTGGGTTTTTTCTTTAATAGTTTACTGCTAATCAATTTACCTCCTGACACTTTATTGTTGGGGCATAGGTTGAGCCAGCTTACAAAATGTTTTTCGGTTTCCCACTTGCTTAAGTCATTGCCTACTTCTGACAATATTTCCAACCCTCCCATTTCGCTTAAACCATATATGGCCATCACATCTGTTCCATATATTTTTTCAAGATATTTTCTAACATTAAATGGCGGTGCTCCTCTTTGCTTTTTCTTCTTTGCAACCAATACGGCAGCTTCATTAACTGCTTCTTTTGTGATGCTTATTGCCTCCTCATTCACACTGGCTTCATACTGCTGCAATTGGGCTTCTATTTCACTGTCACACTCAAGTATGTGATGCTGGTATATTTTGTGCATCTCATAACTCTTTCGTAAAGTAAAAACATGTTCGCCGCGCCAATTGCCCTGCAGGGATTGCAGTATTATTTCTTTACTGGCTTTTATGCGTCCATCTACTAATGGTAAAAAGGCCGATGGGTTTCTTTCCCCTGCTAAAATAGCTTCTATAAATGCGGTGCTGGTTTTGCCTGCAAGATCTGCAAAAAGTGTATGAAATTTTATATTCATCAACTCCAAAGATTTTTGCATACGGTTTTTAAAACGACTACAGTCCTGAACCAGCGTGTGCCGGTATCTCACTAAGCTTCTGAGTGCCTCTTGCTCATCATCAGGCAGATATGCACTTTTAAGTAAACCACAGCTATGAAGCTTTTGCAACCACATCGCATCGTCCTCATCGGTTTTTCTACCCGTTACATTTTTAACTTGCCGTGCATTTACCAAATAAACTTCAAACCCTTTTTTATTAAGCAGACTAAATAAGGGCTTCCAGTACACACCCGTGCTTTCTAAGGCTACGGTCTGTATCCCTGTTTGTGACAACCATTCCACGATGGCTTCCAAATCACAGGTCATTGTACCAAAAGTACGGACCCGTTTAGCTGCTATACCCTGGGGAATGGCTACGGCGTGCAAGTTATCACCGACATCTATACCTGCTGCATTGGGATTTACTAAAGGCATGGAAACTACATTTTGCGATACCCGGTTTTTGTTTAATTTTTGCATGGTAAAAGTTTTAAAACAAAAAGCACAAAGCCTGCTATTCTGTATAAGTTTACTCTTCTATGCGGCTTCTAACAACCAGTAGAAAACTCAAAGCGAATAGCAGAACCAGACTTAACTTTGATTGAAACAATCAGTGAACTTAATGGTCTTGCTGCATTGTGCTTTTTGATTTTGAAAGGTAAGTCGTAAAAGTTGTAGCAAGAGGTGACATAACCGGGTTATTGGGAGACTTAACTTGAACATGTGCGCTAGACGATTTAATTCATTGCGCAAACCATCATTGTTACAAAAACAAAATCTATTATTAATATTCAATTTTATAAAAATGGAAAATAATAAAAAATCTATCGTGGCATTGCATGAAGAAATCACTGAATGGAAGAGTAGTGTTGAATTGGTGCGGTCCCACATATCGATATTTCAGAATGAATTAAAAGAGATTGTTGAAAAAAACAATCATGAAGAAGTGCTGAAAGGTGTAGAGCATTTTCAAAATCAATTCGTGAGACAGTTGGAAGTTTCCGATGAATTACTTCATGACCTGCATGCGAAAGACCACGAGTATGCGATCAAGTTTGAGTCTGGGTTAGACGCTGACACTATTTTGACTGAAGAACATAACAAGTTAAAAGACCGTGCGAAGATTTACGATAAATTATTCACAGAATTGAAAAATGAATTCCGTTTATTTCTGGATAAGTGGATGTAATAAACCGGGTTAATTTTTGCATTAAAGCGAAAAATTTTTCATATTAAATTATTTTATTGTAAAATTTTTATTTGAAGACATCATTGCTTTGTGATCCAGGTTACTAACAACCACACGTGTTCGGTTTACCTTTGAAAAAAAACTATTATGGCAACTATAAAAATGACAACTAAGGATTTTAAAGAAAATATTTTTGATTATGAATTGGAGAAGGATTGGAAATTTAAAGGCAACCTTCCCGTAATCGTTGATTTTTATGCTGACTGGTGTGGTCCTTGTAAAATGGTTGCCCCGGTTTTGGAAGAATTATCTGAGGAATTTAAAGACCAGCTTGTTATTTATAAAGTTGATACCGGAGCAGAAACTGAATTGGCGTCTGTATTTGGCATTCAAAGTATCCCAACTTTTCTGATCATTCCTGTTGAAGGCACAGGTGATCCGATGATGCAGCCCGGAGCGTTGCCCAAGAAGGCTTTTAAAGAAATTATTGTTGAAAAGCTCATCCTAAAAGTGGAAAGTAAATAAAGATATACAGCTGGTTTATTCTCCTTTCAAAAACCTTTTGCGGGATTTTTTATTTTAGTCTGGAGTGCAGATTATTTTCTTTAATAAGATAACGGTTATGCACAGCCGCAAATTAATTTCATTTTAAAAATTGTATAACCTATGGGAGAAATTCTTATTTTATTGCCTTTGAAGTGACATGACTAATTGATCCTTATTTAGCTGTACCATCGCTATTACCCACGCGCTTTCGTTGCCTAGAAAGGAGAATAATGTTTCTTTAAATTATTATGGGAATGTTTTAGCTCCGGCAAAATCTATTTGAAGAAACTGCTATTAGAATACTCGGAAAATTTCTGAATAGTGATCGCAAGGTTTTTTCGCATGGTATCAATAATTTCTTCGTAGGCATTTCGCTATGTAATATATACTAAATCCAATTTTTTAAAGGATTTCAATACTGTTTGAATCGACGCTCATTTCCTTTCTTTTACAGGAATAACTAATTTTAAAGCAGACCACAATTCATCGACTGCGCAAACTTTAATATCTACGAGGCCATTCTTTGGGGCAAGGTTTCTTATAATATCTTCTGTAATATCCGTTCCTTTTTTCGAAGATTTTTTATACCTGGAGATCCACAACATTCCATCAGGTTGAAGCTGATTTTTTAAGGCTGAGATTTTATTATTTAACTCTTTAGCATTGGATGGAAAGAAATGAATGAAATTGATTTTTGTAGTAGCGTTTTTTATAAATTTTGTGTTACGCGGAAAATCTAAAAAGAGTTCCAAATAATATTTTGGCTCATTAATAAGTTTTACAGTGAAGCCAGGTTTGATGCCTAGTTTTTTTGCAAGTGGCGTCCCTGAATATCTGGAAGTTTGCATCAAAAATAATTTGAGTCCTGTTTTTTTTCTTCTATCCAACTGAGAAATGAAAAATTGCCTCTTTCAATTCTTCATGCAAAATAAACTTAAACTGTCCCTATTACTACATAAATGAAACATAATTTATTTATGAATTTTTTTTATGATGGTGATTTTTTTTAAATGAAACATAAACGAACATAAAGGCATGTATTGCACGGTGCGCAAATTGCCAATGCTATCTGCAACTGAATTACTTTTATATTTTTTTATAGTAATTATGACGAATGCGGCCATTTGGATTATAGCATTTTTATCAATTGCGGGAGTCATCACCAGGCCGTTCAAAGTACCTGAGGCCGTGTGGGCATTAGGTGGCGCTTGTTTGTTAATTATATGTACACTCATCTCCCCAGGCGAAGGGCTGGCGGGGTTTCTAAAGGGCACCGATGTATATTTATTTTTAACCGGAATGATGCTGCTTGCGGAAACAGCTCGTGAAGAAAAACTCTTTGAGTGGCAGGCTTCTCAAGCAACTAAAATGGCCGGGGGGTCTTCCAAAAAACTTTTTCTATTAATTTACCTGGCAGGAATATTCGTTACAATTTTTTTATCAAACGATGCCACTGCGGTAGTATTAACGCCAGCCGTAATCGCAGTTACCAAGGCAGCAAAAATAAAAAATCCGCTACCTTATTTATTCATCTGCGCCTTTGTTGCTAATGCGGCGTCTTTTGTTCTGCCTATTTCTAATCCTGCAAATTTGGTTATTTATCAAAGCAAAATGCCGCCGCTATTTTTATGGCTCAAGCGATATTTGTTACCTTCTATTTGCGCAATTACGGTTACTTATATTATGCTATATTTTACGCAGAAAAAACAACTCGATCAAAACATCAACTCAGCTATTCTTATTCCTAAACTTTCAATTAGTGGCATAACCGCCCTTTGGGGAATAGGTGTCACGGCTGTTGTGCTGCTTGGTGCTTCGGCAATGAATATTCAACTTGGGTTACCAACTGCAATTACCGGTATTTTAACTTCGGCAGTTGTATTAATAAAAGCGAAAAAAACACCCTGGATCATTTTAAAAGGCGTGTCATGGTCTGTGCTGGCTTTAGTTGCAGG
>JBBRSV010000046.1:0-31646 GCA_038245055.1 Chitinophagales bacterium | reverse complement strand
TTTTAATGTCCCCATTAATGTGGATACCGATATTTTCGGTGGTATGGATGCCACTACATGAACATGATCAATACGCACATTCAATTCTATTACTTCTACACTTTTCCGATCACACAACACCTTTATATCATTTTCCACCAAACTTTTTACCTCTCCAAACAATACTCGATAACGATATTTTGGCGTCCACACTATATGATAATCGCATTTATATACTACATGGGATAGCTTCTTGTATTTACTTGACATCTCCAAAATTAAGGCGTAGCCAGCAGAACATGACCACCGCCACAGGCGGTGGATTTTTATGTTGCATTAAAACCGTATCTACATTTTCAGGATTTGCTATTGCAAGAAATTTTCCTTCATTTTCAAATATCATTTCATTTGTAAGTATATTATAGTTGAGCAGTTTGCTATAGGTTTTACCTCCTTTTAATTTAACCATACCCGGAGTAAAGTCTTCAAAGGCATAATGGCTCAATTTAACTTCACGGTTTAAATGCTGACCATTAGAATTCCCAATAATAAAGAATAAAATTAAAATAAAAATACTCCTCATATAAATCCACATTTATTGTTACTCTTTAACCTTCATGATGCTTCAATCAATATAAGAAAGAAAAACATTTTTTAAAAGCCATGGGCTTATTTATTCATTTTAACTTCCAGCAATTTCATAAAATATCCTCCCACAACGCTTCTTGCCTGGAACCCAACCTGCTTGCCATCGGTAGTTTCGTGCCAGTCACTCAAAGGAACTCGTGTAGGCGTCTCCGTTACATATTTGTATAAGGGGTCAATGAATTTTTCAAAGTCTTTGTGGTTGTCCGCGAGCGTTGCCGTCCACATAATCCAATCGCTCTTTGTATAAGTTTTACGGCTATCGAGTGGTAAGCCAAATTCATTTTGTTTACCGAGATAAAATTTAATTTCTTTCTCATATACTTCTTTTGGAAACAAATTAAGATGTAACACTTTATCCCAAACCATATTATATTTTTGGCTCCATGTGTTGTTTTTATTAAATGTTAATGCATAGTGATCTCCTTCATCATCGATCGCCATCCAGCGCTTCGCCATATTTTTTGCCGTGTCTTTATATTTTTTTGAGATAGCTTTCATGCCCGGCATATCAGCCATCATACCATAACAACCTATTCCTTCAATAGCCTTAACTGAAAGGTTTGCGTTGCGTGCCAGGTGACCCGCAAAATCATCGGTACATAATTGGTTAGCAGGATCGAAGCCTTCTTTAACCAAATAATTTATCCATGTGGTCAACGTCTTCCAGTGTTTTTTGGCATATGCGGCATTGCCTTCCGCTTTGGCAATAGCCCCGGCGAGAATAACCATATTACCGCTTTCTTCTACAGGCATCCCTTCGCCATATGTTTGGCCGTTAGCGATAGGGTAAGTGCCTAAATCATGAGCAGCAAAAGGCTTCGCCCATTTACCGCTTTCGCTAAAATAAAATATACCATTTAGCATTCCTTTCATCAATGTGGTATTATAAGCAAGAAATAAAGGAGCAGAAGGATAGGTGACATCCACGGTATTTACAGAACCGTTGCTAAAATTTTCCTTTGATAAAAATAGAATTTCTTTTTGCGGACTCTGCACTAATTTATGTGCGGCTATGCATTGCCGGTAGGCTATAATACAAATGTCTGCATAGGTTTTGCCACCTGCGTTTATAAGATCGTTATACAGAACTTTATTCCAATCTTCACAGCGGAGCATTATGTTCGAATAATCCGTTGCGGCTTTTTTTAATTGCCCTTCAATTGTTTGATCACCATTCCTGTTCCACCATGGCCTTAAGTTGTGATGAAAATATTGAATGGAATAAATGTCATCATAAGCCAGTAAAAAAAACTGCTGCTTAGCGTTTGTCCCAACTTTACCCAGGTTGACCGAAGTATTTAAAAATAGGTTTTTGCCGCCGTTGATGTTGGAATTATTTGTACCCGAAATAAAGGATGACACAGCCTGGAATGATGGTGTTATGGATTGAACTACATTTTCAGATTCCGGCACAGCAACATACATGTAACCCCAATCAATGCGTAAATCGTCTCCTTTTTTTTGCAAAACAGGCTGCTCAACTGTGCCGGCTTTTAAGATGCTTAACCCTGAAAAATTGTATTTCTTTGCAATCACTTTTTGCGATGGAATATTTGTAGCAATGTTACTTGACGCGTCAAAATAAATTTTTACATCATGCGTCTTTCCATCATTTGCTTTTACTGAATAAGTAATGTACGAAACCGGCCTTGACAAAATATCCAAATCTTTTATTAGCAAAGGCGAGGTAAAAGTTATGGTAGCATCTATATTCCCGCAGGTAAAATTATAAACGGTTTGAGTGGCGTTCAGGGTAACGTTTTTTTGTTCTGCCTGCTTCACAGGGTGATTCTCTTTTGTTTCACGATCAGTAACCAGGCCTGCATCAAGATATGCGCCACCGGCTGTATTAGCGACATGAATGGCCAAAACATTTTTACCCGTTTTTAGTTTTTCTTTAATAGCATCTTCAATTGGAATACTTTGAAATTTATTAAGCCAGCCATTGTATTTATAAATTTCTTCACCGTTCAAATAAACCTCCGTGTTATCATCGTGTTTAATTTTCAGATACAATTTATCTAAACCTGTTTTGTTTAAAATGAAAGTTCTTCGAACCCACAGATCTTTACTTTGCCATAAAGTTCCGTTGCTCTTTTTATTGCTGGTAAATGGTGCTTTGCCAGTTTTCCATTCTGTATCATCAAATGATTCGTTCTTCCAATTTGCTGAAGGCTGGCTCTCTGTAAATTTCACGCTGTAAGGAATATCATCAGCCGTGGCGGCAACATTTTCGAACACTTTGCTTTCCTCGCCGATGACGCGATAAGTTACACCATCCACTTTTATCAATCCGATTAAAGATTGGTCAGCGCCGGTCCAATGTTTGGTAGGCGATGCATTTAGTGTATCTGTCATGGACCATATACTAAAATATGGATCGTGTGTGAAAAGCGGATACGCCGGCGCTTTACTCATCTGCGCAAACACCTGGTGGAAGCAAAATAACAACTGCAATAAAAACAATAATTTCTTTTCGTTCATTTCATTTTTTTATAAAAAATATTATTACAACGCTAAGAACCTTCAAAAAAAATGCTTTATTTTTTTCCCGTTAGTGACCGAATGAGCATCACTTCCTTTTCACTATAAGGCGTGCCATCTTTTCTGAATATATCATGAAACCAAACCTTTGGCTCGCTCCCGTCAGGCATTGGCGTATCCCATGCATATATGGTATTTGTTTTCCCTGAGACAAAACCCCAATTGATTGCGCCTACATTGTTTTCCTTTAGCAATGGCATAATATTTTCAAATTTGCTTCCCCTTGTTCGGGCCATATACTCGGTGCAAATAAGCGGTCGTCCATAATGTTTCAAACTATCAATTACCATTGCATGCTCTTTTTCATCGCTATAATTATGATAGGTGATCACATCAGAATTTGCTAATTGGAAAGTATTTAAATCCAAAAGATCTTTTGTCCAAACACCCGCAGACAGTGGCTGATCAGGATTTATTTCCCTTCCCCATTTAAAAATTTCCGATAGAAGGAAAAGGCTTTTGCTTCCGTAATTACTATTACCTGGCTCATTGTATAAATCCCAAAGAAGAATTCTTTTGTCGTTTTTAAATGTTGTGAGAATGTCTTTTACATATTTCTCCAACACGCCTATCACCACAGGATGATCGTAAAATAATTTTCCCGGGTCGCGTATCCAACCTGAATTGTGAACACCCGGCTTTGGTGCCCTTTGTTTTCCTGCTGCATAATTCTCATCCCAACAATCATCAAAAAAAACAAAGATGGTTTTTATGTGATGCTTATCCGCAATTTCCAAATACTTTTTCATACGGCTTTTAAAGCCGGTTGGATCAACCTGCCAGGCAACATGGTGCAGAAAAACCCTCATGGCGTTAAAACCGATCGACTCCGCATAACCTAATTCGCGGTCAATCGTTCTAGGATCAAAGGTTGCAGCCTGCCACATTTCTAACTGGTTAATAGCAGAACTTGGAATGAAATTACTGCCTCTTACCCAGCCTTCACTTTCAGACCATTCATTGGCTTTTTGTTTACTCCAAACGGCTCTCTCTTTCTGGGAAAAAGCCGGTTGAACCGACATAACATTAAACGTAATAATTAAGAAAAATAAATACTTCATCATTCGATTTTTTAAATTGTTTTTTTTTGAAACGTTTAGTTTTTTTAATATAAAAATCAGGATTAGAATTCAATTCTATTTAAAAGGATTTACTAAAAAAGTTACCTGTTTAGATTATAATTTCTACTATTATTTTACTACAGGAAATTGTGATATTCGCAATCTTGCAGCGCCCATCGGAATCATTTCAATCGTTTGTTCTTTCGTGTCAACTGTTACCGGGCTTTCCGGCAATAAGCCACAGAGTCCGTATTTATCAATAGTCCATTCAGGAATAATTTTTCCTTTTGCTTTAATAATTATCGGAACATAGTCTTGCGAAAACGGAAAATTATCTGAAGGCCATTGCTTCCTGATTATTCGAAATTGTTCCGTTAAAGGTTTATCGCTAAATAATAAACCATAATTCCATTTACTTGCAGGATAAATTTCATAAGAAGGCCATTTTGCCTGATCAACATCTGCCTGCCATTTGGAATCCCCTATTGCGGATTTTTTGCTGTCCATTTTTATATACGATTCATCAATCTTTAAAGAGAAAGTAAGCGGGCCATAATTTACACTGACGCTGTTTTTATTTTCAGTCCATTTAGTAATTGCCAGGTGCATCGGTAATGCGACCTCAATTATATCACCCTCCTTCCAGTTATTTTCCAAACGGATATACGAATTTGAAACCGAGTTCTTTGCTATCACCTTGCCGTTAATACTTACCGACGCCCCAACACACCAACCCGGAATGCGCAGGTACAATGGAAATTCGACCGGCAAGGATGTGCTGACTACAATTTTAATTTTTTCTTCAAAGGGATAATTGGTCGTCTCCCTCAATATAACGGTGTGGCCTGTACGATTTCCAACCTTTGCAGACACTTCGCTGCTGTTATACAGGATTGCGGCAATTCCATTATCGGGTGTCGCCATCCATAAATGCTCCTCATAATATGGCCAGCCCTGGGAATGATTGTGCTGGCAACAACGGCTGCTGAAGGGGTTCATCATCAAAAAAGGGCCTGCATTCTGTATCCCAGGCGCATGATCTTTACTATCACTAACCACCATATTAGGCGCAGTTAAATATCGCAATCCTTTAAAATCCGGCATAACGGCTGCAGGGTAGGTATTAAAGGCAACGTTCTCACAGTTATCTGCCCACATTGGGTCCCCGGTAATTCCCGTCAGTATTTCATCAGAAGCCATTTGCTCTACCATACCGCAGGTTTCTACTGCCTGTCGTGGATCCGTGTAGCCTTTTCTGGCATCTTCATCAGCCCCAAACATTCCACCCGGAACCTGGCCATATATATTTCGGATCAAATGAAAATCATTGTAAGTGGCATTCAATAAACTGCTATCTTTTGTTTGCATATAATAGGTCGCAGGCTCTCTAAAGCTTTGGGCGACGTTCACATTATGCCAGTTTGGTAAATTATCCTTTTGAGCCCAGTTGGCAGTATTTTTAAATATTTTTTTGCCTACATCCAACAGCCATTTTTCGCCGGTATGGTCATACAACCAATAAACGCTATACAAGTTGTCTCCTCCCCGGCTATTTTCCCAATAAGTTTTCAAAAGCAGGCTATCAGGAACGGTGGCCTGCCATCTAAAATACTTTGTCATAAATGGAATTACTCTTGCATCACAATTATATTCATAGTAAGACTGAAGACACCAAAGCATTAACATGTTCGGCCACAGATCCGGAATTTTTATTATTTCGCCATTTTTATTTCTCTCCACTTCTCCCGGACCAAAAAAACCATCTGCCCGCTGACTTTTAAAAACTTTTTCGAGCCATAATTTGGTTTCATTTATAATTTTTTCGTCTTTTAAAATATAACCGAGATCGCCATAACCCTTAAGCCAGTAAGGCACTTCTTCCCATCCATGATCACCTTTTCCATCGCCACTAAACCACGCATTATTTTTTTTGTCAAGCCATGCACTTATTTCACCGAGATGCCCGGTTAAGCCATCTCTTTGTAGTTCTAAATACTTCAAAATCCAACCTTGCGGTTTAATGGAACCTACCGGCAGTTTTATAAAACATAGCGGGGCTAATGGCTTTTTATTACTGATGTAAAAGGAATTTATGGAAGCGGTGGAAGGCCTTTGAACGATACTAAAGTGTACGGAATTTTCCTGGGCGATTATTTTTTGGATTGAAAAAAAGAACATCGGAATAAAAAACATCAATATTTTTTTCATTTCATTGGTTTACCAGTTTGTTTTACAGAGAAGAGGACATTTTAATATTCAACAATTTATTAAAAATTACTCAAGTATCTGTTTTTCTCCATAAATAATAGCAACGTTTTCTAACTTTTTAATTGAAGATTAAGTAATAGCAGATAATTAACCCATTAGAATACGGGTCAAAAAATTTCGGACAATCTTAATAACCTGGAAACATCGGGTAAACTGCCGTTAATAAACCGACCATGCTATTAAATTTTTCATTAAAAAAGTTGCTTTCATTTAGAAGCCGGCAAATTTATTTACCACTTTCTAAAAATAAATATTAATTGGATAACTACTTTTAATCCTGGTTGCGCATCTCAGGAAAATAGCTTGCAAATTGATTAGACGATCATCTTACAATCTTCTTTTCCAATTGTTTTTTTTAAATGTGAAATGAATTTTCTTCCCTTTTTATTTAATAAAAACATATTAACTTGTCTTATTTTAAGTTCGCCCATGATAGCTCCCGGCAAGTATATGACTACCGTTGCAAAACGAAAGATTTTATTGGCTGCAGTTAACGATTCAAAAATGAAAACTTTTTCTATTTCTAATAAATACCGCGATAAATAAAATATACTATATGCATACGAATTTCCCTTGTAATAAATGGATAGTACTTTCAGCCATCCTGTTAACATCTTTTACTGCCGCAAATGCAAGAATAATTTCTTATAAAAAAAATGCAGCAGAAGTGATTTTTAATCTTGATAAAGGCCTGATGAGTGTAAAGATTTGTAAAGCCGATCTTATCGAAGTGAAATACACTATATTAAATACTATTCCTGAAAAAAAATCCTTAGTAATAAATAATACATGGAACGGGAAGGTGCCATTTACCTTATCTAGTAATCAGGCTGAATTTATTATCACTACTTCAAGATTGATCATTCATGTAAATAAATCTACCAACGCAATTTCTTACTATGATAAAAAAGACAACCTAATTACTGCAGAAGGGCAGGAAAATAAAACAATGGACAGCACTACAATTGCCGGTATTCATACCTATAATTGTAACACACAATTTGTTTCTCCGGCTGATGAAGCACTGTACGGATTAGGTTGTCACCCGGAAGATACCCTGTCAATAAATTATAAAGGCCGCAACCAGGAGTTGTTAATTAAATACCTTACCGGTGCCATTCCCGTTTTATTGTCAACGAAAGGTTACGGATTATTATGGGACAATTATTCAGCATCAAACTTCTATGGCACAGAGGCGAACAACACCCAATACAAATATGTTTCTGAGAGCGGCAAAATGGTTGATTATTATTTTTTTTATGGACCTGATTTTGACCATATCATCGATTTATATAGAACAGCAACCGGCAAGGCACCTATGTTTCCAAAATGGGCGTTTGGGCTTTTTCAGTCACAGGATCGCTATAAAACGGAAGACGAAGTTTTAAGTGTAAAAGATGGCTATCGTAAAAATCATATACCCGTTGACGTTATAGTCCAGGATTGGTTTTGGTGGTCGCCTTTGCCCATTGGCTCTCATATAATGAACCCGGAAAGATATCCTACACCAAAGAGAATGGTGGATGAATTGCATAAAGCCAATCTTCACGCAATGATTTCCATATGGCCTGTTTTTGGAAAAAATACCAACGATTATAATGCGCTTAAACGGAACGGCTTTTTAACAAGTATCACCTGGGATAATTTTTTCGCTCATACGTTTGACACCTATTATGACGCACATAACCCCGCTGCGCGGGCTATGTATTGGCAGCAAGCTAAAGACAGCATTATTAAAAGATATGGCTGGGATGCATGGTGGGTTGACCAATGCGAACCAGATAATGGCGCTTTGCTTGATGAGCGCCGCAAAGCAAATTTTTCTGTAGGAAAAGGTATCGATTATTTTAATACTTATTCATTGGAACATGCTAAAGGTTTGTATAAAGGTTGGCGTAGTGATATTCCCGCTAAGCGTGCTTTCTTCCTCATCAGGCAGGCATTTGCCGGCTCACAGCGAAGCGCCGCAACATTATGGTCATCGGATATTACGTGCACATTCAGGGCTTTAAAAAGCCAGGTTCCGCAAGCTATTAATGCCTGCGCTTCCGGCATACCCTATTGGACATCTGACATAGGCGGATATCTTTCAAGAGTATCTAAAGATGGTATACCCGATTGGAGTGAGCCAAAGTATCGAGAACTGTTTACACGATGGTTTCAGTTTGGCACCTTCTCTCCTATTTTTCGTATTCATGGTAAAGGAGAAAGGGCTATTTTTTCAGATAACTGGGACGCACAAACGAAAACTATTTTACTTAAGTATGATGACCTGAGGTATCGGTTGTTACCATACATCTATTCACTATCGGCTAAAGTAACTATGGATAATTATACGATCCTGCGCTCACTTGCTTTTGATTTCCGTAACGATCCTGCCATCTATTCTATTCCAGATCAATATATGTTCGGCCCAGCTTTTATGGTTAGTCCGGTAACAGAACAGATGTATTCTGACGCGACTGCAACATCCAATTCAACGACCAGAAATGTGTATTTGCCAAAAGGAGCAGACTGGTATGATTTCTGGAAAGGCAACAAGCTCACTGGTGGCCAAACGGTTAGTGCTGATGCATCCATCGATATTTTACCGCTGTATATAAAAGCTGGTTCTATACTACCTATGGGACCAAAAATGGAATACACCACACAAAGGCCTGCCGATACAATCGAATTAAGAATATATCCTGGTGCTAATGGCAGTTTTAAATTTTATGAAGATGCAAATGATAATTACAATTACGAAAAAGGGGAATACGCAACATTTAATTTCACCTGGAATGATGTAAAAAAACAATTAAACATTTCAGCAAGGAAAGGCTCTTTTCCGGGCATGCTTCAAAAAAGAATATTTAATATTGTCGTAGTTGGCGATACTCACGGTATAGGTGTAAACGAAGAAAAAGCGGATAAAATTATAGAATATAGCGGAAAATCAATTGATGTAAAATTATAGATATTCAAAAAATTTGTGTCGACATTTTGTTGCGGAAAAAGTAATCCGGCAAAGCTTATCGAACGATCAACGTCGTTTGCAAAACCGTAGGCACCTTACCAAAGCCTGGGCCGCCCCAATCTGTTTCATCACCGTTTTGAATTCGATCCAAATTGAATTTTCCATTTTTGAACTTACCCTCTTCTACTCTTTCATATTGCCAGGCTCTGCCTGCGTTTTTACCAGTTGGCTGAAAAGTAATATGGCAGCCTGTTCCAATTAGAATAAATTTATTTTCCTCCAATTTTACAATCATCATTTTACCACTCGGCTCTGTATTTACCGGTGCAGCGTTTCCTCTTCCATTGCCGCCGAAAGTTATTACCGCCTTCCAAAGTCCAAGGTCAATCGTTTGCGGCGCAAAATCTTCCCGCTCTACTACGGATTTTATTTTTCCTTCGAAACTCCATTGTGCTATTTCCCTCATCATCGGTTCAAGCGTTGTATATTCCCATTCAAAGGGTGCGAGTTTATTGCTCATTAGTTCTTCACGTGCCGTGTCTCCATTATCGTCTATGCCAAACGGTGAGAAGCCTATGCCTCCGCGCGCAATCACCTCATAAAGATATTTTACTTTATCTTGACTTAAAGCTGCTTCGGGTACAAACAGCGTATTATCGGGGCGGTCATATAATTCAAATACTTTCAGTATTTTTTCACTGCCAGAAATATAAATGTCAGGTGCTAATAAATCCACTGATGGTGCAGCCACTTTCCAAATAGGAATTACATTATCTGTTGGGCCTCCACTTTCATAATTATTTGCCATTGGATTAGTGAGCGGATCGCGAAGTGCTGCATTCGTATATACAGGCAACGGATATGCTGCTTTGCCTGCCGCAGCTACCTGCTCAATGAAGCGGGCAACCGACCAGGCATGAAAATATTCATCCGCTCTTTCTCCAAAAACTTTTTGCCATATACCATGTGCTCCTTCGGAAACATGAAGTGCTTTCAATACGGAAGGTGTGAGCAATTCTGCCGGCACATTGGCCTCAAATAATTTTTGGGCAGTTGGAGAATAATCTCTCACGCTTCCCCACGCACCTGATTCATTTTCTACCTGCATCATAATTACCGAATGCCGATCATCCGTTTTTTTTAAATACCGCATCACTTCAACAAAGGCTTTTTTGTCTGCATCAATTGTCGCCGGAAAATTGGGTGAGGGTGAATCCACAGGCTTACCATTTTTACCAATTATATTAGGATATTTATCGGCATTACGTTTCATCCATGACGGCATATAATGATTACTGCCATTTTTCCAGGTGGCAAACCAAAGTAAAATAAGATGGACGTTGTGCTGTCTTGCTTGAACCAGTAATGTATCAATCAAAGAAAAATCAAACTTACCTTGCTCCGGCTCAACCTGTTCCCAATAAACAGGCACTTCTAAAGTATTTGCGTGCATAGCTCCAACGGAAGACCAAACTGCGGGAAGCATTGCAGGCCAGCCGCTGGAATTGTGTGCCTGGCCGCCAAGAATTAAAAATGGCTTTCCTTCTACAAGCAGCGCATGACGGCCATTTCTTTCTATCAACTTTGGTAGCTGTCCAAAAGCGGTAAAAGCATTTAGTAGGAATAGTATAAATGATACTGCAAAAGTTTTTTTCATCTATTGATTTTATCTAAATATATCTGTTTGTAATTTACAAGAAGTATATTCACCGGAGATTTTTTTGCGACCTGCTTAATGTCGTGAAAAATTCGTTTGCTACTTTGTTTTTATCTAAAAGTAATTGAAGTTCATTGGGATCACAAAGATATATTCGGCCTCTTTTTGCATGTTACATGCTTATCAATTTTAGGTTGATTTTGATTTATAAAACATTGATTAATTTAAGTTAAACCAAATTCGAAAATGATTGATAAGCGGTTTGCAATGATAACAGAAACTACATACTTTCATATTTCAAATGAAATTCAACGCTTTCATATTATTGATTTCAGTGTTAGTTTATGCAACTGAACAGGTAAAAATACCTTTAGCTATAAGCAAGCCGCAGAAAATATCCTGCTGTAAGGCAAAACTAAAATGCCATAAAAAGATGTCAGATAAAACATCCGGGGGTTGCGAAGGAAATTCGTGTATCAATTGTCCTTTAGGTAGCACGTTTCCATTTCAGTCTGTAAGTAATTCAACTACAATCATCCCTCAATTTAAAAAAGAGTTTGTTCCTTTAAAAACGAAACTAGTTGCGGGTTTTTATTTCAAAGTGTGGCGACCTCCTGTTGTTTCTTAATTTAAAAGAAACAATATTATTTCAATTAAAACATTTATCATGAAGAAGATATGGCTGTTAGCTATAGCAGGTATGTTATCGCTTGCAACAATAGCTACCCCGCTTAAGCATGGCAAGCGTAAGAGTTGCAAGAATTGCACTCAAAAAGTTTGTACACCGGCTTGCATGGAAAAAGCGGGCTGTGCCAAATTGAGTTGTAAGTAAGGTTAATAACCGTTAAATTTAAAGCCTCCTTAATCGGGGGCTTTTTTATTTCAGCAGGAAATTTATTTAATAATCAAATTATAAGATTGACAAAGATCTGTCCTATCTGAGGTCGCATTGGGAGACAAGACTGAGACCGGGAAAAAGTATTGACAGCCCAACATCTTTTATTTCAGGACAAAAACCCAAACGACACCACCAACCCCACCCCAATTAAAATACTAAAACCCACAATCAACGGCCGGCGAAGGGATTTATCGCAGAGAATAATTCCGTAAATCATCTTCAATAAATTATTACTCGTTGTTGCATTCACAACTGCCGTTACAATTACCGCATCAGCAATATTCAATTTGCTTTGAAACAGGTTGAGGATAAAAGGATCTATGTCAGTAACGCCCACTACAAATGACAAAATATTTATTCCGCCGCTGCCGTAATATTTAGTTACAAGTTCTGTAATTATAGCAAAAAATATAAAGAGCGTTGCGAATATTAAGGCAGTTTTAAATTCAAGTGGGTTAGTATGCAGTGGTAACGTCTTTACATCAGGTTGATGTTCTTTGTTGTGATGAAACTTTAAAAAATACAAGGCAATAATGGCAGACGTCGCAACGAAAATTGCAAACAAAGGAGCAAGTGCCATTGCTATATTTTTATTAAAGAACAGTGCAAGCAAAAACAATCGTATATACATCATCGTTGTGGCAAGAATAATAGCAGCAGCCACTTTATTATTTTCAGGTAACTTCTTACTTTTTTTGGCAAGTATAATAGTGGTCGCCGTGCTGCTGTACATGCCGCCCAATATACCCGTGAGAATAATTCCTGAGTCGGGGAATACAAATTTTTTAAGCAAATAACTGAAGTAAGAAATGCCGGAAACCGCAACAATTGCCAGCCAAAATTTATAAGGAGAAAAATTTAAAGTCGGCGATATGATTTTATCAGGAAGCAATGGAAGAATGACACCGGCAATTACGAGGAACTTTGCAAGCGTGATGAATTCATTGTTGTCAAATTTTTCGGAGAACTGAAAGAGCGTCTGTTTTATTTCGGTTAAGATAAGGACGCACACAACTATTAACAGCACCAGCCAGTTGGGTTGCGTGAACAAGAGCGGCGCAAGACAATAAGTGATAAGAGCGATGATCATGGAAGTGACCCCGAATTTCTTTTGTATAATTATTTTCTGGTAATAATTGATGGCCAGTAAAATGGTAATGGCGAAGCCACCCCCAAGAAAAGGTAGTAGCGTTTGCGGGCTGATGACATAAAGAATAAATCCTAAAATCCCTATCAGGGTAAACGTTCTGTCAGTACCGAAGCGCGTTCCAAATTCTTCTTTGATATAGCGGCCCCTCTGCTCTAGTCCTATGAGTAATGAAAACAAAACGACAAGAATAAACTTGAAAATTCCCGCTGGTATGAGACGTAATATTTCTTCAAACATTTTAAGTGTATTATGCAATTGTTATATCAAAATACAACTTATGTTTTGGCAATCCATTATTTTGCTTCTTCTAAGGCTTCATTTTTAAACACACGAACCTCACAGGGCACCAGGTAACCAAAGAATTTTGCAAAAAATAAGGAAAACTTTTTTGCATGCCGACAAATGCTAAATCCAAACGAACGGTGTAAGGCGTTCAAATTGAATATTATTAATCAGCCTGGAGAATCAAAAAAAAGTTTTTTGCGTTGTAATATTACTTATCCTCTGAATTAAAATAATTTACGAAAACTTTAAAGCAGCAAGGAAAAAAAATTGTCTTGATAAACCTAAGTAATAGGAAGTATATAAGTTATCTAAAATTAAAGATCTATTCTACATTTGGTTAGCGGTAAAAATATCTTCAAAAGGCTAAATTATTAAAGTGATAAAAAAATTATTATGTTATGTCACTTTTGTTCCAGTAAAAATAATTTACTGTGCTGCACTTATCATTGCTATTTCTTTTGATGTTCAAGCGCAGGAAATAACACTCAGGAAATATACTGCAAAAGACGGGCTGCCTTCTACTTATGTGTTTGGCGTTTACGAGGATAAACTTGGTTATCTATGGGTAGGCTCACCTGATGGGCTTAGCCGCTTTGATGGAAAATATTTTACCAATTATGGTTTATCTGACGGGTTACCGGATTCAAGAACACTTGGCGGGTTTATGGACAGCCACTTAAGATACTGGGCCTGCACAACGAGGGGAGTGGCTGAATTTAAGGGGAATAAATTCATAAGTTACCCGCTGTCAGATTCACAAAATATACGGTGGGTTTTTCAAATTTTCGAAACGAAACAAGGCCAGCTTTGGTCGTTGACCAGTACGGGTATCTATCAATTTAATTTCAATAGATGGTGTAAGGTAAAATTATACCCAGGGTATGAAAATTATGCATGCAGGGGTATCATCGAAACTGATGAAGGCTTATATATTAATTATGGCAACCTTTTGCTTCTGAAAAAAACTGATGGTACGTTTAAAATTATAGGGGCATTAAAAACATCTCCTTATTACTATAACTATTTATCAATATCAGGTGGGGAAATTTTTTTATCTACTACAGATGGTATGAATGAAATTGTAAACCAACAATTAGTAAAATTGAAAGGTGAGCTGGGCAGTTTAAAAAATAATTACGCTTACTACCGCGACAGTAAAAAAAGATTTTGGATTGCAAATGAGCAGAGGGGTATTCAATTAATAGAAACTGGTGATAAAAGTCATTTTAAAACGATCTATAAGCCAAAAGAAAATTTTCTCCCACAGAGTATTTCAGAGGATAAGGAAGGAAACATTTGGGTGGCAACAGGATCAGGCTTATTAAGGTTTTCAGAGATAGGTTTTAATATTTTGCAGGTGCCTGCATTAACGAAAAAAAATATTCTTTTTAATATTTTACAGCCACCATCCGGGCCATTATTAATCAATAATGGGAGCCTTACGCTACAGGCTTTTGAAAATAATTCATTTACAAAACGAAACCTGCATAGGAAAAGTAAAGTCCTTTTGCCGAATAATGAATTAATTATTGATAATTATGCGTTTGATAATAAAGGGCGTTATTGGTATAATGTAAGAGGATTCTCCCTTGTGATGCAGGATGGCAATAATGTGTATGAGCAAAGCAATAAACTGGCACATTTAGGCAACGAAGTATTTGATGTATTATATGACTCTTACAGAAAAAAAATAATTGTTGCAGTAGGAAAACAAAATTACCCCTGCCAGTTTGATGATACTTCCTACAGCCTTCTCCCGGTTGCTAATAACATAAAAGTAATAGGGACTATAACACATTTACACCAATGTGCAAATAGTACTATTTTATTTTCAACAGATCAGGGCTTAATTTATTCAATTGACAAACAAAACATTTGCAAGCTGCAGTTAAACGAGTTTACTACACCTGGTACCGTAAGCAAATTTTGTAATGATCCGTCAGGAGATGTATGGATTATTTATAGTGGCAGAGGGGTACGGTATTATTTATGGCACAAAGATTCATTACTTTTTAAAAACCAATTAACCAAAGTGAACGGATTGTCTAC
Organism: Chitinophagales bacterium; assembly: GCA_038245055.1. Taxonomy (GTDB): domain Bacteria; phylum Bacteroidota; class Bacteroidia; order Chitinophagales; family Chitinophagaceae; genus Ginsengibacter. The sequence continues at coordinate 16,151 of JBBRSV010000046.1, read as the reverse complement.
AGATAATGCAAGCTCGTTATGTTTTGATAACAGGAATAACTTATGGGTTAGTACCCATGCAGATGTAGCTGTTTTTTCAAAAAAAATAAATGCAGTAATTAAAGACACCTATCATATAATTAGTTTTATAAATGCCAAGGATATCCCGATAGGCGATTCGTATTCTGCAAGGCTAACGAAAGATCTCAAAGGTAATATCTGGCTTTTTTCAAACAGGAGTTTAATGTGTTTTAACCCGGATAAAATAAATTATAACCCTCCTGTACCTGCCATTATGATTGAAGATGTAAGGCTTAACCTCCAACAAACCAACTGGGCCACTTATGTGGATTCGTTATCAGGTATTTTTCAATTGCCTTACCATCTAAAGCTTTCGCATGATGATAACACAGTAGGTATTTATTATAAGGCATCTCCTCATCCGGTACTGATGACATAAAATACACTTACCTGCTTGAGGGATTAAACAATTTGTGGAGTGTGCCATCGGCTAACAATTTTGTTTCTTATGTAAAGCTTCCTCCAGGAAAATATATTTTTAAAGTAAAGGCACAATTATCCAATACCAACTGGAGTGAGCCTACTGAATTTTCCTTTGTTATTGACAAAGCATTTTGGCAAATGTGGTGGTTTTATACTTTAATGGCAATAGTATTATTTACAGGCATATATATGTTGTTTCGCTATCGCTTAAAGCAAAAAATAAGCTTGCTGGAGATGCGTAACAGCATAAGCCATGATTTGCATGATGAAGTAGGCGCTTCCATAAGCGGCATTAATTTGCTCACTCAAATGGCCGTAGAAAAATTACAAAACAATAATCTTGATGAAGCTTCAGCCTATTTATTTAAAGTAAAAAATTATACCGAGGATGTAATTGAGAAACTGGGTGATATGGTTTGGATATTTAACCCTCAAAATGACAGTATTGAAAAATTGTTGCAACGATTAAAATCTTTTGCTATATCTATTGCATTATCAAAAAACATAAAGCTGCACTTTGAAAATGATAAAGAAATTGAAATAATAAATTTAACCATACGGCAACGCAAAGCCATTTACCTGGTGAGTAAAGAAGCCATAAATAACGCATTTAAATATGCAGGGTGCAATAATATTTATTATAACCTACATGCCAGGGGCTCTAAATGCAAACTAGTAATACAAGATGACGGTAAGGGTTTTATAACAGCAGAAAATAAAAGCGGCAATGGCTTAAGGAATATGCAGGCCAGGGCTGATGAGATTAAAGCTAATTTTAAAATTCAATCGCAAAATGGCGTAGGAACCATTATAACATTGGAATTTTAAATACCCTTTTGAGGTATCTGAAAAAATTAAACATCAACTTACATTTGTAATGTGAATGATAATAAAGACATACGGGTTGCTATATTTGAAGATAACCCGATTATGATGGATGCGTATCGCTCCATTCTTAACGGTTCACCAGGTTATACCTGTACAGGAAGTTTTACCAGTTGTAATAACTGGAAACATGATATTGAAAAAAGCAGGCCTGATGTGGTACTGATGGATATTGAAATGACGGGCATCAACGGAATAAAAGCAACAGGCTTAATTAAAAAAGAATTTCCGGGTATAAAAATATTAATTCAAACTGTTTTTGAAGATGATACCAAAATATTTGAAGCATTATGTGCCGGCGCCAGCGGTTATATTTTAAAAAGAACCTCGCCTGTAAAAATGCTGGAAGCCATAACGGATGTTCAAAATGGCGGGGTTGCTTTCAATCCCGCTATAGCAGCTAAAATAGTTACACTTTTCCAGCAATTCATAGCACCTTCCGCTACAGTTAATAATTATAAGCTTACCGATAGGGAAAAAGAAATCCTGTTGCTTCTTACTGAAGGAATGCCGATGCCCCGTATTGCTGAAAAAATATTTCTCGGTTATGAAACAGTAAGGGGCTATGTAAAAAATATTTATCATAAGCTGCATGTAGCCTCTGCTACGGAAGCTGTGGCCAAAGCAATAAAAGAGAAGCTGGTATAACCGTTTATACGCTCTCTATTTCAAAACATTTCTTTTTATAAATACTCCCAATTGAGGGGTTGTATTATTTTTATACCGCTATTAGTTTTGACGTTCTATTATCCTCCTGTTTAAATACTGCTCTTACCTTGGCTGAAATGTAATAAGCAATTTCACTACGCTTAAATTGTGGATTTATTCATTCATCAAAAAAAAAGGAGATACTAATTATGCGACTATAGAGAATTTCTTACGGGTATAATTTTCGGGTAATTGTACAATAACCCTCCGCAAGTTTTAACCATCTAACATCCAATATTTAATGATAATACTAACGTTCATTAATCTGCACACCCATATTTTCAATAATTAATTAAAAAAAATTTTATGCAAAAATTGTTCAAGGTCAATTACATTCAGCTTTTCTTTTTGTGCTTTATGCTTCTTTTTGCTTCCTGCCAAAAGGATTTAAAGTCAACAGAAACCAACAACCCGTTAAGTGCGGCTAATAGCACGCTTAGCAAAACAATCAGCGGGACATCGGCTACTGCTATGGTTATTACAACCGGTCTTAATCATCCAAGGGGATTAAAATTTGGACCAGATGGAAATTTATATGTTGCCGAAGCAGGCACAGGGCCAACAGCATTATGTAGCACCCAAAATTGTACGGCGGAGCAATCCCATCATTTTAACCCTTTTTTTGGTTGTCCAACCGGGGGGCGCATTTCGAAAATTGATGTATCATCAGGTAGCCGCACAACGGTAGTGGATAATCTTCCTACAAGCCGTGCGGGTAATGGAGACATATTCGGGCCGGCAGATGTGTCATTCATTAATAATACACTATACGTTCTTCAGGGAGGCGCAGGCTGTGGCTTTGGAGTTCCATCTTCAACCAACGGCATATACAGAATTAATTCCGATGGAAGCCATACCATGATCGCTGATCTGGGATCGTGGTCAGTTGCACATCCTGGTGCTCAACCTGATGATGCAGATTATACACCTGAAGGCAATTGGTACAGCATGACAGTTGCAGAAAATAATTTTTACGCGTTGGAACCAAATCACGGCAATTTTGTAAAAGTAAGTTTGGATGGAACCATTTCATTAGTGACAGACATCTCTGCAAGCGAGGGACATATTGTCCCAACGGCAGTGGGGTATAAAGGCAATTTCTTTGTTGGCAATTTGGGCGAATTTCCTATTACCGGTAATTGCAGTGTATTTAAGATTACACCAAGTGGTAACCTAAAGGTATTAGCAACTGGGTTTAGCGCTATTTTAGCTATCGTACCAGATCAACATTCAAATATTTATGTACTTGAAATGACTGCAGGTCATCCTTTCCCTACCCTCGGTGCTGGCAGAATAAGGAAAATTACTGCTAACGGAACAGTAGTGGATGTAATAGGTGGATTGAACTTTCCAACCGGGATGACAATGGGCCCTGATGGAAATTTGTATGTATCTGGTTATGGTTTTGGGCCTCCGCTAGGTCAGATAATAAAAGTAACATTGAATCATTAATAAACCAGTCACTTAAAATTTTCAGGTGGTATAGGCAACAACTTAAATGTTGTAAAAGGGAAACAAGAAATTGTTTCCATTTTATTTTACAGAAAATATAGTAGGAATTCACGTCCACAGAAGGTTTGGCTGAGGAAGCAATGTTGCAACAATAAAAAAAATATTATCAATAATTCAGCAATTGCATCAAATCTTACTTTTAGTAAGGGAAGGAAAAAAATAACTTCTATTATTGTAAGCAATAAACGATTGGACCCAAAAAGTCCTGATGATATAAGTAGCCACGCATTTAAATGCTATGAAGAAACAGATTCAAATTATAAAGAGATGTCTAGTTAGGCATGCAAAGGGTTTGAAACTGTATATGATATACAAGACAGGTCAATCTTCCGAAATGACCCTGAATCCTAAATTATAAAAAATTAAGTGCGGAGAGTTAGAGATTCGAACATTTAATAGTGGCCTTCCATGACCTGGATGAAAAAGGGCTTACAGATTATGTTATATTTCTTCAAGCCAAAAAAGGCATGCGCAACATTAGCTGTGCTGCATATAATTTCTGAAGTAAACCTAAATGTGTATAATGAGAAATCGCCATAGGCAAAAAATCATTCCAACTCCGAAATTCGGAGGTTCAGGCAATAGTGTTATTTTTCTATCCTCTTATTCCTAAATTTGAAAAAGAATTATGACTGACAAGAGATTCATTTTCATGTTCGATAAAAATTCATCAATGCATCATTTTTACAAGCGTTTCCCTCTAAACATTATTGTAATTTTTTTATCTCTGTCACTTGGATGTTCTCAGAAAACAAACCGCAATTACAAAAAAACTGACAACGGTGTTGTCTTTGATATTGGTAATGCAAAGCTCAGTATTAATATATTTGATACTGCTATTATGCAGGTAAGATACTCGCTGGCCGATTCTTTTTCCACAAAAAAGAGCTTGATAATTGAAGATAAAAAATGGCCGCAAATACCTTTTGAAGTAAAGGATGCAGGCAATGATACTGATGTAATTATTTCAACATCGAAATTAAAAGCACGGGTTAACAGATTTACGGGAGCCATAGCATTTTATAATGATAAGGATAGTTTATTATTAAAAGAAAAAGCGGGCGGAGGCAAAACCATTACGCCATCTACGTTTGAAGGATATCAAACGAACAACATTCAACAGCAATTCCAATCATTGCCCAATGAAGCACTTTACGGGTTAGGCCAGCACCAGGACCGGCTCCTTAATATAAAAGGATACGATTTGGATTTTTATCAACATAATATGGAAGTATATATTCCATTTTTAGTATCCACTAAAGGATATGGATTATTGTGGAATAATTATTCTTATACAAAATTCGGTCACCCGGATTCCATTCATGCTATTCCTGCTGAACAAATGTTTGATAAGAATGGCCAGCAGGGCAGATTATCGATGAATCTTTTTAATGATAGTTCATTCAGAAAAGTAATCAATAATAGTAAAAGTGGTAGCGATTCAATTGCTGTTGCTAAAACAGATACGTTGATAAATGCAGCAAGATTTACCGGTTCCATATTGGCGAATAAAACAGGAGAATATTGTTTTTACTGTCATGCGGATGGTACTTTCAAATGTTGGGTAAACGACAACTTGATAATTAAAAACTGGGCGCCTTATGCCAATGCCCGCGACCTGGGCCGTATCAATTTAGAGAAAGGAAAAAAATATAAAATCCTGGTAGAATGGAGCAGGTATTCCCACCAAAATTCATTCAATCTTCAATGGCGCGAGCCACAAGACGATAAAGGAATTTTATTATGGTCAAGAGCAGGAAATGAAATTAATTATTTTGTTGTTGCAGGCAAAAGCATGGACAGCATTATTTCCGGTTATAGAGAACTTACAGGGCGTGCTGCTATGTTGCCAAAATGGGCTATGGGATTTTGGCAAAGCCGTGAGCGTTATAAAAGCCAGGATGAATTGCTTGACGTAGTTAAAGAATTTCGTAAAAGGAAAGTTCCATTAGATGTGATTGTGCAGGACTGGCAATATTGGGGGGAAAATCAATGGGGTTCAGATGTGTTCGACTCTACCAGGTATCCTGACCCTAAAGGTATGTTAGATACGCTGCACAATGACTTGCATACGAAATTTGTAATTTCCGTTTGGGGTAAAATCTATACCAGCACAGCGAATTTTAAAGAATTAAATGAACACGGATTCATGTATCCAAATCCTGTAAAAGATTCTGTAAGGGATTTTCTTAAAAATCATTACTCGTATTACGATGCTTTTAATCCGGATGCACGAAGAATGTATTGGAGTCAAATTGATAAAAATCTTTTCAGCAAAGGCGTTGATGGCTGGTGGCTGGATGCTTCTGAACCGGAGTTGCCGGATTCTGGCCCAACGCCAGACTTGATGGCTCGCTACATGAATCCTACCTACAATGGGCCCGGTGTATCGAATCTTAACGCTTATCCGTTGATGCATACCGGAGGAATTTATGAAGGACAAAGAAAAGCTGACCCTGATAAAAGAGTTTGTATTCTTACCCGTTCTGCGTTTGCAGGCCAGCAGAAATACGGAACGATTATCTGGTCGGGAGATATATCAGGAGAATGGGGCGTATTAAAGCAATCCATTACAGCCGGATTAGGTTTTGCAATTTCAGGAATGCCTTTCTGGACAACAGATATAGGAGGCTTTTGGGAAAGATATCCGGGTGGAAATAAGAACAAAGCCTACAGGGAATTATTTACCCGCTGGTACCAGTTCGGTTCATTTTGTCCAATCTTTAGAGTGCATGGTTCCAACACGCCGCGCGAGATTTGGTACTTTGGCGATTCCACTGATATATCTTATAAAACGCAGTTGAAGTTTGACCGGCTTCGTTACCGGTTGATGCCTTATATCTACACATTGGATGGAATGGTAAACCGCCAGGATTATACTTTAATGCGAGCATTGGTAATGGATTTTCCTCTTGATAAAAAAACATGGAATATCGAAGACCAATACATGTTTGGGCCATCCATATTGGTGAATCCTGTTACAAATCCCGGAGCTACGCAACGCCCGTTATATCTTCCTGAAAGCGAGGGTTGGTATGACTTCTGGACTGGCGAATTTTTAAAGGGAGGGCAAACCATTAGCGCCCCGGCACCTTATGATGAAATGCCTTTGTACATAAAAGCAGGCGCCATTATTCCGTTTGGCCCAGAATTACAATACGCCATGGAAAAGCCTGCAGACCCGATTGAACTTCGCGTTTATACCGGTGATAATGGTTCTTTTAATCTTTGTGAAGATGAGAATACAAACTACAATTATGAGAAGGGTGATTTCAGTACGATTCCGTTTCATTGGGATGAAAGTTCTCAAACACTAACCATTGGAGAACGAAAGGGAATTTTTCCGGGTATGTTGCAAGACCGCACTATTAATGTAATTTTTGTTGACAAGTCTCATGGTAATGGTGTTTCAGCGAGCCAAAAGATTGATAAGACAATTTTATATACTGGCAAGGAGGTAAGAATACATTTAGGAAATACAAGAGTTGTATAACCGTTTACGAGCATTCGTCCAGTGGAAAAGTTTCATGTAAAAATCATGACTTTATACAGGAGGAGTTTAACTTTGACACTTCCACTTTCACATCTACGACATATCCAGTAGTTAAAGGATTTTCTTCCCTTTTAGAATTTTCTCTTTCAGATCGTCAGTATCAAATACGACTCTTGCCGACTTTATATTTATACTTTCAATGATCGCTTCATTGCCAATATCTGCTTTTATATTATTTTTTAAGTCGGGAAGATGATTATGAGTGGAGCAAATTGAACCTGGTTTAAGAAATTAGAATTCCAAATAAAAGGATGATTTACTTAGAGGGTAGCTTTTTGAAAATATATGCAACGTAGACTATCCAACGATTTTCGAGCTCAAATCTACTTGCGATATTATTTTTCTTCAAGTCACCTTATGGTTTCTTATAATCAATGTCTTAATATTTGCTCCGTTACATTCAATTTAGGAATAATCGTGGATCATTACTGAAAGATTTGAATACTAATTTGAAATATGAATGTTATTAATTAGCTTTTGTGAGCAAAATACAACATACAGAAATATGTATGGTTAAATAAATAAAGATCTGCACCCGTCTCCTGCACCATTTATGAAAAAATTTGCCAGGATTCAAAAATAATAATATGTTTGAACATATGAACAAAATACCCTTATTGGATCATGACAGCAAAGTGCCACTTCACCTGCAGGCTGAAGAACAATTGAGGAAGCTTATTAAAGAAAACCATTTTAAAGAAGGAGATCTTTTTCCAAAGGAGACCGATCTTGCAAGGCGCTGGGGTATATCGCGAAATACGCTCCGACAGGGTATCGGCAATATGGTTAAGGATGGAATATTGGAAAGAAAGAAGAGAATGGGTACTACTGTAAGAAAAAAGAAGATCACCACCGATCTCAGCAACTGGTTCAGCTTTACTCATGAAATGGAAGATAAAGGCATTCCTTTTAAAGACCTTGGAAGTAAGATTGCCTTCGGAAAGTCAAATCAAGAGGTATCTAAACGTTTACAAATTAAACCAGGTACATCAGTAGTTTGCCTCGAACGTACCAAGAGCACCGGTCGAAATCCTATGGTGTATTTTGAGTCCTTTTTCCATCCAAGAATAGGCTTAACTGGTAAAGAAAATTTTATGCGCCCCCTTTACGAAATGCTGGATGAAACATTTCATATCGTACCGGTTTATTCCCAGGAAGAGATCAGGGCTGTTTCGGCAAATGAAAAAATTATAGACGTTCTGAAAATTAAAAAAGGGGCTCCAGTTCTTGAAAGAAAACGCCTTGTGCTAGATTCTGGAAGAAGGCCCATCGAGTTTAATATTTGCTATTATCGAAGCGATTGGTTTACCTACAATATAGAAATCAAACGCCCCGGATAGATGAAACAGCCTGGTAAATATATAGGACTTGACGTGGGCGGAAGTCATGTTACTGCAGGCATAATTGATACACGCATACCCGCAGATCAACCTTTGCATTTGCTACGGAAAGATATTAATGCCTTTGACAAGGCATTCAATATTATTGCGGACATTGGCAATTGCATTAATGAAATATTAATTGACAAAACGAAACCAGCCGCCGTGGGAATTGCATTTCCCGGGCCATTTAACTATGAAAAAGGGGTTTGTGCCATTGCTAATGTTGGAGGAAAATTCGAACAGACTTTCGGCCTGCATGTATCGCAGGCATTGAAAGATATTACTGGCCTGGTGAATACTACTTTTCGTTTTTCAAATGATGCACACTGCTTTGCCACTGGAGCATTTTTTTGTCATCATCTAAGCAGTAAGAGAACTGTGTTTCTTACGCTCGGAACTGGTTTTGGCTCTGCATTTATGGAGGATGGAGTTTTATTATATAGTCACTCCGCGTTGCCGGAATCCGGCACATTTTACGACCAGGATTTTTTATTGGCTAAAGCTGACGATTATTTTTCAACACGTTGGTTTTTGAACGAGTACCTGCATCTGACTGGTGAAGAAATTTCATCTGTTAAAGACATGGTCAGGAAAGACTCTAAAGTTGCAGCATCTATTTTTGAAGAATTTGGTACCAACCTCGGGTATTTCCTTTTGCCATGGTTGCAAAATTTTGAATGCGACGAATTGGTAATAGGCGGAAATATTTCTAATGCGAATGAGCTGTTTGTATCAATGTTAAAAAAACGGCTAGGACTGCTTAATGAGCACATAAATATTATTTTTTGTCACGATACTGAAGGCTGCATTTTAACAGGCGCAGCTATTCTTGCAGGTGACGAAAATAGCAAACGTTCCGCTTTAATTAAAAGAAAAACCACTCAGCCCTTATTGCCGGCAACTTCTATTTCAACAAGTCATTCCTCCTACGAAGTTTTCCCTTCGTTTCACTCCGGTTACGAAGTGAAAAAAGGCTTTCATTCATTGGCAGACAAGATCAGTAATGAAAGAATAGTTACGATCGATGGATATGGAGGTGTATTATGGGAAATCTTTCGGGAGCAATTGCACGATGCTCTGTTGTCAAGGAAGAAAAGTGTTTTTTGGTATGACATCAATAGCTGTCTTAAAGCGCCTGCCGAAATTGAAAAGATGATTGAAGAAAATCTCAATGGAGATGATCCCGTATTTGGCAAAAAATATAAAGGAAGTCTTGCTGATTTTTTTGACAATAAAAAATTGGAACTGCTTCATCCGGATCCAGATACTGATATATCTATTGTTTACGGTACCGGCGCTGCATTGGCCAATTGGAATGGATTATTAGTTTATGCTGATGTGCCTAAAAATGAAATTCAATACCGAATGAGGGCCGGAAGTATTATTAATATTGGGAGTAGTGAATTGAGTTCTAACACGCAAATGTATAAGCGGTTTTACTTTGTTGACTGGCCTGTACTCAATAAACACAAAGAACAATTACTTAAAAAAATAGATTGCATAGTTGATGAACAACGCATAGATGAAATAACCTGGATGGATGGCAACGATTTTAGAGATACCCTCAATGAAATATTACAACAACCTTTCCGTGCCAGGCCTTGGTTTGAAGCCGGAGTTTGGGGAGGCAACTGGATGAAGAAGAACATAGTTGGGTTGAATAAAGAAGAAATAAACTATGCATGGTCATTTGAATTTATTACTCCTGAAAATGGAATTGTTATAGAATGCAATAAAAATTTACTTGAAGTCTCATTCGACTTCCTTCTATTTTTTGATAATAACAAATTACTGGGCAAAGCTGCGCAGCGGTTTGGAACAGAGTTTCCCATTCGATTTGATTTTTTGGATACTTATGATGGAGGTAATCTCTCTATTCAATGCCATCCGCGCGCAAATTATATCCGGGAAAGGTTTGGAGAAAATTTCACACAGGATGAAACGTATTACATACTCGATTGCGAACAGGATGCAAAAGTTTATTTAGGTTTTCAAAACGATATTGATCCCAATGAATTCAGAACAGCCTTATTGGATGCCCAAAATAAAGGTGTTGAAATGCAGGCGGAAAAATATGTACAAAAGCACGCTGCTCATAAACATGATCTGTTTCTTATCCCCAATGGAACTATCCATGCTGCCGGGAAAAATAACATGGTATTGGAGATCAGCGCTACGCCCTACATTTATACTTTTAAGATGTACGATTGGTTACGGCTAGACCTCAACGGCCAGGGCCGCCCTATCAATATTGATCACGCTTTTAACAATCTTTCTTTCGATCGAAAAGGTTCTTATGTGCGGGACAAATTAATATCGCATCCTGTAATGAAACAGCAGTGGCCGGATGGTAGAAAAATAAAATTGCCAACACATGAAGAACATTTCTATTCAGTAGACCGATACGAATTTACCGGCGTTGCTCAAATCAATACCCATAATCAATGCCATCTGTGCATGTTGGTTGAAGGCGATACAGTGGAAGTGACCGTTAATGGAAAAATGACTCCCTTCCATTTTGCCGAAACATTTGTTATTCCTGCTTCTGTCGAAAACTATGCAGTGTGCTACCAGGGTAAAGGGAAGGCGTTCCTTGTTGTGGCTTACGTAAAGGATGAATGTTGTTTTAAAATTTAAACCAGAGAAATGCAAAAGAACAATTCTATACAGTTTGGGCAATTGGCATTGATAGTTATAACAGCTACGCTGGGTGGTTTTTTATTTGGCTTTGACACTGCCGTCATTTCCGGCACCATAAGTTTTGTGAAGGTGCAATTCAACATGGGTTCGCTGATGGAAGGCTGGTATGTAAGTTCTGCCTTGTTGGGTTGTATTGCTGGTGTGGCTGTAAGTGGCAAGTTGGGAAATATTTTAGGCCGTAAAAAAGTAATGCTGACGGCTGCTTTTTTATTTGCTATTTCTGCATTTGGTTGCGCATTTACCCATGGCTCTTTTATGCTAATTTGTTTTCGTCTAATAGGAGGGTTAGGTATTGGAATGGCTTCTGTAATCTGTCCCATGTACATCGCAGAGATCTCACCGTCAAGGTTAAGAGGCAAATTGGTAACCTATTATCAACTGGCTATCACCATTGGTATCCTGGTTGCTTATTTTTCAAATTCTACTATTCAGGCCGGGACTACAGTTTCAACATCCGGTAGTGGATGGATGCATTTAATTTTTTCAGAGGAAGCCTGGAGAGGAATGTTTGCCGTTGGTATTATTCCGGCACTTGTTTTTTTAATAATGGTATTCTTAATTCCTGAGAGCCCCCGTTGGCTGGCATTGAAAAAAAGAACAGCGGAAGCTGAAAATGTTTTATTTAAGATATCAGGAGCAGAACACGCAAAGTCAGAATTAAAAGTAATAAAAAGTTCCCTTGAAAATACATCAAATAAAAAGCTCAAAGATTTATTCAAAGGAAACATGCGGAAACCTTTATTTATCGGGATACTCTTGGCAGCGTTATCACAATTTAGCGGCATCAATGCAATAATATATTACGGTCCAACTATTCTTGAAAAAGCAGGCTTTAAATTAGGTGATGCTTTAGGGGGACAGGTTACCATTGGCATCGTAAATATGCTGTTCACTTTTGTGGCTATTTACTTTATTGACAGAGTTGGAAGGAAACCTTTGTTATTGTGGGGCATAGGCGGCGCTATATTGTCGCTTATTTTGGCAGCCATTTTATTTGCTGCAAATATTTCTAACAGTTGGATTGTATTGATTCCTGTTATTATCTTTATTGCCTGTTTTTCATTTTCTTTTGGCCCCGTTACCTGGGTAATTATTTCAGAGATATTTCCAACAAACTATCGAAGCGAAGCTGTGGCGGCATCAACTATGAGCCTGTGGATAGCTAACTGGATCGTGGGACAATTTTTTCCATTATTGCTTCATGATGCCGGTGCATCTTTAACATTTTTGATTTTTGCGTTTTTCTGTGCCTATGCTTTTTATTTAACATGGAAAAAAATACCGGAAACCAAAGGAAAAAGTCTTGAAGAAATTGAAAAATTCTGGCAGAGTGAAAACACACATAAGTTTTAAACGATTCTAAACATTTTAACTTATAGACGTATGCAACCAAATAGCTTTTATCAAAGATTTACAATCAGCATTTCAATCTTTGCACTTATATTTTCTTCACAAAATATAATCGCTCAAAAAGTAGTTCCCTTCTTTGGAAAAATAAACTGGATTAGTGGTTTTGCCAAAGAAATCAGTGGTGAAAATATCAGTTATTTTTCTGCTTTCCCGGACTATGCTACTACGGCTTTATTAACCCGGGCCACTGACGGGAAAAAGGTTATTGAATGGGAGACCGCACCTGTTCCAAAAAATGCCGAAAGCAAATACGTATATTTTAGTTGGGTAGCAGGACACTCTTCAGGTACCAGCGGCGGTAACCGCAATTTTGATTTGTATGTTAATGATAAAAAGGTATTGACGTTTACTACATTGCCCAATCACCAAAAACCCAATTGGGAATTTGTTGCACCGGATAGTTCTGCATTAGTATTTGAACAAACAAAAAGGGATGGTGCAAACGATGCACATGGGTTTAATTATTTAAGACTTCCTCTGAATAAAATTAAACCGGGTTTCCCCATTACTATTAAAGTAGTTGGTGAGGCACAAAACAGTAACGACTGGTATATGGCCTTCAAATTTTCTTTTGAGGAAAAGGCCGACATACATCCTATGCCCTTTATTTTAAAAAGCGGGAAACAGCCAATCGTATTAACTGCATTACATTTTGGGAAAAATGAAACGCTAAGGATAAAAGTTAATAATAAAGAATTGTATTCATTTATCGAAAAGGATGGAATCAATAATTTTGATATACCTGTGAACGTTGTTGCACATAAGGATAGTATCTTTATAAATGTTTCTGTTGGCAAAAGAACACTTGTAAATAAATATGTCTATCTGAACCCGGTTATTTACCGGGAACTAAATTTTATTCATAATTCACATACCGATATAGGCTACTCGAATATTCAGCCTGAAATAGTAAAAATCCATAACAAAAATATTGATGATGCATTGCGCATGATAGATAAAACAAAATACTATCCGGAAGCAGCGAAATTTAAATGGAATGTTGAATCTCTTTGGGCAGTTGAAAATTATTTGCAACAAGCTACTCCTGCTCAAAAAGAGAAATTTATTGCGGCAGTAAAAGAAGGGAGTATTGGATTGTCCGGATTATATGCCAATATTCTCACGGGTATGAGTGAACCGGAAGAAACGTTTCATTACACCGATTACGCAGAGAAACTGAGAAAAGAATTTAGATTTACCATCAACAGTGCGATGATCTCTGATGTTCCGGGATATGCTTGGACAACAGTAACTGCTCTCGTGAAAGGAGGTGTAAAATATTTCTCGAGCGGACCTAATTTCCTCGGCGAGAGTCATCCCTACCTGGGAGACAGGGTTGGATATTTTTTAAAAGCCTGGGGAGATAAGCCCGTTTGGTGGACATCTCCTTCAGGTGACGAAAAGGTTCTATTCTGGACTGCGGGAAAAGGATATTCATCATGGCATGGAACTGGTCCCGGGGGCGTATTTGACAGGGGGCCTAAAAAAATTGCTGCCTATTTAGATGAATTGGCTGCGGAAAAATATCCGTACGATATAGTGCAGTGGAGGTATAATATTGTTTCTGATAACGGGCCAATTGATTCTACCATTTCAGATTTTGTAAAGCAATGGAATGAAAAATACGCATCCCCGAAAATCATCTTAAATACCACGCAAAAGCTATTTGAGAAATTCGAAGAAAAATATGGAAGCAGCATCCCTGTAGTAAAAGGAGATATAACGCCCTATTGGGAAGATGGCGCTCTTTCAACTGCATATGAAGAAGGCAAAAACAGGATAAATAGTTTGCGGCTGCAGCAACTTACAACATTATATTCGATGCTTAAACCAACGGAATATAATGAAGACAAATTTTATCGGGCCTGGAGAAATATCATCATGTTCCATGAACATACCTGGGGTGCCTATAACAGTATTTCGGAGCCCGATCTCCCATTTGTTACGGAACAATGGCGTATAAAAAAACAATTTATGTTGGACGCCGATAAAGAGATTGATTCTTTAGAGAAAAATTTGTTTCAGCCGATAATTAGTATTCAATCAAAAAAAATTGCGGTATTCAATACATCTTCATGGAGTCGTACCGGGCCTGTAATAATTCCGGCAAATATTACGGGGAAGTCGATAAAAAATACTTTGGGGGAGATAACACCTTTGCAAAAATTAAGTGATGGTAGGTATGTTTTTATTGCCAGTAACGTGCCACCGTTGGGATCTTCTGTTTTTGAAATTACGGGTGAAGAAGCGCCTTCGGCACGAGAAAAGTTTATCGTTACAGACAGTTCTTTATCTAACGGACACGTATGGTTGCATTGGGATAAGAACAACGGAAGCATAACAACTTTAGAAGATGGAACTAATTTCAATTATGCAGGAAGTTTCAATAACCAGGGATTGAACAGCTACTGGTATGTTCCGGGCTACAATCCTGCAGATGCCGAAACAAATGGAGAGGTGCAGGTAAAAATTTTGGAACACGGTTCGGTACTTACCACTATCTCAATTATTTCTGATGCACCTGGCGCCAATAAATTGGAAAGAAGAATATCCTTGTATGCAGAAAGCAGCGAAGCCGTAATTGAAAATATTATAGACAAGAAAGCTATAAGAAAAAAAGAAGCCGTTCATTTTGGATTTCCATTTAATTCATCGCTTATTAAAACAACAGTAGACGCGGGTTACGGTTCCATGAAATACCTGGCAGATCAGTTACCCGGATCGAACATGGACTTTCTGTATGGCAGAAGATGGCTGGATGCCTCAATGGCGCACAAAGGATTGCAATTAATTTTACTCGAAACGCCTTTATTGGAACGCGATAGTATGATTGATGAAAGATTACTGGTAAATCAAAGCCTTAAAAAGTGGAAAAAAGACGGCAAGCCAACATCTGTATGGTTCAGTTATGCCATGAATAATTACTGGTATACAAATTATAAAGCTGACCAGGAAGGTGTTGCTCATTTCAGATACGCATTAAGGCCTCATGGAATGATCAATTCTTCTGAAATGGAAAAATATGCCTCAGCATTTACACAACAATTAATAGCCATACCGGTTAAAAATGAAGAAGCACTTCCCCCGGAAATGTTTGAATTAACAAGTAATCGTATTGTAGTTACCAGCATTACACCTGACGAAGATGGCAATTACCTGGTTAGGCTATATAATCCTGAACCGGCGTCAGAAAAAACAGGATTTATCTGGAAAAGTATTAAGCCTTTGGATATTGTAAATGTCGACAACAGAATACAAATTCCCGCGAATACAAATATTATTGTAGAAGGTATGGGAGTAGTGGACATTAAATTGAAAATGCATTGAAAGGATACCACGTGACAAAAAAGTTGATATAATTCCAGGAGCAGGATTCAAAAAGGGAGTGTAAAATAAACTGTGTCAGTTGTTAATAATATTGATAGAACGAAGCCAGCAGCGAAGTTCTTGCTAAAAATGGTCGGGCTCGATGCCCGGCCATTTTTTCTTAAAAGTAATATTGATGTCACATCGCCATT
>JBBRSV010000045.1:0-32012 GCA_038245055.1 Chitinophagales bacterium | reverse complement strand
GAATTGATGAAGGCCGCGAACTTTGATTATATCATTATAGAAACAGTTGGCGTAGGGCAAAGCGAAGTTGACATTGCTGCACTCGCGGATATTACCATTGTATTGCTCACACCGGAAGGTGGGGATATTATACAAACGATGAAAGCCGGGCTTATGGAAGTAGCCGACATTTTCATAATCAACAAATACGACCGGCCCGATGCCGCTAATTATTATAATAATTTGAAACAAATGCTGGCTCCGGTTTTTAATCGCACAGAAAAAGAAATACCCATATTAAAAACAGTTGCAACTGAAAAAGAAGGTATTCACGAACTCTATAAAATTATTTTGAATTGGAACTTTGAAAAGCTTCCCGGGCAAAAACTTGATTTGGTAGTAGAAAAAATCTGGTCAATTATTCAAGACAAAAAAATGAAAGAAATTGACAGGAATAAATTAAAGAATGATTTAGCAAAAGAAATATCGGAAGCAGGTTTTAACCTTTACAATTTCGCGGAAAAATATTATAAATAATATTGCAAATTCTTACCGGTTACTTTTCCACCATTTGTAGCCGATAAAACCAATCGCCGCGTAGGGAATCATCATCAGGTAAAGAATTCCCGAATTAAACCCCTCAGCGGGTTTGGTACCCATTTGCATTACAGATTTAGCACAGATAGAACATTGAGCAGGACAAACACCTGCAATAAAAAAAGAAACAAAGAGAATTGATAATGTAATAATTAATTTCTTCATGCTTATAACAAAGATACCATGAAAATACAAGGTAGAAATCAGTTTTGAGCTAAAGTTACATTTAGTTCCCAAAAAAAGTCCGTTTCAAATAAATGTTTATAACTGCTCTACCGTTTGAGATTTTTGTGTTTTCTTCCGGTCATCCTCATTGAGAATAACCTTGCGCATACGAATAATTTTAGGCGTTACCTCTATACATTCATCCTGCTGTATATATTCCATACATTCTTCGAGGCTCATCTGTGTTTTAGGAGCAATGCGTGAAGCATCGTCACTTCCACTCGCACGATGGTTGGTTAATTTTTTTGGCTCTGTTGCGTTCACAACTAAATCACCGGGCTTAATATTTTCACCAATAATTTGTCCCACATATACTTCCTCTCCGGGATCTACAAAAAATCTTCCGCGATCCTGTAATTTATCAATTGAATAACCAGTGGTTTTTTCCTGGTTCTTTGAAATTAAAACGCCTTTATCACGACCGGGAATAAATCCTTTCCATGGCTTATATTCAATAAAGCGATGCGCCATTACTGCTTCACCGGCTGTATTTGTCAACATATTAGAACGCAGGCCAATCAACCCTCTTGAAGGAATTTCAAATTCAAGATGTTGCATCTCGCCTTTGCTTTCCATAATAAGCATTTCGCCTTTGCGCTGTGTCACCAGGTCAATAACGCGACCGCTATATTCAGCAGGAACATCAACTACAAGATTTTCATATGGTTCACATTTTTTACCATCAATTATTTTTGTGATTACCTGTGGTTGCCCTACAGTTATTTCATAACCTTCACGGCGCATAGTTTCTACCAGGATACTTAAATGCAAAATACCGCGTCCATAAACCATAAAACTCTCGGCACTATCGGTAGGGGATACACGAAGAGCAAGATTTTTTTCCAACTCTTTTTCAAGCCGGTCCTTTAAATGGCGCGACGTTACAAATTTTCCATCTTTTCCGTAAAAGGGAGAATTGTTAATGCTAAACTGCATGTTCATGGTAGGTTCATCTACACTAATTACCGGCAATGCCTCAGGATTTTCAAAATCTGCAAGCGTTTCACCAATATTAAAACCTTCTATACCTACAACTGCACAAATATCTCCTGCACTCACTTCACTTACTTTCTTTTTGCCAAGCCCTTCAAATACATACAACTCTTTCACACGGCTTCTTTGCACAGATCCATCAAGCTTCATTAATGAAAGCGGTTGGTTTTCTTTTATAACACCTCTGGCAACTTTACCCACAGCAATCCTTCCTAAAAAAGAAGAATAATCCAGCGAGGTAATTTGCATTTGCAACGTTCCCTGTTCCATTGACGGCGGCGGAACTTTTTCAATGATCTTATCCAATAATGGAAAAATATTATCGGTTTCTTCCAGGCTGGTATTCATCCAGCCATTTTTGCTGGAACCATAAATTGTAGGAAAATCAAGTTGCTCTTCCGTGGCATCAAGATTGAAAAATAATTCAAACACCGCGTCATGTACTTCGTCCGGACGGCAATTTGGTTTATCAACTTTATTAATAACAACAATAGGATGAAGATGAAGCCGCAAAGCCTTTTGGAGCACGAACCTTGTTTGCGGCATTGGGCCTTCAAACGCATCTACTAATAAAACAACACCATCGGCCATTTTTAAAACACGCTCTACTTCGCCACCGAAATCACTGTGACCAGGAGTATCGATAACGTTAATTTTAACGCCTTTATAATTTACTGAAATGTTTTTGCTGAAAATTGTAATTCCACGCTCCCTTTCAAGATCGTTACTATCCATTATCAGTTCGCCGGTTTCCTGGTTATCCCTGAATATATTTGTTGAGTGCAAAATTTTATCAACCAGTGTAGTTTTACCGTGATCAACGTGCGCTATAATAGCGATGTTCCTTATTTCCATATTGTGTTTTTTGCGAATATTTCTATATAAAAAATAAGCCGCATTTTTTTTAAGGCTGCAAAGGTACACTAATTCGCCTTGCTGACAAGCGTCAACCATTACTTAACACAATATTTAAATAAAATTGTATGTCAAAATAACGGTTTAGAATATTTGGTTTTTAATTTGATATATGCAGCATAAAAAATTTAAATGAAAAGAAAACTTCCATCGCTTAAAACCTGCCTCATTTTAGATGCTATTGGTTGTGTAAGTTATATTATCCCGCCATTTGGCCCGGTTTGGGCAGTTATTTCTGGTATAATTTTTTATTTTTTATTTGGAAAAAAATTCGGTCTCATGGGTGGTGTGTTCTCCTTTATAGAAGAGTTGATACCGGGAGTGGATTTAATACCGACTTTTACGATTGCCTGGTTTATTAGAAAACAGGAAATGGAGAAAATGGCTCTTCCCCAATTAAAGCAAATAAAGTAACGTCATATTATCATAAAGAATATGTCTGGCAAAAATGAGTAGATTTAAAAAAAATTTACTTCATGAAATATGCTTGCTTTATTCTAATACTGGTGTTTTTTTCATCGATATCTTTTGCCCAGGATAGTATTACCACAAAAGATATTAATGCCGCTCAAAAAATTATCAGCCTCCATTTTTCCGGAGCAAAGGAAGATTCTCTTTTAGGTTCAGTGCAGGAAAGAGCAAAAGAATATGATAAAATGCACCGGTATTCATTGGATAATTCTGTTCCGATGTCGATGGCGGAAAGTCCATTGCTGCCTTACATGAATTTTTATAAAAGGCAATTACCAGTAAACTTTCCGGTTCCTGCAGGTGTAATGCTTCCGGCAGACAAAAATGATCTTGCATTTTATTCCCTTCCTCAATTGGCTTCGTTAATTAAGAATAAAAAGATTTCCTCTGTAGACCTAACAAAGTTTTTTATTGATCGTCTTAAAAAATATGGAGACACACTTCAATGTGTAATTTCCTTTACAGAAGACATTGCCATGCAGGCAGCAACGGAGGCCGATAAAGAAATTGCTGCGGGCAAATACCGCGGACTGCTCCATGGCATACCATATGGATTAAAGGATCTTTTTGCCGTAAAAGGAACCAGGACAACCTGGGGAGCTGAGCCTTATAAAGACCAGATAATTGATAATAACAGTTACGTGTACACGAAATTGAAAGAAGCGGGAGCCGTACTGATTGCCAAACTAACTTTGGGCGCTTTAGCTATGGATGATTACTGGTTTGGGGGCCGCACAAAAAATCCCTGGAATATGCTGGAAGGCGCAAGTGGATCTTCCGCTGGTTCAGCGGCAGCAACTGTTGCGGGCCTTGTTCCTTTTGCGATTGGTACCGAAACGTATGGATCTATTATTTCTCCCTCAACAGTTTGTGGAGCAACTGGATTACGTCCCACGTTTGGCTCAGTGAGCAGAAACGGCGCAATGACGCTTTGCTGGAGCCTCGATAAAGCGGGCCCCATTTGCAGAAGCGCAGAAGATGCGGCGATCGTTTTCTATTATTTGCATGGCACCGACGGCAAAGACGCAGCGGCCGTAAATATGCCTTTTAATTATACTGGCAAAGCAGATTTATCAAAAATGAAAATTGCTTATGCAAGAAATTATTTCGGTAAAAAAGATACATTAGGAAATGAGAATGCCGTATTAGACGTTTTTAGAAAAGCCGGTGCACGTTTGATACCGGTTGATTTCCCTGATTCTACACTTTATAATTTTGATATAATAGGAATTGTTATTGGTGCAGAAAGTTCCGCTGCTTTTGACGGCTTTACAAGGACAGGCCTGGATGATAAAATGACGAGGCAAGGTAAGGGTGAATGGCCGAACTATTTTAGGGCAGGCCGTTTTATTCCGGCAGCAGAATATATTAATGCCAACCGGCATCGTTATTTACTCATGCAAAAAGTAAACGCGGTAATTGAAAAGTATGATATTATTATTTGCCCTACATGGGTAGGCAACCAGGCTGCAATAACTAACCTTACAGGACATCCCGCTATTAGCATACCAACAGGATTTAATAAGCAACACACACCAACAAGTATTACGCTCGTCGGGAAACTATATGACGAAGCGACCATACTCGCCATAGCAAAAGTTTACCAGGATGCGACCAAATGGGGCAGCATGCATCCGCCCTTTTTCAAATAATCATTCTTTAACAATCAATTCGCTTCGGTATGCTGTCAAAGGGAAAAAATAATTAAACGTTTTCGTTTCAAAGGCTTTTTTCTGATTTGAATACTATCTTTAAGTAGAATGTTTAAAAAATAAACTCTTACAATGAAAAAGCTATTTCCTCTTTTTGTCTTGTTTTTTGCTGCACAACTTTCAACGGCACAAACGAAAAAAATTACCGGCTTCTACGAAAAAAATATCGGTAGCCAGCTGGAACTTGAATCGTCATTTGATAAAAATTTAAGCAGGGAAAATATTGGAGAAACGATAAAAAAATTATCTGCTGTTCCACATCACATCAGCTCCGCCGGAAGCAAAGCCAACGCAGAGTATATTTTAAGCCTTTATAAAAAATGGGGATGGGATGCATCTATTGAAACTTTTCATGTATTGTTTCCTACTCCAAAAACAAGGATTCTTGAAATGATTTCGCCGACATCTTATAAGGCAATTTTAAAAGAACCTGCACTTAAAGAAGACGCTACATCCGGCCAGGAAGGCCAATTACCTACCTATAATGCCTATAGCGCCGATGGTGATGTAACAGCCGATGTAGTGTTTGTGAATTATGGCCTGCCTGCGGATTATGAAATTCTCGACAAGATGGGAATTGATGTGAAAGGAAAAATTGTAATTGCAAAATATGGCCATAGCTGGAGAGGAACGAAGCCAAAAATTGCCCAGGAACATGGCGCCATTGGCTGCATTATTTATAGTGATCCAATTGACGATGGCTACTTTGCAGGAGATGTTTATCCAAAAGGTGCTTTCAAGAATGAATATGGCGTACAAAGAGGTTCTGTAATGGATATGGTAATTTATCCAGGCGACCCGCTAACCCCGGGTATTGGCGCTACTGAAGATGCTAAAAGATTAGATAGATTGCAGGCACCTAACTTATTAAAGATCCCGGTTTTGCCCATAAGTTATCATGATGCAACACCCATTCTGCAAGCACTTGATGGGCCAGTAGCGCCGAATAATTGGCATGGCGGTTTACCTTTTGCGTATCATATTGGGCCCGGAAAGGCAAAGGTTCATTTAAAAGTTGCCTTTAATTGGAACGTTGTTCCCTGTTACGATGTAATTGCAAAAATACAGGGCTCCAAATTTCCTGATGAATGGGTAATAAGGGGTAATCACCAGGATGCGTGGGTGAATGGGGCAACGGATCCTGTAAGCGGGCAGGCGGCACTGCTAGAAGAGGCTAAATCAATAGGATTATTATTGAAGACAGGTTGGAAACCCGACCGCACATTGGTTTATTGCGCCTGGGATGGTGAAGAACCTGGCTTGCTTGGATCTACAGAATGGCTGGAGGAACATATGAAAGATTTACAGAAAAAGGCAGTTGTTTATATTAACACTGATGATTATCAACGTGGCTTTTTATCGGTTGAAGGCTCCCATGCTTTGGAACCTTTAATGGATGAAATTGCAAAAACCGTTGTTGATCCGCAGACAAATGTCAGCGTTTACGAACGTCTAAAATCATATGAAGCCATTTCTGCTGCCAGCATTGAAGCGAAGAAAAAAATATTGGAGGAGAAGAATATGAAATTGGGTGCGATGGGTTCAGGTTCTGATTATTCATCATTCATTCAACATGCCGGTATACCCGCATTAAACATTAGTTATGGCGGTGAAGGCAGCGGCGGTGAATATCATTCCATTTATGATTCTTACGATGATTTTATAAAGTTTAAAGACCCCGGTTTTCAATATGGAGTTGCCTTGGCTGAAACCGCAGGGCATGCAGTTTTAAGAATGGCCAACGCCGATGTTTTGCCATTTGATTTTACGCATTTATACCAAACTATTGAAGGATATACAAATGAACTTGTTACGCTGTTACAAACAACCCGGGAATCAACAGAAATAGAAAACCATTTAATTAACTCCGGCGATTACAAATTTGGCGAAGACCCAACAAAAAAATACATAATACCTGTCGCAAAACCAGATGTTCCATTCCTCGATTTTTCGCCATTACAAAATGCGATGGCACAATTGAAAAAAAGTACGGATAGCTTAAAGGTTGTTTATCAAAATAAAATAAAGACCGGCGCGGTTGATGAAAATTTCAATAAGTCTCTTTATACTGCCGAACAGCAATTGCTTGATGAAGCCGGATTGCCGCGAAGGTCGTGGTACAAACACACGATTTATGCACCAGGTTTTTATACCGGTTATGGCGTAAAAACAATGCCCGGTATTCGCGAAGCCATTGAGCAAAAAAACTGGAAAGAAGCCCAGGAGCAGATTAAGATTGATGCAAAAGCTATTGACAAACTTGCTGATTATTTGAATGAAATTTCAGGTGTGAAATAATTGAATTTTGAGACAGTTTCAGTTCCTATAACTTATTTTTTAAAGATGTAAAAACTTCCTTTAATTTAATACAATTAAATCATAGTTCGCACTGAAATAAATAAAAAGTAAATTTGTATAAAGCGTTTTTTATGAGTATTTCAAGTGTTGAAAAACAAATAGACAATTACTTAAGCCTCCTAAGTCCATCGGAAAAAAAGACAGTATTAAATGTTGTCAAAACTATTGTAAAAGCTAAAGATGAATATGATAATCTTTGGGACAATAAATCTTTTGCCAATGAAATGGAAAGAAGGACAAAGTCTTATGAAATGGGAACCGCCAAAGTTCATAAGTTTGAGGAAATGAAAAAAGCCGCCATATCTAATTATGAAGAAAAAAAGGTTCGTAAGAAATGAGCTATTCTTATTGGCTTCATGAAGAAATACAAAAAGATTTAAATGAAGGATTCGAGTGGTACGAAGGAAGAAAAGTTGGCTTAGGTCATAAATTTCTCGAAGCTGTGGAAAATAAAATTGCAGAAATTATTTCGCATCCTGAAGTGTTTGGAAGTAAAGGAAACCCAAAGTTTAGGGAAGCATTAATAAAAGAATTTCCTTATGTTATTGTTTACAAAATTTATAAAAGGAAAAAGGAAATTTTTATTTCTACGGTACACCACACAAAAAAGTTTCCAGGTAAAAAATATCGCCATCCATAGAAATTTACATTACTTTTTTTTATAGTTACCAGAATTACTTTTCAGTTGTAAATTGCGTATTCCTATGCCGTTTCAACTCAACTCATCATACAAACCAGCAGGAGATCAGCCGCAGGCGATTGAACAACTTACGAGAGGAATTCTTGAAGGGGAAAAATACCAGACGCTTTTGGGAGTTACCGGTAGTGGTAAAACATTTACCATGGCTAACGTAATTCAAAACGTGCAAAAACCCACACTGGTTCTTACGCATAATAAAACATTGGTAGCACAATTATATGGCGAATTCCGTCAATTTTTTCCTGATAATTCTGTAGGCTATTTTGTTTCCTACTATGATTATTATCAACCGGAAGCGTACATGCCTGTTAGTGATACTTATATCGAAAAAGACCTTAGCATTAATGAAGAATTAGATAAATTAAGGTTGGCTGCAACGTCTCAATTATTAACAGGACGAAGAGACATTATCGTGGTAGCAAGTGTAAGTTGTATTTATGGAATCGGGAATCCGAAAGACTTTGCTGAAGGAGTTGTTCGCATAAAATCCGGGCAAACAATTAGCCGTCAGGGATTCTTGCATTCGCTGGTGAACGGTTTATATTCCAGAACGCAAGGCGATTTCGCAAGAGGTACTTTTAGAGTGAAAGGAGATACGGTTGATATTAATTTGCCTTACATGGATAATGGCTATCGTATTACTTTTTTTGGTGACGAAATCGAAAGTATAGAAACACTGGAACTCAGTACGGGTAAAAGAATTATGCAGGTTAATGATGCAGCTATCTTCCCGGCGAATTTATATATTGCTCCAAAAGATAAACTGCAACAAATTCTTTATGAAATTCAGGACGAAGCCGCCAGGCAAACAGAATATTTTAAAAGCACCGGAAAATACATCGAGGCACAAAGAATTTCCGAACGAGTGAATTACGATGTTGAAATGATTCGTGAATTGGGCTATTGTAATGGAGTTGAAAATTATTCAAGATTTTTTGACAGGAGAGAGCCCGGCACAAGGCCATTTTGTTTACTGGATTATTTTCCAAATGATTTTTTATGTGTAATTGATGAAAGCCACCAAACCATTCCACAGGTGAGCGGGATGTATGGTGGAGACCGGTCCAGAAAACTAATCTTAGTTGATTATGGTTTTCGTCTACCCTCCGCGTTAGATAACCGGCCCCTGAACTTTAATGAGTTTGAAAATATGTTGAACCAAACCATTTACGTTAGTGCAACGCCGGGCGATTATGAATTAGAAAAGACAGGAGGTATAGTAGTAGAGCAGGTTGTACGGCCTACAGGTTTGTTAGATCCGCCAATTGAAATCCGGCCTTCTGTAAATCAAATTGATGACTTGCTGGATGAAATAGATAAAAGAGTTACCAAAGGTGATCGCGTACTGGTAACCACTTTAACCAAGCGCATGGCTGAAGAAATGGATAAATACCTGCACCGAATAAATATCAAATCAAAATATATTCATAGCGAAGTACACACTTTGGATAGAATTGAAATTTTGCGGGAATTACGACTTGGAGCAATCGATGTATTGGTGGGAGTAAATCTTTTACGGGAAGGCCTTGATCTGCCCGAAGTTTCACTCGTGGCCATTTTAGATGCGGACAAAGAAGGCTTTTTACGAAACGAAAGATCACTTACTCAAACTGCGGGTAGGGCTGCCCGTAATGTTGATGGTTTGGTAATCTTCTATGCCGATATCATGACAGAAAGCATGCAAAAAACCATTGATGAAACAACGCGGCGCAGGGAAAAACAAATTGAATATAATATTAAACACAACATAACGCCAACCACGGTTTTTAAATCCATAGAGCAAATAATGGGTCAAACCTCAGTGCTTGATATTAAGGGAACAACTGCATCGCCCTATGCTGCGGATGACTTAATTACAATCGCTGCTGAAGACCAGGTTGAATATAAAACGATACCGCAATTAGAAAAGGCAATTGGTCAAATTAAAAGGTTGATGGAAAAGGCGGCAAGGGACCTTGATTTTATGGAAGCTGCCAGGTTGCGTGATGAAATGTTCAAAATGAAAAAGGATTTGGGGGAAATGAAATCGTAACTGGTAAACTGGATTTATTGCCTCGTATTCTCAAATTCACTATAAGCACTATAAAAATTATTTTTTGTTATATATTTTTCAATAAGGCATTATTTTTCTCCCTTAAAAAACCCAAGTTCTTTTAGTATTCCCCTCGTAATATTCATTCGCACAGTTTTCATATTAACATTTTTATCGGGTGTTTTTACGAGCGTAACAAAAAAGTAAACATGGCGGTTTTCTTCAATCCAACCTACCACCCAACCTATGGAATTATTTTGTTCGTCAAAGCCCCACCCCGTTTTATAACTAAGTTTATACAAGGTATTATCTTCCTGCAGCATAACGTCGCGAACAATTTGTTGGGATCTCTTATCAAATGGCAGCTTATCAAAATACAATTTATATAAAAGCCCAAGCTGCTCATCGGGAGAAATTTTTAAAGTATTATTTAGCCAAAAAGAATCGATCGGACCACCAATATTCATGTTTCCATAATGTAGAGAATCGATCCATAGTTGCATTGTATCCCTTCCAACAAGGCGTGCCACTTCCTGATAATAAGGTACCGCAGAAACTTTAAATGCCTGCTCCATTGTGAGATCTTTGTTCCAATCTTCGTTAGCTCGTTTTACTCCATCCCACTTTATTATCATTTTCTCATCCAATATTTTTCCCGTTTGAAGACCGATGAGAGAATTTACAATCTTAAAAGTTGATGCAGGTAAAATTCGCTCAGTATCTAGCTTCATATTATAAACAGTGATGTCCGCCGTTGCATTATCCTGCATGGCAAAACACCCATCAACATGCGCTGAGTCAAAATATTTTTTAAGATCGTTGTCGATATTAGCTTTATTAACGGTACATGAGGAAATACACGTAAACAATACGGTGGATAAAAACAAGAGGCATCTTTTCATAAACAAGGAATCAAAAAAATCTTTTAATGGAAAAATTATTGTTTGGATTGCTGGTATTCTGCAGTGGCAGATAAGGCGTCGTAAAATTCATCGCCATATTTTCTTATCAACGCGTCTTTAAGGAAAATATAAACTGGAACTTTTAATTTCTTACCAAGCGTACACGCCGCTTTGCAAAGGTCTTCGCGGGGCTCATAATTTACAAGATCTTTTTTGCCCGTCCTGCTTTTTTTTATACGAACCGGAAAGAGATGGCAGCTTAAAGGCTTCTTCCAGGTTATTTTTCCTTCGTTATAAGCCTGCTCTATTCCACATTTCACAATGCCTTTTGCATCTGTAATGCCATAAGCGCACATGCCCGAACTAACCGTGGGAGTTACCCAGCCAAATTCGTTATCATAAATGTAATTGCCTTGTCGCTCCAGTTCCTTTACTGATTCTTTTGAAAGATAAGGAAGCACTTCTTTGAAGGCCTTATTAAGTTCACTGAGTTCATCGTCACCAAGCGGCGCGCCCGCATCTCCATCAACGCAACACCCGCCCTTGCATTTAATAAGATCGCAAACAAATTGCTCTTCTACAACCTGGTCACTTATTAAAACATCGCCAATCCTAATCATGCGGTAAAGATACTATGATGAAAGGTAAATGTAGAACTGATAAAACTGTGGAAGGCAAAAAGATGATTTTATTTGGCAAACATATTCAGCAATGTAATGAACTAATTATTGAAATTATTTCCACCGGAGCGTGTTTATTATATGCTTCATATCCTGCTCAAGAAAATTATTAACCGGCCGTAATGAATCTTCATTTGGGCTTGCATCAAAATAAAGCGCGCCTCTTAAAAAATTATGCGTAGTATCTGAAAGCAGGAATTGCCTGGATGTTGCTACGCTTCCGGATAGACGGAAAAAAATACCGGTGATGCCATTTGGAGTATGCATCACGCTATCCTCAATCGAATTAGCTTTTATATCATTTTTATAGGTAAGATTATAGGAATCGTTTACAAGGTTTTGAAAAGTGTTTTTCCCGATAGAATCCCTGTACTTGCCGGTGGAGTCCTTTACCTGGTAATTGGAAGTTCCACCAATAACTTTATAGGTCATATAAATTTTTCCATTCAATTGCGGAAAGTTGATATTGATGGAATAAGGGTCTTTACCGGTCCTGTCAATGTAAAGAGAATCCTGGTCAATGTTTGCATAAACGGGATATTCAAATGAATAAGGAAACCCTGGTTTATCAAATTTTAAGTAGTCTTTTTTTGGCAAGTCAATTTTATAATAACCTTGCTTTTTTGAAGTGTAGGTAGAGTTGCAACTTACTATGAAATAGCCTGCAACCAGCATCAAAATTATTTTTATTGAAAATTTATTTTTCAAATTAAGCAGGGCGGCCATTTTCAATTTTTTTCAAAATAAGCTTTACTTTTTCAATGCGGTTCTTATTTATTTCTAAGGGTATAAAAGTGTATTTACCGGCTATAACAGCCTCATCTATTTGTGGAAATTCACCGGCAATTTCCAGCACCAGGCCGGCAAGAGAATCACTGTCACCGCGTATCTTATCAAAAGTATCTACAGGAATGTGCAAGGCTTTGCACACATCATTTATCATGGTTTTACCTTCAAAAATATAAGTGAAATCATCCAATTTTTTGTTGGTGCTTTGCTCGTCATCAAATTCATCTTGTATGTCACCAATAATTTCCTCCATAATATCTTCAAGGGTTACAATGCCTGATGTGCCGCCAAACTCATCAACAACTACAGCGAAGTGAATTCGCTTATTTCTAAAATCCTGCAACAGGTCTTCAATTAATTTTTGTTCATGAACATAAAATACCGGGCGCATGAGCGGGTGCCAATCAAATGTTTCTTCATTCAATTGTGGCAGTAAATCTTTGGTATGAAGAATGCCCACAATTTCGTCAAGATTGTTTTTATAAACAGGCAATCTTGAATAATGCATTTCCTCAATTTTATTTTTCACATCCTTAAAAGAAATATTGATTTCAATGCCACTAACGTCCAGGCGTGTACGCATTGTTTGCTTTACCGTTGTGTTGCCAAACTTTCTTATTCCTTTTAGTATCTGCTTTTCTTCGCTGGTAGCCTCGTGCTCCGGCAGCAAGTCAATGGCATAATCGAGCTGTGTATCATCCATACGTGAAGATCCTGAATGAAAGCTGTTTTCAATAGAATCGCTCAGGCGGACCATTCTACTGCTGACTTGAAAAAATATGCTGTGAAATATCTCGATGATCAACGAAGAAGTAGACGCAAACCATATTTTATGATGCGTGGCCCACACTTTTGGCAATATCTCTCCGAACATTACCAGGAGAAAAGTGACAACGATAACCTTAATTAAAAATTCCAATAAAGTGTTTAATTGAAGATTGTCGATCCAGTCATTCATTAAAGTATTTGATATAAGAATGATGCCGATATTAACAAGACTATTTGCAATTAACATCGACGCAAGAAGCGTCTTAGGATTTTCCAACAGGGTAACAATTCGCTTATAAGATGGCTGCTGCCGGGTTTTGAGCATATTAATATCTTTCAAAGTGAGTGAGAAAAAGGCTACTTCTGAGCCTGCCACTAAAAAAGATATTAAAAATAAAATAATAACAATAAAAAAAAGTATTGTCGTAGCCGCCGGCGTAATTGCTAAAAAGATGAGAAGATGATGGCTGAAATGAAAGACAGAATGATAATCCAAAGCGTTAATTTTAATTAAAGAGAAGGCTAAATGTAAATTACATTCATCCCGGTGTTTTTCTAAAATGGAAGTTTTTCTGAGCCTTCGTCCATTGGCGGGATTTCAGTCCCGGGCATATTTTCCTGGTTATTTTCTCCAACAGTTTGCTGGCTATCAGATCTCTTATCCAACATAATAAGATTATCTGCAATAATTTCTGTCGCCACTTTTTTATTATGGTCCCTGTCTTCCCAATACCTCGTTTTTAAGCGTCCTTCAATATAAACGAGGCTGCTTTTATGTAAATATTTTTGAGCCAGTTCTGCAAGTCCCCGCCATAAAACCACGTTATGCCATTCAGTTTGAGAAAT
The DNA here is from genome assembly GCA_038245055.1 of Chitinophagales bacterium. Classification (GTDB taxonomy): domain Bacteria; phylum Bacteroidota; class Bacteroidia; order Chitinophagales; family Chitinophagaceae; genus Ginsengibacter. Next base: position 18,045 of record JBBRSV010000045.1, on the reverse strand, counting down.
TAATTTCCCGGTTTTATCTTTATAAGTTTCTGTGGTGGCCAGTGGAAATTTTGCTACCGGAATATTTCCTTCAAGATATTGTATTTCAGGATCTTTCCCCAGGTTACCAATGAGAACTACTCTGTTTACACCTCTCATATAAATTTTTATTTCTTCCTTTTATAAATTGATATGAAACAAATTTAAAGATACATTTTAATCTGCCAAATATGAACTGATAAATTTAGGGAACGGCAACAGCACAAGTTCTTCAGCCGACACCGCCTCATAGTTTTTTATGGCTTTTGCAGGAGATTTAAGTTTGATATGGATAAACCTGCCATTGATAATTTGGTGTGTTAGTTTCTGTTTATAAACCTTTGATATTTTAATAACATCGTAACTATTCTCTTTAAAAAAAACTTTGAAAGATGGGGAGTTTATTATTTCTTTTTCAGGAAGCTGGCTTTCAGTTTCCATCAATATAAATTCATATAAATTCTGCCAAATGTCTTTACCAGTTCTTTGATTTACATATGTTTTGTCGCCACTGGTAACCACGAGATAATTAAAAAACCGCTCTCTGATGCGCACACTCTTTTCTTTAACCGGCAATTCATTTACAAGATCTTTCTTATAGGCGATGCACGCTTTTTGAAGAGGGCAGGCATCACACAAAGGCAACGCAGGTTTGCAAACGGTGGCGCCAAAATCCATCAGCGCCTGGTTATAACTTGCAGGGTCTTTTTTATCTATTAAATCCCCTGCAAGAGCAGTGAAAAATTTCTTCCCTTCCGTTGTATCCACTGGAATTTTAATACCAAAAAATCTTGCCAATACCCTAAAAACATTTCCATCTACAACGGCGTGAGGTAGGTTGAAGGCAAAGGAAGCAATAGCGGCAGCGGTATACGTGCCCACGCCTTTCAACAGTAACAGGTCATCAAAATTATCCGGAAATTTTCCATCAAGTTCGTCAGCAATATATTTTGCAGATGCGATTAAATTGTTGCAACGGCTGTAGTAACCCAAGCCTTCCCAGAGTTTATAAACTTCCTGCTTTGGCGCCGCGGCAAGACTTTTCACGTTCGGCCATTTCTCAATAAAGCGGTTATAATAGCCAAGGCCTTGTTGTACCCGCGTTTGTTGTAAAATGATTTCACTTACCCATATTTTGTAGGGATCTTTTTCGCCTTTCCATGGCATAACCCTTTTATTTTCAGTAATGTTCCATTTTACTAAGAATTCAAAAAAAAATTTCTTACTTTTCATTAAATATTGAAGCGTGTTATATCAAAAGGAAAAAAAAGAGCAAAGATGCGCGCTATAGTATTCAAAATGAATTCAAAATAAAGAATATAATTTTGTGCTAACCAGGTAAAACATTTTATTATATGGAATTTAAATTTATCAACTAGTTTCAATGTAACAAAATGAGAAAAGCAGATCTTATCAATCAAATTTCAGAAAAAACGGGTATTCCAAAAGTAGATGTTTTGGTAACCCTTGAAACACTTTTCAAAGAAGTAAAAGAATCGCTTGCCCTTGGTGAAAATATTTATATTCGCGGGTTCGGCAGTTTTATTACTAAGAAAAGAGCTGCGAAAATCGGTAGAAATATCAAAAAAAATGTTGCTGTTCAAATTCCTGAACATTATATCCCGGCATTTAAGCCTGCTAAAGAATTTATACAGGATATAAAAGAGCGAAATCACGATAGAAAGCCACAATAATGTTACTTTTGTGCGGGAAAAAAATCCTCCCTTTATTTTAATTTGATCAAACAAATAATTCTGGCCGCTGGTGGCCTTGTTCTCCTGTTCGCTCTTTTATTATTTGGCAAGACAACCACTACAAAGCCTTTTGTCCCTTTTACGGCACAAGCTGCTGCTCCCACGTTTAATGTTGAAAATGCCATTACCAACTATAAGCAACAGCTTACTCCATCACAATTAATATATGTATCAAAACTGGAGAATAATATTAGCCGTGGCGACATAAAAAACCAATCCGAAAAGCAGTTGAGCCAACTTGCTAATTTTTGGAAGGATTCTACCGGGCTTTTTGTTCCTTATGCTTATTATTTAAGTGAGGCTGCCAAATTGGATAATTCGGAAAAAAACCTCACCTTTGCAGCCCATTTGATTTTAGAGAGTATGAAAAGGGAAGATAGCGCGGCGCTAAAATCATGGGAAGCAGAGACGGCAGCGTCTTTATTTGAAAGGGCCTTGAAGCTGGATCCCGAAAATGATGACCTGAAAGTGGGATTAGGAAGTTGTTATGTTTACGGCCAGGGAATGATTGGTGATCCACAGCAAACTATGAAGGGAATTCAGCAGTTGCTTTCTGTAGTGCGGAAAGATTCAAATAATATGCAGGCCCAAATGGTTCTTGGCATTGGTGCTGTAATCTCTCACCAGTATGACAAAGGAATTGACCGGCTTCTAAAAGTCGTGACCTTTGACCCGCATAACCTGGAAGCCGTATCATGGCTGGCAGATGGTTACGCGGGTTCTGGTGATAAGAAGAATGCAATCAAATGGTATGAGCAAAGTAAACATTTGGTAAATAACCCGGCATTCAGTAAGGAAGTTGATCAAAGAATAAATGCATTAAAAACCGCTCCCTAAGGATTTAGTGTAATCATATTGCAGCATTGTCGGATTAAAAGCAGATTTTAATCCGGCTTTATTTATAAATTATTTAAAAAAGTTAATTATGCCTTGTGGTAAAAAGAGAAAGCGCCATAAAATCGCCACTCACAAACGTAAAAAGCGCCTGAGAAAAAATCGCCATAAAAAGAAGTAAAATCTTATTTTTACTTTCCTGTACCCGGTACGTCCGGTATTGCCTGATATTCCTTCTGTGTAGATAAGAATTAATTTAAAGACTTTTAAGTTGAATAAGGAACTTATTATAAATGCTGCCCCACAGGCAGTAGAAATAGCCTTGCTTGAGGATAAAAAGCTTGTCGAATTGCATTATGAAAATGCCAATGCAAGCTTTGCTGTAGGCGATTTGTATTTAGGGAAAGTAAAAAAATTAATTCCGGGCCTAAACGCAGCTTTTGTAGATGTCGGTTTTGAAAAGGACGCCTTTCTGCATTACACCGATCTTAGCCCTTATGTTCGTTCTATTCTTAAATTCACAAAGATTGCTATTAACGAAAAGGTAGGATCAGGTTTTGATTTTTCAACAATAACACCAGAGCCGGAAATTATAAAAACCGGTAAGATCTCTGAGGTATTGAGTGGCAAACCAAATATTTTAGTGCAAATATTAAAGGAGCCGATCGCGGCAAAAGGTCCGCGCCTTAGTTGCGAACTTTCATTGCCCGGCAGGTTCGTAGTACTTACTCCCTTCAATGATATTATTGCAGTTTCAAGAAAAATTCATTCATCAGAAGAAAGGAAGCGCCTTCAAAAAATAATCGAAGCAATCAAACCCAAAAATTTTGGTGTTATTGTTCGGACTGCCGCTGAAGGAAAACATACCACTGAACTTCATGAAGATTTACTTTCTCTTATAAATACCTGGAAGAATATCCAGAAGAATTTAAGCGGTGCTGTTGCGCCATGCAAAATTATGAGCGAAGAAGGGAAGACGAACAGTATTTTGCGGGATTTACTTACAGAAGATTTTAATAAGATTGTAGTTAACGACAAGAATATTTTCAACGATACCAAAACCTACCTGCAAAGAATAGCGCCCGAGAAAGCGGACATACTTTCCTTTCACAGCAATGGCTCACCGGTATTCGACAGCTTCGGAATTACAAGGCAGGTAAAAGCATCTTTCGGCAAAACGGTAAACCTCCCAAGCGGTGCCTATTTAATTATTGAGCATACGGAAGCGCTTCATGTAATTGATGTGAACAGTGGTTACAAAAGTGTAAGTAACAACCAGGAACAAAACGCATTCGAAACCAATTTGGAGGCGGCCGCTGAAATCACCCGACAGCTAAGGTTAAGGGATATCGGCGGCATTATTGTAGTCGACTTTATTGATATGAAGCTGATGGAAAACAAAAAGAAACTGGCTGAACAAATGGATAGTTTCATGCGCTCCGACCGGGCAAAACATGCAGTACTTCCCATCAGCAAATTTGGCCTGATGCAAATTACACGGCAACGTATGAAGCCTGAAATGAACATCAACACTTCAGAAGTTTGCCCAAGTTGTGAAGGCACAGGAAAAATTTCATCTACCCTTGTTTTAGAAGATGAAATAGAAAAAAATCTCAGTTACCTCATAATGCAAAAGCATACGGGGCTTACCATAGAAGTGCACCCTATTTTGCACGCTTATCTCACAAAAGGCTTTCCATCAAAGCGCCTCGCCTGGCGATGGAAATACAAGCAAAAAATTATTATAAAGCCTAATAGTAATTACCACCTTACCGAGTTTCATTTTTACGACAAAAGCGACGAGGAGATTAAATTGTAAGACTTACAATTCAATTCGTTAAAAAAGTAGTCAACAACTCATCGCATTCCTCCCACATCGGGCCTATTTTTTTCAGTAATTTATTTAGAAGGTAGTTTTAAATTGCATTGATGAAATTATACATTAAGAATATGGTTTGTGGCCGTTGCAAAATGGTAGTGAAAGATGAATTAATTAAGTTTGGCCTTCATCCTGAAAAAATTGAATTTGGAGAAGTTGAAATAGAAGAAGAATTGGATAAGCAACAAAAAAATAATTTGAATAAAACTTTACAATCCTTCGGCTTTGAATTAATAGATGATAAGAAAAGTAAGCTGATTGAGAAGATCAAGAATACCATTGTCGATTTGGTTCATTATGCTGATGGCCAGCTAAAAACGAATTTCTCCGAGCATATAAGTCAGAAGCTTTTACATGATTACAATTATCTCAGCAATCTTTTTTCGGAAGTAGAAGGCACTACTATTGAAAAGTACTTTATTGCGCAAAAAATTGAAAAAGTAAAGGAATTATTAAAGTATGATGAACTGACACTATCTCAAATTGCTGACCGGCTGGGATATAGTAGCGTAGCCTATTTATCCAACCAATTCAAAAAGCAAACCGGGCTCACACCTACCTTTTACAAATCTTTAGGCAAAAACAGCAGGAAAAGTATCGATAACCTGTAAATGTTACAACTCAAATACAGGATACTGTAATGATCAGATGTTTGATGTTGGCTACCTTTGTGTAAAAAAATTAATGACACATACATATAGCGTAACCGGGATGAGTTGTTCAGGATGCCAGGCAAAGGTGACACAGTTATTATCAGGCGTAAAAAATGTTGAAGAAGTTTCAGTTGATTTGCCAAAGGGTGAAGCGGCTATTACCATGAAAGAGCATGTCCCGACTGATGACTTAAAATCTGCTTTAAAAAACTATCCCAAATATCAGCTTGCCGAAAAAACAGGTGCTCATAACGGGCACACTCACACGAAAAAAGTAACACAAACTCCAGCTCCGGTTCCATCTCAAAATAATGAAGAGGGCGTTTATTATTGCCCTATGCACTGCGAGGGTGATAAAACTTATAACAAACCAGGAAGCTGCCCGGTTTGTGGAATGAACTTAGAAAAAGAACATGCTGCTCCGGTGAATGCCGAACAATATACTTGCCCGATGCACCCGGAAATAATAACAGATGCGCCGGGCGCTTGCCCTATTTGTGGAATGGATTTAGTTTCGATGGAACCTGTTGCCGCAGAGGAAGATAAAACCTATAAAAATCTTTTAAAGAAATTTAAAATCGCCCTGGCTTTTACCGTTCCGATCTTTCTCATCGCTATGTCCGACATGCTTTCAAATAATCCACTAATGAAAGTAATGCGCCAGGAAAGCTGGAATTGGGTGCAGTTTGTTTTATCACTCCCGGTTATATTTTATGCAGGCTGGATGTTCTTTCAACGGGCGTGGCGCTCAATAGTCACCTGGAATCTCAACATGTTTACGCTTATAGGAATCGGCACGAGTGTGGCGTTTCTTTTTAGCGTAACTGCCATGTTATTTCCGGGTATTTTTCCTGCTCAATTCAGAACCGCAAGCGGTAGCGTATTTGTTTATTTTGAAGCATCAACGGTAATTATAACACTGGTATTGTTAGGTCAGTTGCTGGAAGCAAAAGCGCACAGCCGTACAAGTGGCGCCATTAAAGAACTATTGAAATTAGTGCCATCAAACGCTACATTATTAACGGGCGGCGATGAAAAGATAATCTCCATAAATGAAATAAAAGCGGGCGATCTTTTACGTGTAAAACCAGGAGAAAAAATTCCGGTAGATGGCGTGGTAACCGAAGGTGCAGGCAGTATTGATGAATCTATGATCACCGGCGAACCAATGCCGGTAGATAAAGAAACAGGCGACAGCGTGACTTCAGGAACCATCAATACTACGAGCTCGTTTGTAATGAAAGCTCAAAAGGTTGGTGCTGAAACACTTCTTTCCCATATAATAAAAATGGTAAATGATGCCAGTCGCTCACGCGCGCCTATTCAAAAAGTGACAGATAAAGTCGCTAAATATTTCGTGCCGGTAGTTGTGATAATTTCTGTTATCACCTTTTTTGTTTGGTTAACAATGGGCCCTGAACCCAGGAATGTATATGCATTTGTAAATGCGATCGCTGTATTAATTATCGCGTGCCCGTGTGCGTTAGGTTTGGCAACTCCCATGTCTGTCATGGTTGGAGTTGGCAAAGGTGCACAATCCGGGGTTTTAATTAAGAATGCTGAGGCACTGGAAAAAATGAATAAGATCGACACGCTGATTGTTGATAAAACCGGTACGCTTACGGAAGGAAAACCATCAGTTGGCAATATGTATGTGGTGGATGGTTTTAAAGAGGAAGATGTTTTACAAAAAATTGCGTCGCTCAATAAATATAGTGAGCATCCCTTGGCAAATGCAATTGTAAAATATGCAAAAGATCAAGGCCTTTCATTTAAAGAAGTGAAGGATTTTAAAGCGATAACCGGAAAGGGTGTCACGGGAAATTTGGATGGCGAATCCATTGCGTTGGGCAATAAAAAATTAATGGACGAAACCAGTTCGACCATAACTGCGAACCTGGAAGAGAAAGTAAATGCTGAACAAAAATCCGGTAAAACGGTATCCTATATTTCCATTGATAAAGCAGCGGTTGGGTATATTACAATTACCGATAAAATAAAAGAAGGTACCAAAAAAGCGATTCAGGAACTATTGGACGATGGCATAAAAGTAATCATGCTTACCGGGGATAATGAAGGCACAGCTAAGGCGGTTGCTGATGAATTGAACTTGACTTCTTTTAAAGCGCAGGTTTTGCCCGAAGATAAATTGAAAGAAATAAAAAGGTTGCAGGGGGAAGGTAAAAAAGTAGCAATGGCCGGTGACGGCATCAATGATTCACCAGCATTGGCACAAGCGGATGTGGGAATAGCAATGGGAACCGGAACGGATGTAGCTATAGAAAGCGCGCAAATTACTTTAGTGAAGGGAGACCTTCGCGGTATTGCGAAGGCCAAAAAATTAAGTAGTGGCGTAATGAAAAATATTCATCAAAATCTTTTGTTTGCTTTTATTTATAATACATTAGGGATTCCAATTGCGGCAGGGATTTTGTTTCCTGTTTTTGGAATTTTATTATCGCCCATGATCGCAGCCGTCGCAATGAGTTTTAGCTCCGTTTCTGTAATAGCGAATTCTTTACGGTTGAGGAATTTGAAATTATAAGACGGGCTTATATCTAAGGCAATAATTAACCATATTTAAGTAACCATAAAATAATTTAAGATGAGTAATGAGAAAAATCCAATCGAGATATTTTCCCGTTTTGCACAGGAAAGATTAGATAATCACCTGGCAGAATTACAGACAAAATATGAAAACAGAAGTATGGCTTCTAAAGAATTAACGCAAGAAGCTTACGACAATCATAAAAAAATATTTGAAGAGGAGCTGCAGGAGAAAATCGAATCACTTTCAGTTGAAAATAAAGACGCACATGAAAAGGAAAAAATAGAGGAAATAAAAAATTCCTTCATTGAAAAACTAAATCAAAACTAACTTAGTAATCACAATAACCCCGACGTGCTTTAGGACTGTTCCCGAGAAATTTTTATGGATAACATCGCCAGGTTCTACAGGATGAAATCATGCCTTGATATTTGAAATGAAATAATAAAACGACAAGCCGGCTCTCTGCACTTCATCAGCAAAGAAGGAAACGGTTCCATATTTTACATGGAACTACCTTTAGAATCTCCCATTAATCAGGGTGACTTTTAATTTTCTGTTTACATAAAAAGTTCCACTAGCAGCAGCATTAAAAGCTTAAATTTAGGTTATGAAGGTTGCTTGCGCTTTTGCCTTTTTTGCTTTCTGTTATGTAAGTTCATTTTCCCAAACTAACAATGAAGAGATAAGTAGAAAGTTTATCCTTGAAGCAAATTCTAAAGTCAGCCAATTTAAGTCATTTGGCAAAGCAAAAACAAATAAGCCAGCCCCCGAAAACCGGTTGTCTTTTACTCAGTTACAATCGCCTGAATTAGTAAGAGATTTTATTAAGACAAGAGTGCAGGAAATACCGATTGAAAAAGACTTAAATAATCCTCTTCGCGAATTACCCCAAACGCTTCCAACGTGTAGAGATACTTCTTTTGTGCGCCTTTTACATACAAGCGGCAGTTGGATCTATGTACAAAGAATGGTTCCTACAGCAGATGATGGCACACTCATTTTAGGACTGATCTATGATACTACTAAAGCTAATTTTATAGAGAGCGGTTATGCTTTAATCATTAAGGTAGATAACATGGGAAATGTTTCCTGGATAAAAGAATTTGATGATCCCACGCCCGGAACGTTTTTTACTTTTTTTATGTTTAACGCGTTTGAGCTTTCTAATAAAGATATTATTTGTGTGGGCAGTATTGATACTACCGCAATTCTTAATAACAGTAATACGATTGTCTACCGTTTAACGGGCGATGGAAAAATAATTTGGCAAAAGGGATTGCATACGACCCTTGTCAATAACTATCCGCAGATTTCTATAAATATAAATAGTTTGGCAGAAGGTTTAAATGGAGATTTGTTTTTATGTGGCACTACTGAAAGCAATGGCAATACAGAGCTGGCTGAAACTATCATCAGGCTTGATAAATCGGGCAATTTAATTTGGGATGCCAACTATGGAAATACAACAGGTACTAACGAAGGAGCTGAGGGCCTTGCCGTATATTTTCAAAATGGACAGCTATTGGAAGTAGGCATAAGCCATGGAAATGACAACGCCTCAATTCCAGCAGCTGTAAACTTTCTAACACTGGATTATAATACCGGCGACGTTCTTAAGAAGCGGTTTTATAGGCCCGATTACACTGATAAAAATGTCGAACTAAATAAAACGTTTACTTATTATTATAATCAATGTACGCGCTTATCTAACGGGCACTTTATTGTTAGTGGAAAGCTTTTTTCTGATTTCCTGCATAACACTCCAATTATTGATCATTTCGGCGTGATGGAATTCAACGCTTCTTTTGACCTCGTAAATGCATATACGGTCAGCTCGCCTTTACACACCAATTATTTCAATAATAATATTTTTTTTAATGAAAAAGGGAAAGGCCTCATCTTACTCTTCCAATACAATAACCGGCTTAATGCTACACTTTATTTTGGTGCATTTGAAAATCAACAATTTTTAAATCAACGAAAGAAAATTTATAATAACATCGCGTTACCCGAACCAGGAAGTTTCAGGTATACGATTGATAACGGATATGTATACACGCAATCGTATTTTGAAGGTGGCTCTAATACTTTTATCGAGTTTATAAAAATGCATAATAGTGATACTTCTTCAGCGTGCCTCGGTACTCAAATTTTCCTGATGCAATTTTTGCACCTTCATATTATCGAAGACATGTCTTATGCATCTCTTGGTATCAACATAAACCATAAAGTGGCACCTGTTAATTATACGCTTACTTCAAATGATACACTGCACATTTTATCTTCAGATCCCTGCAAGCAATTAAATTCCTGCGACAGCATAAAAATTCATGGAAGCGCTTTTTGCGGCAGCCAGGCGTCCGTGGTTTTTAGTACTTATAAAAATGTAGCCTGTGGTGGCATTACCCAATGGAAAATAGATTCAACTGCCATAGATAGCCTGCGCCCTCAAAATGATTCTACCGTACTTATACATTTTAAGAACATTAATTGGCAGGGAAATTTATATGCTTCGTTGCCTGAAGGCAAATGTATTGTAGCAACGGATTCTCTGCCCGTTACGCTTATAAAATTGCATGATGCTATTAATTTGGGACCGGATACTTTGCTTTGTAAAGGCAATAAAATGATCCTACATGCAGGCTCGGGATTTACTATTTATAAATGGCAGGATGGTAGCGGCGACTCAACCTTCACAGTTATTAAACCGGGCAAATATTTTGTTTCGACAACTGATAAATGTGGTAACAAATATTCAGATACGATAAACATTAGTGCTGTAGATTTCGCTTTCAGCATCGGTAATGACACGGCAATTTGTAATAATATTCCCGTTCGACTCACCGCCACGCCGGGCTTTGAAAAATATACCTGGCAACCTGCCTATAAAATAAGCGCTGATACCGGGCAATCTGTAATTGTATCTCCCACCGTTGATACTTCCTACATCGCTATTGGCCAGAAATGGCCGCGATGTATTTTTTCCGATACAGTTCATGTACGCATTCTTACATCGGCAACTGTTCATTTAGGAAATGACACCAGCATTTGTGCCAATCAACCGGTAACGTTAGATGCAGGCTCAGGATTTATAAATTACGCATGGAGCACCGGCGCGGCGTCAAGGCGCGTTACATTGAGCAGGCAGGGAACCTATTTTGTGAAAGTCACCGCAGCGAACAGTTGTACTTCATCGGACACAATACAAATTTTAAATATTGGTCCGCCATTTCAAATATTGGGGAATGATACGACCCTTTGCCAGGGCACGATTTATACCTATAATTTTAATCTTCCAGGTGCCTCGTACTTATGGAATGATGGCAGCACCGGAAGTGGCTATCGAATCAGCAAAGTCGGCGTCTATTCGTTAACGGTAGTTCAGCAAGGTTGCACTGTGAAGGACACTGTTGTTATCAGTTACAAAGATAATCCCATTTTTAGCCTGGGAAATGATACTACGCTCTGCCGGGGAAATACCTTAGCCTTTGACATACAATATGGCGATGCAAGTTATGTATGGCAGGACGGATCTACGATGGACGATTTTTTGGTAACGGCACCTGGTTTATATTATGTCAGCGTGAACCTAAATGGTTGCATCGCCAGCGATACGATCGCCGTTAATTATTTAGATGTTCCAAAGTTTACGTTGGGCAGGGATACTACTATTTGCAAGGGCGAAACACTTATTCTCCAGCCTGCCTCACAATTGGCCGCCAATTATTTGTGGCAAGATGGAAGTACAACACAAAGTTTTGCTGCGAAAGATACCGGCATCTATACTTTGCAAATCAGTAATATATGCGGTACAGCTTCCCAAAAGATTGTTGTCAGGGCCGGCCTTTGTAATGTTGTTTTTCCAAATGCGTTTACGCCTAACGGTGATGGGTTAAATGATGTTTTCAGGGTGAAGTATACCTTTGCGGTTAAGGCATATCACCTTACTGTATTTAATCGCTATGGGCAAAAGGTATTTGAAAGCGCTGACATGAGCAAAGGATGGGATGGCAGCTTCCAGGGAATTCCGCAATCCCCGGATATTTATGTTTGGGTTGCGCAAATAACCGGACTGAATGGCGTTGAAAAAACAGACAAGGGAATCATTACATTGCTAAAATAATTACCTTTCATTGATACCCTCTTTTTCAAAAAGGTACAATGAATTGAAAAACAGCTAATCTCAAAGGGAAATTTTCCGCTTACCTGATGCTTATTGCCACTTATGTAAACAATAATAAATTGCAAATTTGCTGGCTATTTTTGTAGTCAACTTCATCGTGTAATTCAACACCTTCAACTTTATAGAAAATAATAAACCGGCAATGCTGGTCAATCTAATTATTTTTTTTATTCTTTAAAAAGTTACAATGAAAAAGTTAACCACCATGCTTTGTTACCTGGTTGCCTGCGCTGCAATTACGTCTTGCCTCCACAACGATCATGATATTAGTATTACGTTCCAGGATTCAGAACACGAGTATTCTATGAAAGCCTATTTTCCGAAGAGCAGAACCCATGATGTAGCAGAATATATGAATTCCTTTATTGGCAGGAAAAACAATATTTCTTTTACAAATACGCAAACGGATGCAACGCTTACACTTGACGACCATACTCAATTTTATATGAAAAAAAATCCCGGTTTTCTTGAAATAAAATTTAATAAAGACCAAAATTCTAATGAGTCCTATGAGGAAATAAAATCCATGTGCCAGGGAATAAAAAAGGAATTAGCGCATTGACGAAGGCAACATTCGGACGTACTTTTTGGCGGTCAATGAAACGATAAAAAATTGAACAAAAAATGTATTAGATGGCTGAATCTTCAATCATATTTTCTCATAAACAATCTGCAAGAAATTCATCACTTATATTTAGTTTTGAAATGATTTTCGGCATGCCGCGAAATAAGGCGGGGCATCAAAAATGAAAATTTAAAAAAATGGATAATCAAAAACTGCAGCGGGTAATCAACAAAATATTTGAAAACATTTCCTCGCGAATTCCGGCTTTTAAATCCAGCGACCTGGATTGGAGCATTTCGGCCGGAAATGTAGCTGTATGTATTATTGACGATGCAGGAAATATATATGGAAAAATTTGGGGCGATGATAAGTTAAGAGGAAGAAAATTTTATGACGTTGCCTATCGCAAAGCCTCGCAGGTTTGGATAACCGGTTATAGAACGGGGGAATTTGAAAGATTGGTATTCACCGACAAACTTAATTACCACGATTTTGGAATAGAATTACCAGATCTTATGGGTTGGGAAGGCGGCCAGCCAATTCAACTAGACGCAGAGACTCGCATCTCCTGTGGCTTTAGCGGTTTCAAAGGTGTAAACGACTTAGGAATTGTAAAGAAGTCTGCAGATGAAGCGATGGGCATTGCCTGAAAGCGCGGGCATGGTTTCATTTTAGAAAGCCTGATCAAATTCTTTCGCTAAAATAGCGCCTTACATTACAAACCATTTACCGTGTTCATCTTTGCTAAAGGATAAACCATTACTCATTACATAAACTTCGTTTCCACCTTTTGGCTCAATAAATCTTTTTTGTTCGTACACCCTTACACCGTTATTCTCTCGAGATAAATACATGATCAATGCTGGCAAAGTGGGCAACACTTCGTGCAGCCATTGCTCTTCACTTTCCTTTACAAATGCCTGGCTCATTATTAATATTTAATTGTAGTATGAAAAAATAATGCCCGGTTTCGCCAATTGATTCGCACCCTTCAAATACCTCCGCCGGTGAAAAAAACCTATCGTAAATTTTGCTTTAAAAAAGTAGCGATCTTATCAAATGAATTACTTAAAGGAGTTCCAAACCAGCCATGGCCGGCGTTATTTATTTCTAAATGGCTAATTACAGCAGCGCTCAATAATTTCTCATGCAACGATTTTGATTGCGAAATATCCACGATAAAATCCTGATTTCCATGAAGGATCAAGGTCGGAGGAGTTTCGGCGTTGATAAAACTTGAAGGACTTGCATTTTTATAGGCGTAATGATTGGTTCCCGGGCTTCCTTCTAAAAGCGCTTCCAGTAAATGCGGTATCATCGCATGCCACGGCTTGGTGTACATAGAAATAAGATCTGTAGGGCCGAAAAAGTCTATTACAGCAGCAATTTTTGGCTCATCATATTTATAAGCCTGCAATAAAGCAAGGTGTGCGCCAGCTGAGATCCCCAGCAACACTAGCTTTCCGGGATTAATTTTATATTGTGGCGCATGCGCGGAAATAAAATCTACGGCTTCTTTAATATCATTTTCCAAAACTGATAAAGTTACATGGGCATTTACCAAAGTATAGTCAACATTAAAAATGGCATACTCAGGAATTCGCTTTTTGAAACTATCAATATAGGAGGTGATATTATGCCGGCTCCCACTGTTCCAGCCACCCCCATGAATTAAGATAAGCGATTTAGTAATTGCTGCCGATCGATTAGCGGGCAGATAGATATCCATTCGTTGTGCGGCGCTTTTACCGTAAGCCACGTTGAGAAAAGTATTTGATAGAGTTTGGTTGAAATATTGGCCGGCTGGTTCAGCGTCAAATAATAGTGTGGACATTGATCTATTTAGAAGGTGATTTTTTTTAGTAAGCAATTCATCTGGTCAATACCTGTGCCTATAGACGTTAACATAATTCTAATGTTTAAAAAAGTTTATTCGCCAAATTTGTAGAGCATATTGAGAAAGATGTTTACTTGATTTAAATTGTTTAAAATCTCCAATAAAATGCTAAGAATTATGATTCTATATATTTTGAATTACCACTCTTAAAATATCCCCTTTCTAAAACCCAGACAATTATTATAATTGCCGCATGAACAAAACCAGCCTGCCAGGTTTCCTTTTATTTTTTCTTTTTATCAGTATTAAAAGTCATTCCCAGGATTCATCAATTGCCAGGAAAAGTTATGTTACTGACAGACTAACAAAAACCATTATTCTTGATGGAATACCTTCAGAAGAGGCCTGGAACGCAGTAGAATGGGGAGGAGATTTTACACAGTCGCAGCCAAACGAAGGCAAAAAACCATCGCAGCAAACGAAATTTAAAATTCTTTATGATGATAAATTTCTTTACATCGCCTATTTATGTGAAGACAGCGCTCCCGATTCAATAGTAAGGCGCATGGGCAGGCGTGATGAATTTCCCGGCGATTGGGTGGAAATAAATATTGACAGTTATCACGACAAGCGCACAGCATTTTCATTCACGCTTTCTGTTTCCGGGGTTCGCAGCGATGAATTTATTTCTGATAACGGTAATAATTGGGATGCTAACTGGAACCCGATTTGGTTTGCCAAAACTCATATAGGTAAAGATGGCTGGACGGCAGAGGTAAAAATTCCGCTCAGCCAGCTACGTTACAACAGCGAGCCCGATAAAACCTGGGGTTTCCAAATTACGAGACGTTTATTTCGAAAAGAAGAGCGATCTACATGGCAACTTATTCCACAAAAATCCGGCGTGTGGGTAAGCGCCTTTGGCGAGTTGCACGGCTTAAAAAACATTCCAATGCACCGGCAGGTGGAAATAGCGCCTTATATAATTGCCCAGGCTGATAAATATAAAAAGGAAGCGGGGAACCCTTTTGCGAAAGGATTTGATAAAAAGCTAACTGGTGGCGTTGATGGAAAAGTTGCGGTTACAAATGATCTTATTCTCGACTTTACAGTGAATCCGGATTTTGGCCAGGTGGAGGCAGATCCTTCACAGGTGCGGCTTGATGGATATCAAACTTATTTTGAGGAAAAGCGGCCTTTTTTTATTGAAAGCAGTAATATCTTTAAATATCAACTAACGGGATCCGAAGCTGGCGGTGATTATGACGCTGATCTTTTATTTTATTCCCGCCGTATCGGAAGTTCACCGCATGGAAATGTAAGTCTTGATAGCGGAGAATTTGCGAAAATACCCCTGAACACCGCTATTCTCGGCGCAGCAAAATTTAGCGGTAAAACACGAAAGGGATGGAGTATCGGTGTGCTGGAAACAGTAACTCAAAGAGAACTGGCTACGATTGACAATGGCGGCCACCGTTCAACCCAATTGGTGGAGCCAGCCACAAATTATTTTGTTTCAAGAATTCAAAAAGATAGTAAGTCCGGCAACACCATCATCGGTGGAGTATTAACAGCTGTAAACCGTGAACACGGGCTTGATAATATATTAAATCGCGAAGCCTATTCCGGTGGTTTTGATTTTTTACATTATTGGAAGAAGAAAACCTGGTATATTAAAGGCAACATTGTTTTCAGCCATTTAAAGGGAAATAAAGCATCGATATTAAATACGCAAACGGCTTTTGAACACCTCTTTCAACGGCCAGATGCAAAAGCCCTCTCAGTGAACCCAAACCGCACTTCGCTTACAGGAACGGGCGCTACGTTTAAGTTCGGAAAGACCGGTGGAAAATCTGGCAAGCATGGTGAAGTTCTCAAGTTTGAAACGGGTATTACGTTGCGTTCGCCTGAATTGGAATTAAATGATATTGGCTTTATGCTTACCGCCAATGAGATCAATCATTTCACCTGGATTGGATTGCATTATCAGCAGCCATTTTCTATTTTCCGCAATGCCCGTCTCAATTATAATCACTGGTCAAGATGGGATTACAGCGGCAAATTTCTTTACCAGGCATTTAATTTTAATGCTCACGGAACATTTAAAAATAATTGGCAATCAGGTACCGGCCTCACCTGGAACCCATACGAGATCAGTAATAATGCCCTAAGAGGCGCTTCGGCGCTGCGTCACCCCGGTGGCATGGGTCACAATTTTTACCTGGTTACCGACTCCCGAAAAAAAGTTTATAATAGTTTCCAGATGTCTAACGCCTGGGGTTTCGACCATACTGTTCAAAGTAATGACTATGAGCTGGATGTATATTTTCAGCCACTAAATGCCTTATTAATCACCTTAAGCGGAGAATACAGTTATTATTACCGCCGCCGCGATCAGTTTGTAAGCAATGTGACTTACAACAATGCAACAAGAAGCGTCGTGAGTGAAGTGAAGCAAAAAACGCTTCGGTTTACGGGAAGGTTAAGTTATAATGTGACGCCCGACCTGACCATTCAATATTACGGCCAGCCTTATATTACGAGGCCTGTTTACGATAAATTTGGCTACGTGACTAACCCACTTGCAAAGAATTACGATGACCGTTTTCAAACCTATAATTCTAATAATATCCATTACAATAATGGTGTGTATTCAGTAGATGAAAACGGTGACGGGATAATAGATTATAGCTTTAATAAACCAGATTTCAATTTTGTTCAGTTTCGTTCAAATCTTGTTTTGCGCTGGGAATACCGCGCAGGCTCAGAATTATATTTGGTGTGGTCGCAAGGCAATACGCCTGATGCATTTAACGATCTTGATAGACCTTTGGCAAGAAGCTTATTTGATAATGCCTTTGCCCAACAGGAAAGAAATATTTTCCTGATAAAATGCACTTACCGGTTTTTAAAATAAGAGCCCCGTTCATTCAAGTAAGAATTTCAACTAAGAATAATTATTACTTCAAAAAAAATCGCTTTCATTTAAATGAGGAATTAATAGACACATTTTATCAATCTAAACGTAAAAAGACCCTGCTTTTGGCAAGGTCTTTTTAATAATTTAATTCCAGGGATAAGTTTTTTAAAGGATGGTTTGGATTATTCTTTCGGTGGTTTTCTTCGGATTTAATTAGTTTTTGTAGGTATCGGATAAAAAAAAGTAGAAGTTGACTGATATCAGATTATGACTTTTCTATTGGATAGTTGGATAAGGCTCTTTTCTAAGGATTTGGATATTCTTGATTAATGTTTGTTGAACATCAATCAACTTCTGGTACAAAGATATACCGGTGATACACCCTGCACAAGAGCAGTATTGCCTAATTATTTATCTATTGAAATTACGGTCAGCATCGTATAAGTACGAAAATTTGATGCGGTAAAATAACTATCAAATAAGTTTCTTATGGCCACCGGAGAGGGAACTTAAATATTGCCCATGAAATTCTTCCACTTTTTTGAAAGTTTAGTAACCGCTAAATCATATGAAGAAAATAATAAAGTATAGCATTATTGAATGGCCGTGCAGGCGCTAATAAGATAAGAGACATAAAATCTTTCCGGGTGTTACTTTATGGTTTTTTTTCAAGAGGAATGGCAAAGGCAAAGCCGACATATTTAGAATGCATAAAAAAAGCCCGCATTTCTGCAGGCTTAAATAATTTAATTCCAGGGATAAGTTTTTTAAAGGATGGTTTGGATTATTCTTAGAGGTTTTCGTCGGATTGAATTAGTTTTTGTAGGTATCGGATAAAAAAAAAGTAGAAG
>JBBRSV010000044.1:0-32158 GCA_038245055.1 Chitinophagales bacterium | reverse complement strand
GAGGCAATTTTTTAGCTTTCCTTTTTTAATAGACTTTAATTTGTTTATAATTACTGCGATAACTTTACGTCCTTAAAATCTCCCATAAATCACCGGATTAAAATTGATGAAGACCGCAAAAGAAATATTGTCGCTGCCATTTATTGGACTCATTCGATTATATCAACTAATTATATCACCGTGGCTTGGCGCATCCTGTCGTTATACGCCTACCTGTTCGCAATACGGTATTGAGGCTTTCAAAAAATACGGACCGTTGAAGGGTTTATGGCTTACGTTAAAAAGAGTGGCGAGCTGTAACCCGTGGGGAGGCCATGGCCATGACCCGGTTCCATAAATGAAAGAAGAAAAAAAACGAATCTTTTTGAGTTAAGCGCCCAAATTTCAAATCAGAATTTTCTTATTAAACTTTCTTTTTTGTTAAGTCGATTAATAGGACCGGGAGAAGAACAAGATTAGTTAATGTAGCGGTGAGTAAGGTAATCGAAGTAAGCCATCCCAAAGATTGTGTGCCTCCAAAGCCGCTAAAACAAAAAATTATAAATCCGGCGGTCAGTACAAGTGAAGTATACAAAATGCTTAACCCGGTATGATTAATCGTTTCCGAAATCGTTTTTTTGACATCATTATTATTTAAAGGAAGTTCTTGTTTATAATTTACAAGGAACCGGATCGTTACATCGATCGCAATGCCAAGCGCGACGCTAAAAATAAGTACAGTGGAGGGTTTGAGCCGCACACCTGCCCAACCCATGATGCCCGCAGTAACCACCAAAGGGATAAGGTTTGGTATGAGCGAACAAACCAGGATGCGAAAAGATTTGAATAAATAAAGCATGCACAATGCGATAAATAAAAAGGCCCATAAAAGACTTTCCTTTAAGCCATTTATAATAAAGATGCTGCCTTCTAAAAAGGTAATTGTTGTACCCGTAAATGTTACTTTGTATTTCGATGTATCAAAAAGTTCGTTAGTTCTTTTCCTGATGCCTTGTAAAATAACCGGCAGTCTTTTGGTTCCAACATCTGCCATGTCGATACTCATGCGTGTGCTTTCGCGGGCAGTATCTATAAAACTGCTTAGCAAGCCTGTCAGGCTGTTTTTTGAATTGCCACTATCATTACCCGGCTTAAGATAGCTGCTTAAAAATGCAGCCTGGTAAGAATCAGGAATAGAATAATAAGAAGAGTCCCCATCATAAAATCCTTGTTTTACAAATTTAATTCCTTCAGCAATGGATAGCGGCCTCGCCATTTCTTTTTGCGCGGTGATGTACATTGAAAGCGAATCCATTTTATTAAGTACAGGCAATACGCGCGTACCTGCCAGGCCAAACCTTTTCTTTGTGTCGATAACTATTTCGAGAGGCATAACTCCATTAAAGTTTTTTTCAAAAAATTTAAGATCGGTATAAATTTTATCAGTCTTTGGAAGGTCGTCTACTATAAAACCTTCCGTTTGTAGTCTCATTATTCCAAAAATAGAAAACACTATCCCAACTAACGCAATGGCATAGACGACTTTTTTATGATGAAGCACCCAGCGTTCAATTCTTAATAAAAGATTGGTAAAAAATTTTACATCAAGGTATTTCAGTTGCTTAACGCCTGGCGCTGGCATAATACTTAAGGCGCCTGGTAATAGTATGAACGAGATAACAAAAATGAGCATAATACTTATGCCGGCAACCTGGCCAAACTCTTTAAGAATAGCGCTATTGGTAAGTGCAAAAACCGCGAAACCGATAGCGGCAGTTAAATTGCAAAAAAGTGTTACTACACCCATTTTGCTCACCATATCAATTAAGGACTGTTCTTTATTACCTGTTTTTTTATAGGTAGAATGATATTTATTTAAAAAGTAAATGCAGTTAGGAATGCCGATTACAATAATAAGCGGGGGGATAAGTGCGGTTAGTAACGTGATCTTATAGCCGAAAAGCCAGGTAATTCCAACACTCCAAATCACGCCAATAATTACTACCAGTAACGATAAAAGTGTAGTACTTAAAGAACGGAACATTAATAACAAGATCAATGCGGAAAGCACGAGGGAACCAATTATGAACCATTTCATTTCACGCGCAATTCTGTCTGCTACTTGCGTACGAATCAAAGGAAGGCCGCTTATGTGTGTTTGAATATTTGTGCGGGAAGTATATTGATCAGTTGCTTTAATAATGTTATTAATGACTTTGGTGCGGCCCGGCGAGTTAAGTATTTCTTTATTAATGCGAACCGCGATTAAGTATGCGCCCGTAGCTGGATTATATAGTAATGTTTTATAAAAGGGAAGCGTATAAAATAATTTCCTGCTGCTATCTAAATCCGGTTGTGAATTAAGACTTGCCGGAAAAATGGGCTTCGCAATTAATTTTTGTGAAGCCGTGTCTTTTAAAAGATCTACAGCATTTGATACGCTTAATACATTCTCAACATCAGGTACTTTCTTTAGATCGTTATTAAGGTCGCGAAAGGATTTGAAATTATTAATTCCAAAAAAGCTATCAGTTTGAACGCCTATAACCAAAAGATTTCCATCGTCACCGAATTTGTTTTTAAAGGAAAGATAATCCTGGTACTTCGGATTATCAATGGGGATAGCTTTAGAAAATTCGTAGCTTAATTTTATTTTAGCCGCAAAAAAAGCCATTACACCTGTACAAGCAAATAACAGGATTAAAAGAATTATGCGATTTTTTAAAACAAATTTTGCAAGGCGTTTCCACATATTTTATCGATTAGAGTTTAATGCGCAAAGAAAGTAAATAATTATAGGAACAAGCATTTCAGAAATTAAACAGGGGGAAGGTAATTCAATCAATAGCAATGAAAAAGAAAAAAAAATTGATTTATAATTCTCTAACAGGAGATTTCTGAGATCAGATGATAGTTGGCGGTGCCGTTAGTAAATTTAATGGCAGGCAAATTTACTTTTTAAAAATATAGAAAATAAACAGGTGTTTTAGTCTTAGAGGTGATCCATTTCTTCGCTCACAAAATCCATGAGTGTTTTAATATTTTCCGAGGAAAAATCGAAAGTAAGACCGGCTGCTTTATAAAGCTCTGGCAAGGTTTTAGTACCACCAAGGCTAAGCGCTTTCATATAGTTATCAAGTGCTTGCTCCGGATCTTGTTTGTATTGCATCCACAAGCCGATAGCGCCGAGCTGAGCTATTCCGTATTCAATATAATAAAAGGGAACTTCAAATAAATGTAACTGCTTTTGCCATCCATTTTCCCTAAATTTTTCCAGCCCACTGAAGTCAATTTCGTCATCAGAAAAACCGTTGATAATTTCAACCCACTGCTTTGTTCTTTCATCCACAGTGTGGCCCGGATTTTCATAGATCCAATGCTGAAATTTATCTATTATAGCAATCCATGGAAAAATGGTTATTGTTCTTTCAAGCTGGTGTTCCTTTGCTCTTTTAATATCTTCTTTATTATCAAAAAATACATCCCAATGATCCATACTGAAAAGCTCCATTGCCATACTAGCTACTTCAGCAATCTCCATCGGATAATCTTTAAAAGCATTTAGGGTAAGCTTGTGCGTTAGAAATGACTGGACAGCATGTCCGCCTTCATGCACCATAGTGGTTACATCCTGCATTTGACCCGCAGCGTTCATAAAAATGAAGGGCGCTCCACTTTCTGCAAGCGGGCAGTTGTAGCCTCCGGGAGCTTTACCATTCCTGCTTTCAAGGTCAAGGTGTTTCATTTTATTCATCTGCCTTAAACAGTCTCCGAAGAATGGGCGAAGCTGCGTAAAACAATCAATAGATTTATTTAGAAGTTCATCACCACTTGCAAAAGGCGTTAATGCTTTTGTTCCTTCGGGCTCTGCTTCCAGGTCCCACGGGCGAAGATCGCTAAGTGCTAATTTTTTCTTTTTCTTTTCATAAATTTTATTTACTAGCGGCAAAACATGCAACTTCACTGAATCGTGAAAGCGATAACAATCTTCTTTTGTATAATCAAAACGGCCAAGCTCTTTAAATTTATAATCACGGTAATTTTTAAAACCTGCATTAAGTGCAACCTGGTTACGCTTTTCTATTAGCTGCGAAAAAAGAGTATCCAAAACATTTTTATCTTCCAGCCTTCTCGCATTTATTTTACGATAAACTTCTTCACGCAAACTTCTATCGTGACTTTCTAAAAATTTAGCAGCCTGTTGCAGCGTATATGCGTTACCGTTAACCTCAATCATCATTTTGCCGGTAATCATTCCGTATTGCTGTTGTAATACTGCAAGTTCGGCCTGTATCTGAATATTTTCTTCCCTAAAAAGCTCAATGCTTTTTTTAACGGAACGCAGGTAAGTAAAATATTCTTCCTGGTTCAATTGTTTGACAAAAGGAGAATTAATCAGTTTTTTATTTAGTGCATCTGCGTATGGCTGAATTTTTGGCTGTATTTCCATACAGAAATAATTGAAGGCATCTTCCAGGTTTTTATCAGTAGTATCGCAGGTCATTTTTATCTGGCGCCAACTGGCATCTTCGTTAATAAGCGCATCGAGCTCGCTTAAATCTACCAGCCATTTCTTCAGGCTTTCGGTGGAAGAAATTTCCCTGTTTAATAAGTCTTTGAAAAACGGTTCGATGCTTTCCCAGTTGGTAATCTTCAAATCCTGGGGAAGAAATTTTCTTTCGGTCTTTTTTATGTCTGCAGATGCTTCTATCATTACGTCTTTTTAATAATTCAGCCTAATATTTCATCATTAAATCACATTTATCAAAACTATTTTACACCGCGACTTTCAATTTTGCGTGTGGTTGATTTTTGCGGTTTCATGTCTTTAACATGTGCCGTTTCTTTATGGCCAGGCTTCGCATTTACCATGCTATCTACTGCGGTTTCTTCTATTTCTTCAGCAGATTTTACTTTTATTTCGATTTTATTTTTATCTAAAATCTGGAACCATTTTACCATTTTTTTCATGTCGCTGGTATACACTCTTTCAAAATCAAGATCAGGATAAACTTTTTCGAAATAGGCTTTCAATTCTTTGTTATCCGCTTTAGCTTCAGGTATCTTTTCTTTACTTTTCTTCATCTCGCCAAACAAATTTGCAAGATTGGTATTGTCTTTTGTTGTAAAAACCTCGATACTTTCAAGATGTGAAAAGTTGTGCTGGCGTGTGCTCACAAACTTCGTACTGTTGTCCTCCAGCGATCTTACTACGGCTCCGTCAGATTTTGAAGAAAGCAATTCAAATAAACCCGTTAAACCTGTTACCGAAACAATCTTATTATAATCCATATGATAATTTTTACTTTTTGGACCTGCAATATAATTGAAATGCTTTTTAGTAATGTTAATGAAATAAAAAAGCAGGAAAATTCATTCAATTTATTGGGGGTAAAGGAAGAGAAATTCAAAAAAAACTGCTTTTCATTTAAATAAAAAGTTTTTTCCACAGGTTTTATTTTATTAGGACGTCAAATGAGCTAATTAACCATGTATTATGAATCGAATTTTATTTTGCCTTTTTTTTGCAGGAATAATTTCATCATCATTAAATGCTCAATCGGTATCAGGTGTTCTGAAAGATGCTGCAGACAACTCCCCTGTTTCCAATGCAACGATAAAGTTAAATTCATCGAATCCATCTTCGCCCGTTTTTACTGCCGTAAGCAATGCAAGTGGTGGTTTTAGCTTTAATGAAATTTCCGCGGGAGGTTATACACTTACGGTAAGCTCTATTGGGTATCAAACTGTTTCAACAAAAATTGACGTAAAAACGGCAAATGTGAATGTGGGTAATCTTGTTATTTCGAAAACGGCCAAAACGCTTCAGACGGTCGTAATAAGTGGCGCGCCCCCGGCAATGAAACAAAAAAATGATACCATGGAATTTGGCGCGAGTCAATACAAAGTAAATCCCGATGCCACAAGTGAAGACCTAATTAAAAAAATGCCCGGAATTACGGTGGATAAAAGCACAGGCGCAGTTACTGCAATGGGTGAGACCGTGAAAAAAGTAACGGTGGACGGCCGTGATTTTTTTGGTGATGATGCGACAGCCACACTTCGAAATTTACCTGCTGAAATCATTGACAAAATACAGGTATTTGATAAGTTAAGCGACCAGGCGCAGCTAACGGGTTTCGATGATGGAAACACTACAAAGGCAATCAACATTGTTACAAAGGCGAATATGCGTAATGGTAATTTTGGTCGCGTATATGCCGGCTTGGGTACGGATGACCGATATAGCGCCGGAGGAAATGTAAGTTTTTTCAACGGCGACAGAAGAATTTCGTTTATCGGGTTAATGAATAATGTAAACCTGCAAAATTTTCAAAGCCAGGATTTGTTGGGCGTTACCAGTAGCGGTAACCGTGGCGGCGGCGGTCAAAGGGGTGGCCGCGGCGGTGGTAATAATTTTTCTGTGGGGCAGCAAAATGGTATTGCTGCAACCAACTCTTTAGGCGTTAATTATAGCGATGCCTGGGGTAAAAAAGTTGATGTAACGGGCAGTTATTTTTTCAATAACAGCACCATTTCTAATAACCAAACAGTTAACCAGCAAAATATAATTACAAAAGACAGCAGTAATTACTATGATGAAAATACTTTATCGGATAGTAAAAATTATAACAATCGCGTCAATTTCAGGCTCACTTATAAAATTGACTCAAGCAATAGTGTTTTAGTAACTTCTAATTTAAATTTTCAGACGAACAATTCCGCTAACTATGTTCATGGAATAAATTATATCGATGTGAATAGGCTTGATAGAATTAGCCAGACAGATAACGATCTTACAAGTAATTTTCATGGAAATAATCTAAGCAATCAGATTTTATTTAGACACGGGTTTAAAAAACGTGGACGAAGTTTATCCTTTGGCATTAATAACAGCGTCAGTGATAAGTTGGGTAACAATTATCTGAATGCTATCAATACTTATTTTAAATCAACCACGCTCATCGATTCGTTGCAACAACTTTCGAATCAAAAAAACCATAACAATCAATACAGTTTTAACCTTGTTTATACGGAGCCTGTTGGAAAAAAAGGACAATTGCAGGCAAATTATAATCCTTCTTTTTCAACTAATACTGCCGACCAGGAAACTTTTAATTATGATAATGGATCAGCTAAATATTCATTGTTAGATACGAGCCTGAGCAATAAATTCAACAACACGTATAACACTCAAAACGCTGGAATTACTTTTCGCCGCGGTGATAGAAATAATATAATTTCTGCAGGAGTTTCTTATCAATATTCAGAATTAAAAAGTGACCAGGCTTTTCCGCAGACTTCTCATATTGATAATGTTTATAGTAACTTTCTTGCAAATGTTTTTGCACGATTTAAGCTTGACAGCAAAAGTAATCTTCGTATTATTTTTCGCTCAAACGTAAGCCCGCCATCAGTTACCCAGTTGCAAAATGTGATCAATAACTCCAACCAGTTTTTTTATACAACCGGTAACCCTGATTTACAACAACAATACAATAACCGCCTGATAGTAAGGTATAATTATACAAACACGCCAAAAGCCCAAAGTTTTTTTGCAAACCTATTTTTGCAAACCGCCAGCAATTATGTGGCGAATGCAACTTATACGGCATCAAAAGATTCGGTGCTAACGAACTCTGTAACGCTTAATAAAGGTTCCCAAATTTCAAAACCAATAAATTTAAATGGATATTTAAGCGCAAGATCATTTCTTACGTATGCACTGCCGCTAAAATTTATAAAATCCAATATCAACTTTAATGGCGGTATTAGTTTTACTAATCTTCCTGGCTTACTTAATAATGTAGAGAATATTTCAAAGACATTTAATTATAATGTTGGTGTTGTTTTCTCCAGTAATATTAGCGAATACATCGATTTCAATATTAATTATTCAGCCAATATAAATACGGTAAAAAATACTATTGAGCCGTCTTTAAATAATAATTATTTTATGCAGGTGGCCGGTATCAGCGCAAACCTTCTTACGAAAAAAGGTTTGTTTTTTAATAACGATTTAAACAATCAATATTATAGCGGTTTATCAGGAGCAAATAACACAAATTATTGGTTGTGGAATGTGGCCATAGGACAAAAATTTTTAAAGAATCAAATGGGTGAGTTAAAACTTTCAGTATTTGATCTTTTAAAGCAAAACAGAAGTATCACGCGCAATGTTACTTCCTCTTATATACAAGACGTGAATAACCAGGTATTGCAACAATATTTTATGCTGATATTTACTTACAAATTAAAGACCTTTGGAAAAGGTAAGGCAAGCAACAACAACGAAAGAGAGGATGATTTCCGCAGAGGTGGCAACCCGGGCGGTCGTCCTTTTGGAGGCGGACATGATGGCCCTCCCCTTTAGCATAAAAAATAATAGTTTTGATTGAAACGGAATTAATTGAGCTGCTCAAGAAAAAAGATAGGGCAGCCTTTAAACATATAGTAGATACCTGGCAAGATATGGTGTACAACACTGCAATAGGTATTTTACAAAATGCGGAAGATGCGGAAGATGTAACGCAGGAAACTTTCATCCAGGTATTTGAATCCGTTTCTTCTTTTAAAGGTGAATCGAAATTTTCCACCTGGGTCTATCGGATCACCGTTTCCAAAGCGATGGACCATATAAGAAAGAAAAAAAGAAAAAAACGATTTGCTTTTATTCAAAGCCTTTATGGGAAAAACGATAAACCTTTAATAGACCCTCCTGATTTTTTTCATCCGGGAGTAAGTATGGAAAATAAAGAAAACGCAGCGGTTCTTTTTAAAGCAATGGAACAACTTCCTCCGAACCAAAAAACTGCGTTTGTATTAAATAAAGTGGAAGGATTGTCTTACATAGAAATTGGAGAAGTCATGGAAATTTCCGACTCAGCAGTCGATGCATTACTTCACCGGGCAAAAGCAAACCTTAAGAAAATACTGAAAGGGTATTATGCAGTGCTTAATAAAAATTAATAGGGATGAAACTTTTCAAAAAAATTATTTTTCGAATTTTAAACGCAGGTTTTATATTAATATAACGTCTAAATACTAATAATAAAATGAAAGACGAATTTATAAATAAAAAAGTTGAAGATGCGATGGAAAGTCTTGATGGTATTCAGGGCGCCAACCCGCGTCCATTTTTCTTTACCAGGCTTGAGGCAAGAATGCAAAATGATAGAAGTTTATGGAGCAAACTTTCCTCATTTGTAGCAAGGCCAATTATTGCTTTCGCCTGTGTTTGCTTTGTTCTTATAATAAATGTAATGGTTATTTTTCTATCAAATAATTCTGGTAGATTAGCAGCGCAGCAAGGCTCGGAACTCGCTACCGCTGACGAATACAGCCAGGTGAGCCAGGTAAGTTATAATTTATATGATCTTGAAAATAATAAGCCATAATGGATTCAACAACTAAAAACAAATCGCTTGTTTCAATTATAATTTTCTTGTTGATTACGAACATCGCCATGTTAATTTTTTTCCTGGCGTTGAATAATCCTGCACAAAAAAATTTACATACACACGATCAAAACGGCATGTCAGGAATGTTGCAAAAGGAAGTTGGCTTTTCAAAAGATCAATTGGATAAGTATCAATCTTTAAGAAAGGAGGATTTAGATTCAATACATAGTTTATTTGATGGATTGAGAAAATCAAAAATGAGCTTTTATAGTTTAATTTATTCATCAACCGTTTCAGATTCTTCAGTAAAAAATGCTGCTGATTTAGTTGCTGAAAAGCAAAAAAACGTTGATCTTAAAATGTTTAATCATTTTAAAATGGTTCGAAATATTTGTACACCCGATCAATTGGAAAAATTTGACAGCACTATAAAAAAGGTTTTTATCCGGATGACAAGCAGATCAGGAAAAGACGGGCATGATCAAAAGAAATAAATCAAAAAAATAATCACAAAAAAAATTAAAAATTCAAATTATGAAAACGAAGATCTCAATGTTGATTGCTCTTTTTTTTGCAATTACAACAGTTACAAAGGCACAACAAGGTATGCAGCGACGCACAGTTGAAGAGCGTGTAAAATCTGCGATGGATAAATTGGTTACTCCACTTACTCTTGACCAGGCAGAACAGGATAAAACTTCGGCAGTTTTTACTGATTTTTATACAGCCCAAAATAAAATGCGGGAAGACGCAAGGGCAAGTGGCAACAGGCCTGACCGGAGCGTATTTGAAAAAATGACCAATGATCGTGATGAAAAATTAAAAGCAATTTTTACTGATGGGCAATACAAAAAATTCAAAGATGAAGTAGAACCAACTTTACGCCCTCAACGTCAGCAAGGTGGCGGCATGCAATCCAGCGGAAGCTAATTTAATTTATGGTTTAGGATGGGTATACAAAAGGTTTGTTTTAGGACAAACCTTTTTTTTGTGCCTGGCACGAAAAAAATTGCTGGTAATATTGAGGCTACTCACCTTTGCCAATAAATAAATAACTTTAGCGCGCAGAAAAAAAATTTTCATTCAAAATTTTTAAAGGAAACGCTAATCTGCATACAGCAAAAAAATACAGAAGAGTTTAGAAAAAATAAAACTTATGCAGGAAGCAAGGCACGATAAGGAAAGACAATATTTTCAGGTAGAAAGATCTACTTTTTTTGTAGATGCTGTTTTCGCTATTACCATTACTTTTTTAATAATAGAAATTACACCTCCCGTCATACCACATCCTACTGATCAACTTTTATGGAATAAGATATCGGAGATGGGTTTCAAGTTTTTAGGGTTTATAATCACCTTCGGAATAGTAGGCCACTATTGGTCGGTTCATCATAGAATTTTCGGATATGTTATAAAAAATTCTTCCTCACTAATATGGCTAAACCTTGGCTTTCTGTTGACGGTAGTTACTTTGCCATTTACGGTTGCGCTTTGGGGTGAATATAGCGCCGATAGCAGTTTGAAAATTCCTTACGCCATTTATACAACGAATATGGTGGTGACAGGGTTTATGAACACCTGGGTTTGGAGATATGTAAGTAATCCTAAAAGGATGATGCTTACCCGGCAAATTTCCCCTGCAAGAATCAGGCTTGGTGTTTATAGAAGTTTAATAATTCCCTTAATTTTTCTTTTGTCATTTGTTATTTTTCTTTTGTCCCCAATAGTGGGATATTGTTCCCTGGTGTTAATTCCTATTATTCTGCATTGGGGCATGCGTGGCCTTGAAAAAAGAGCAGAAAGAGATGAAAGTATTGCCAGGATAATTCCTAAAAGTGCGGCGGCGTTAGTAAATGAAGAAATAAAAAAATAAAATTGATCTTTTGCATTTGGTAAGTACCTTTTAACGCAGTAGCGTTACAGTGCCTTTTGAGCGTATGATTCTTTTTGTTGCAGGATTTTGATATTCAATAAGCCACAAATATATTCCTACCGGTAGTTGAATTTGTTGTTTTTTGCCATTCCACCCTTTCATAATATTATTAGATTGAAAAACAACACCTCCATAGCGGTCATAAACCTTGAAAGAGTATTGTTTTGGGTCTGGCTGACAATCAAATATGGGTCTGAAAATTTCATTCAGGCCATCGTCATTTGGCGAAAAGGCATTAGGAATATTAAGTTTGCAGGGACATTCGTTTAATGTAAGGTTAATTATTTTTGTATCAGTGGAACATCCATTTGAAACGGTTAGTGTATAGCCACCGGCCTTATCAATAATACGTTGAGGCGTTGAATATCCATCAGCCCATAAATATGTGCTAGCATCTGGTGTTGTTCCATCTATAAGCACTCCGCCACCCAGGCATGACGTAGTGTCACCAAGACTTGCCGGAATTTTTACCACCTTATCCTTGCTTATTACCACGTTAGTTGTTGCAGTATCTATAAAACAACGGTCGTAAATAATTGCACTTACAGTATAACTTCCTGCGCCGGGATATTGATGTGATGGCTTAAGCGAAGTTGATAAATTTTCTTCAGATGAGAGATCACCGAAATTCCACTTTACAGAATCAACCCTGCTAAATATAAGGCTGAATTGCACTGGCTGATCTACACAAGTACTTTTTTTAAATTGAATACTATTTTCGCGCGGTGAAAAGTTGGCAGACCTTATATAATTATAATTCACAGATCTTATTTTCTTTTTAAGATCTATACCGGTAGGTGCGTAATGGCAATCCACGCCTGGTTTTGATGGATCTTGAATAACACCAAGTGTAGTCTCGAAAGCAAGTCCCACATAATCTCTTCTACTTAAATAAATGCGCCCATCCGGACCAAGTTGCATAGTTCTGTGAATTATGAAACATGAGTGGAAGCAAACGGCTCTATCACCGTAATTAACTTTATATATCGATTTCTGAATATCAACCGCAGAGCCGGCATTCAAATCCATTTGATAAATATAATGGACCTCTGCGCTCACTTCAGGATCGGTTACTTCGTAACTTCCAAAATACAATTTCGAAGCGTCGGCGCTGAGTTCAACATCTTCAAGAATTTGATTGGGTGGCACTGATAACACAATAGGGTTTGAAAACTTGCCCGAGGAATTATCAAAGTCAAAAACAACAATCTTATTGCTGGCGTTATCCGGGATAACAAGACGCTCACTATTTGCGGAAAATTTTATATTTCCGTAATTAGCCTGGAGTTTTTGTACTGGTAATACAGAAGCGGGAACTGGTGTAATCACCGGAACAGGATCAACCCCACTTTTAGTTATAAGAAATGAATACAAGGCTCCGGGTGAATGGGTAGTTATCCATGTATCTACCTGGTTGCAATGCCCTGTACCTGCAAGAACGTGGGAAGCAGTAGAAAGTAAGGTGGTATAGTAAGAATTAATATTTGTTGGCCGGGGATAAACAGCTTCCTCAATGTCTCCGGGATTATACATTTTAATAGTAAAATAAGTAAGCCGATAAAGATTTGAAGTTGGGGGCAACTCTGCTTCATCATCTATACCAAAAAAATAATACAAGGAATCATTATTAATATGGGGAGTAATCAAGGGTATTACATTACCAAACCAAGGCCACCAATTATTATACTTCGGCAATTTAAAATTATCCCTGTTCCAAACAGTTATTCCATCTGTATAAAAAAGAAGTTCACCATCTTTGGAGCAAATTGATGAAAGGTAATATGGGGGATTCGTATTTCCGGTCTTGGATTTAAAAAGAGAAACGGGCGTTGTATTAAAATTCAAACCCGCGCCATCTCCCAGGCCCCAAAAGTTGTTGCGTTTTTGGGCAATAGCATTGCCTGCCATAAATATGAACAAAAAGAAAAAAAAACTAATTCTTATCATTAGTACAAATTCTGATCAAAGACATATTTTTTAAACAAATATCATTTGTAAACCATGATATTTAATTGGGACTTTAGCCAGGAAAAGGAGTATTTACTTATTTGGAAAGTTAATCAATTTTTGATAACGAATTTCTGTCTAGGCTAAAATTAAACTTGTCGTTTTATTAATTTTTGCAGACAAATTATAAATAAAATCCAATTGTCCAAAAATATGGTTGTTCAATTGTTTCGGCGTAGGTGCGGTTTCGTCTATCCTGGTTGATGCTGAAGTATAGAGATCAGTTTGGCGCATTTGCAACAAACTATTTTCAAGGTTATCTATGGAACGTTTTATAGCTTGTAATGATTCCTTTTGATGCGGAAAATTTTCAGTAGCAAGTACAATTGGAATGAGTCCTGCAATATTAGAAGAAAGGACATTATTTAGAACCACAAACTGATAAATTTCCCGACTATTACGTTGTTTATTTTTGGGCTCCGATAACATCCTGTTAAAAGCTGCGGAAAGATTTGCCGTACTGAGAAATACATTTTTTCTTACCAGTTTATAATCCAGGAGGGAATTTTTCTTACCAATTATAATATCCGTTACTTTTTTCAGATAACTAATGTTTGCTTCCAATACACTCATCATATAATTTGTTAGTTGGTTTGACTCCCAATGCGGAAATAATAAATAACTGGCCATGAAAGAAAGGAAAGATCCAATGGCAGTATCAAGCAAACGTTCTTCTGCGACATTTACAAATGGCAGTCCCAGCAAATTGAAAAGCGTTAAAATATAGGGAGTCATAAAAATAACCATCACGATATAGTTAAGCCGCTGAAAAGTATAGGTGCCAGTCATAAAGAAAATAATCATTATAAAAAGTATCGTACGGTCATGCACAAACGCTAAAAGTAAAAGGCCAATTAGGCCACCTGCAATGGTTCCGGTAAATCGTTCAAAATTTCTCTGTTTAGTAAGACTAAATCCTGGCTTTAAAATAACGATTATAGTCAGCAACAGCCAGTAACTATGTTGGCCATGAGGCAGCAGTTTGGCAATAGTATAACCAGCCGCACATGTTACCATCATCCGTAACGAGTGCCTAAAAACGGATGATTTAAGTGTAAGATTATTTTTAAATATCGTTCCATCAATTTTTTGGTGAGATACAAATTTTGAATAGTAATTGTTACTTCTTAATTCCCTGTTACTAAAATTGCCTCCAAAATAATTGCTAAGCCCTTCAACACGCAATCCAATATTTCTGAGATTAACAAGTACCTTTTTAAAAATAAGTGCACTTTTATTCTTTTGAATTTCTCCGTCAATTTTTAATTTCAATTTTGTAAGCTCCGGTATTATATCAAATTTCCTTTTATAGGTGGAGTTTGATTGAATAGCAAAGCCGATATTATCCAATTCATCAGCAATTTTTTTTATAACAGTAGAAATTTCTGCTAAGGTTTCCGGCGAAGAAGGTTTTTCCCGCATAGAATTATAATCAT
Organism: Chitinophagales bacterium; assembly: GCA_038245055.1. Classification (GTDB taxonomy): domain Bacteria; phylum Bacteroidota; class Bacteroidia; order Chitinophagales; family Chitinophagaceae; genus Ginsengibacter. Next base: position 17,402 of record JBBRSV010000044.1, on the reverse strand, counting down.
ACCAGGTAGCAATTATATATTCATATAAATCTATAAGATCAACAAACGTCAATACCAATAATCTTCCGCTGTGTATGGATTCTTTTAGAAGTTCCCTATTTTTAAAAAGCAACTCGCGCACCTGTTCCTGTTGATCATTTACCACTACTTGTTGTGCCACCAGTTTTTTGTACTGATCGTCAGGGTCCTTCTGAATATCATATAAGTCTGCTTTTATCCTAAGATATTTCGCCGTCTCGTGAATGCATTCGCCTAAAGATCTTTGCGCTGGCCGGTAAGGCGTAATCCTATAAAATAACAACGCCAAAAGCATATACCAAATTCCACCGGCCAATATTAAAACACTGTCGATAACTGTGCTGGCAATATTCGCTGCGTGCGTCATTCGAAGGATCATTACCAACAACGTTGCAGTACCAATAGAAGCTGCACGATTGCCATATATAGAAAACATGGTGAAGAAAAACGAGGAGAATATAATCAACAAACCGAGCAGCAAAATATTATTATTAAAAAATCCAGTAAGCAACGCCATTATAAAAATAAAAATGTTGCAATAAAGCATACCATTCCGTTTGTGCTTTACAGGCCCGGGCGCATCACTTATACTTACGCAAAGCGCACCTAATGATATGGTTATTCCCACATCGAGTCTTCCGAATTGGGAACATATTACAGCCGGCAAAATAATTTCAAGGGTAATCCTTACACCATCAGCGAGGTATTGGCTAAAAAGAAAATGCTTTATTTCCCCGGATTTTTTAAACATGCTGCTCACAATTCTATATTGCAAAGAAAGGCACTTATTTGTACTTGCCCCCGGCATTAAAAATTGAAGTTCTTTTATTTATTTTATTGCTATCTTGAAAGTCAAATCTGAAATGACGATTCACAAGAAAGAGGAATTTGGAAAAAAAAAGCAGCATCTGGCGATGTTCGCAAAAGCCATTTCTCATCCCGCACGAATTGCTATATTAAAAATTCTTGCAAAAAAAAGTAGTTGCAATTGCAACGCACTAGTGGAACAACTTCCTCTTTCTCAGTCAACCGTTTCTCAACATTTAAGAGTGCTAAAAAGCTCTGGGTTAATTGCTGGAAGTAGCGTCGGGACAAATATTATTTATTCTCTCAACAAAAAACTTTTGAAGGAGTTTGATGTTGAGTTTAAGAAAATGATGAAGTACGTAAAGAAAAACGATTAAAAGTCATTTTGAAATATTTATGCATTGTTAAGATATTCCTGCATAAGGCACGAATATTAAAACAAATGGTGGCATTTCATAATCAAACTTTTAAATTTGTAATTCAATTTTAAGAAATGGAAATTAAAGAAGAAGTTTTAAAGGATGTGGTAATAAAATTTGCCGGGGATAGCGGCGATGGAATGCAGTTAACCGGTACTCAATTTACAAACAATACGGCATTGCTCGGTATTGACCTCGCGACTTTTCCGGATTTTCCCGCGGAGATACGAGCACCGCAAGGCACATTACCTGGCGTGAGCGGATTCCAGCTTCGCTTTTCAAGCGACAGAATATTTACCCCGGGTGATATGTGTGATGTGCTGGTGGCGATGAATGCTGCGGCACTTAAAACTAACTTAAGTGGATTGAAGAAGGGTGGAAAAATAATTGTGAATGTCGATGGATTTGATGTAAAAAATCTTCGTTTGGCAAATTATCCTGATGGAGTAAATCCGATTGAAAACGAAAGCCTTGAAGGTTATGAAGTTATTAAAATTGATGTTACAAAAATAACTCGGGAGTCTTTGAAGGAATTTGAAATTGGTACTAAGGAAAAAGACAGTGCAAAAAATATGTTTGTACTTGGTTATCTTTATTGGATGTATAATAGAAATCTGGATAATACTATTCGATTTCTTAAAGAGAAATTTGCAAAAAAGCCTGACATTCTTAATAGTAATTTAAAAGTGCTTCAGGCAGGATATAATTATGGCGATACTGTTGAAACTTTTACAACAAGATATTTTGTTGAAAAAGCCAGGATGCCACAAGGCAATTACCGCAGCGTTATGGGTAACCAGGCGCTTGCCTATGGCTTAATTGCTGCCTCGCAAACAAGTGGGTTGCAATTATTTTTGGGATCCTATCCAATTACTCCTGCCAGTGATATTTTACATGAACTAAGCCGTCACAAATCATTTGGAATAAAAACATTCCAGGCAGAAGATGAGATTGCTGCCATCTCCTCGGCAATAGGTGCGTCTTATGGTGGAAGCCTCGGTGTTACCTCCACAAGTGGGCCAGGCATGGCCTTAAAAGCTGAGGCAATGGGGCTTGCGGTAATGCTTGAAATTCCTTTAATTATTTGCAATGTTCAAAGAGGAGGGCCTTCTACAGGGCTGCCTACCAAGACAGAGCAAAGCGATTTGCTGCAAGCATATTATGGCAGAAATGGCGAGTGCCCTATGCCGATAGTTTCTGCGTCTACCCCGAGCGATTGCTTTGATGCAGTTTATGAAGCTGTACGCATTTCTGTTCAACATATGACCCCGGTTATTTTTTTAAGTGATGGTTATATTGCCAATGGAGCCGAGCCCTGGAAATATCCTGAAACCAAAGACCTTCATCCGATAGAAGTTAAATTCAAAACAGAACTTGGTCACCATGAAGAAATATTTCAACCTTACTTAAGAGATGAAAAGATGGTAAGGCCTTGGGCCATACCCGGCGTTGCCGGGCTTGAGCATAGAGTGGGCGGCCTTGAAAAGCAAAATATTACGGGAAATGTTAGTTACGACCCCGAAAATCACCAGATGATGGTAAAATTGCGCCAGGAGAAAATTGATAAAATTGCAGATTATATTCCGGAGCAAAAATTAGATAACGGGCCTGACAAAGGAAAAGTGTTGGTACTTGGATGGGGCAGCACTTATGGTGCAATAAAATCCGCAGTGGTAGATTTGTGGAAAGAAGGCTACGCGGTTTCGCATGCACATCTCCGTTATGTTCGTCCTTTTCCAAAAAATCTTGGTGAGATTCTTAAAAATTTTGATCACGTTATAGTACCGGAACTGAATAACGGCCAGTTAATAAAAATAATTAGAGATCAATATTTAGTAGATGCAAAAGGATATCATAAAATTATGGGGATCCCATTTACAAAGCATGAAATTATAGACGAGATTAAGAAGCTATTGTAGCCAGAAATTCATTTTTTATTACGGTATTATAATATTTGCACACCGGTTTTAACCCGCAAATAGCGCATTTTGGCTTACGCGCCACACATACATAGCGCCCATGTAGAATAAGCCAATGATGCGCTTTGTGAATTAAATTTTTAGGCAAATATTTAATTAATTGTTTCTCCGTGGCGAGGGGAGTAGATGCATTAGAAGTTAGCCCTATGCGTGCAGAAACTCTGAAAACATGAGTATCTACGGCCATATTAGGTTGCTTGTCAATAACAGAAGTTATTACATTGGCAGTTTTTCTTCCCACCCCAGGTAAGGTTATTAATTCATCTACGGTCATCGGAATTTTTCCGTTAAAACTTTCCATGATCTTTTGAGCCATTCCAATAAGGTGTTTCGTTTTATTATTGGGGTATGAAATACTTTTAATTAATGCAAAAAGCTGTTCAGGATCTGCTTTGCTAAGTGATGAAACATTCGGGAAAGTTCTAAAGATAGCTGGCGTTGTTTCATTCACCCTCCTGTCAGTACATTGGGCGGATAGAATAACTGCAACCAGCAACTCATAAGGGTCGTCATAAGTTAATTCTGTTTCAGCATCAGGAGCATGCGTTGAAAAATATTCAATAACAAACTTGTACCGTTCCTTTTTTTTCATAAAAAAATCCTGCCTTTTGGAGCAGGATGAAAATAACTTTTAAAAATGAATTCTAATGCGAATGTAACTGGCCTTCTTTCCGGCTAACATGCTGAAGAATTTTATTTACGGCCTCTTCGCGCGGAAATAGCACTACTTTTTCAAGGTTTTCTTGCGCTGCTTGTAATTGTTTGTAAGACTCATGTAGTTCCCAATCAATTTCAAGGGCCGCTTTTATTGCCTCTGTCTTCCGTTTAGAAGTTTCCTTATAAAGGTATTGTACCAGATCCTCTGGTGAAAACTTGTTCATATAATTTTGTGGCTTTTAATAAAAAATATCCTATCCAAATTTAAAACGCGTTCCCTACAAAAATATTGTATTTTATCTTATTGAAGACGAGTCGGAAGAAATAACATAAAGATCTTCATTATCTTTCTTCATAAGATACTTTTCTCTTGCATATTTTTCAAGAGTTTCAGGGTTGGTCTTTAATAATCCCAATTCTTGTTTGGTATTATTAATTTCCTGATCCATTACCTTTTGACTTGCTTCCAGTTTATTTAATTCCTGAATTCTTTTCAATTGTAACGGTATGTCATTTCTGTCAAAGAACATCATCCATACTGCAAAAGCTATGCCTATAATCAAATATTTATTAGTCAACGATTTATGGAACTTTTGCATCTTTTTTTGACTCTTTTTTCGTAAGTATTTACAGCTACTTATTAAATTATATAACAATTTTCAACTAATTTTCTTGCGTCACTTACCAAATTTAATTTTTCCTTTTGGAAAAACGGCACTTTCAGCCAACATTTCTTCTATTCGTAATAATTGATTGTATTTTGCAATTCGATCGGTACGACTGGCAGAACCAGTTTTTATTTGCCCGCAATTTAATGCCACAGCGAGGTCTGCAATCGTGGTATCTTCCGTTTCACCACTTCTATGACTCATAATTGTATTGTAACCATTATTTTGAGCTAATGAAACTGCGTTTATTGTTTCTGTTAAAGTTCCTATCTGGTTTACTTTTACAAGTAACCCGTTAGCAATATTTTCATCAATCCCTTTCTGAAGCCTTTTTACATTCGTAACAAAAAGATCATCACCCACCAATTGAATTTGTTTGCCGAGTCTTTCCGTCATTAATTTCCAGCCATCCCAATCATCTTCGGCCATACCATCCTCTATCGAAATAATTGGATATTGATTAACCCAGCTTTCCCAAAAATCAACCATGGCTTCAATACTCAATTTCTTGCCATCTGATTTATGAAAATGATACATTTTTTTATCAGCAATATACATTTCACTTACCGCCGGGTCCATAGCAATTGATACATCTGAGCCAGCCTTAAAGCCTGCCTTATCAATTGCCGCAAGCACCGTTTCGATTGCTTCTTCATTGCTCTGGATGTTTGGTGCAAAGCCACCTTCGTCGCCCACATTTGTACTGTAACCTTTCTTTTTGAGCACCGATTTTAATGTATGAAATATTTCTACACCCCATTGCAATGCTTCACTAAATGATGATGCACCAACAGGCATGACCATAAATTCCTGGAAATCAATTTTATTATCTGCATGAGCACCTCCGTTCAAAATGTTCATCATGGGAATCGGGAGAATTTTCGCATTGGTGCCGCCAACATAGCGATACAAAGGAAGATTAGCTTCTAACGCAGCCGCTTTAGCCACCGCGAGGCTCACGGCAAGAATTGCATTGGCCCCAATCGCACTTTTATTTTCGGTGCCGTCAAGGGCAATCATTGCATTATCGATACCCGTTTGGTCAGCAACATCCCAACCCGTAAGTTTATCTGAAAGCAACCCATTCACGTTTTTTACTGCGTTGAGTACACCTTTACCACCATATACTTTTTTATCTTCGTCGCGGAGTTCCACAGCCTCGTGAATACCTGTACTCGCCCCGGATGGAACTGCTGCTCTTCCAAGAAATTCATTCTCTGTAAGAATATCTACTTCTATAGTTGGGTTTCCACGGCTATCAAGTATTTGACGCGCTTGTATGTTTGTGATGTAACTCATGATATTTTTTGATTAATTGTTTTGAATGTTATTAGTTAAATTTCTAAATACCTCTTCAAGACTCATAGTTTCGGTTTGTAATGAAAGTATGTTTAAGTTTTTTTCTATGCTTAAGATAAGGATTTGTTTTTTTACCTGCTCGGGGTCTACTGTTTGAAGCTTGTAGGTAAATGGTTCTTCTTCTTGAATTTTCTGCACACCTTCAATGCTGAGCAATAATTCCGTATCAGCTTTTTGGGAAAACTGCACCAAAACTATATGGTATGTTTTATTGGCCAACCGCAAATTTGCCAGTGTATCATCGGCTACAATAGTGCCTTTATTTATTATTAAAACTCTATCGCTTATGCTCTCAACTTCCTGTAATATGTGCGATGAAAAAAGAACCGTTTTATCTTTGCCAAGATCCTTTATTAGTTGCCTTATTTCAATGATCTGATTTGGATCCAACCCGCTGGTAGGTTCATCAAGTATTAACACGTCAGGATTATGTATAAGAGCAGCGGCCAGCCCGACCCTTTGCTTATAACCCTTACTAAGTTGGCCTGTTTTTTTATTGCTTTCAATTCTCAACCCTGTCAAATCAATCACTTCTTCTATTCTTTTTTTATTATCCTTTTTGATGTTATGCAACCCTGCTATAAAGGACAGATATTCCCGCACATACATTTCATAATATAAAGGATTGCCTTCCGGAAGATAACCAATGCATTTTTTTGCTTCAAGCGGTTTTGCGTTGACGTCGATTCCATTTACCATTACTTCGCCGGAATTTGCTTTGAGATAGCCCGTTACAATTTTCATCGTTGTAGATTTACCTGCTCCGTTAGGACCCAAAAAACCGACGATTTCATTATTGCCTGCCTGGAACGAAATATTATTTACTGCTTTCTGCGTGCCGTAAATTTTTGTAAGATTAGAAATTGTAATTGACATGCAGAAATATAAAGAAAACGATTGTTTAAAAAATCGCGTAAAAGTACAATAAGAAAAATAATTTTTTAAAAATTCCTCCTGTTGAAAACTGGCAATTTTATTATGATCCTTCGTTAATTCTCGGCGGCCTGTTGTTTCTATTATTTGGGCGCGGTCTGTTGTTTTGCCGGCTCTGTGTATTTTGTTGTGGATTGCGTTGTGCAGGCCTTTTATTGCGATCATTATCCCTTCGCCTGCGGGTATTTTTTTCGAGTGATTTCAAAGTTATATGGCCAACAACATCTACAAATTCCGGCTCTGGTTCCTTCGCTTTACCACTCACTATTTCCACAGTCTCCAGCGCTTCGGGTTTAATCCCCTGTCTGTTCTGCTCCCTTATTTTCTTTACACTTTCGATAGTTAGCGGGTAATGGCGAGTGCTATCTGGCATGGAATACCACATCAGGTTTCTAAAAATATCTTTCTTTATTAAAAATGCCCTGCCCTTTGCTACCTCAATCATTTCCGCATCATCCGGAAAATTTTGCAATGCATCAAGGTAGGTATCTAACTCGTAGTTGAGGCAACATTTTAGTCGTCCGCACTGTCCGCTAAGTTTTGTTTGATTAATGCTAAGGTTTTGGTAACGCGCGGCATTAGTATTTACACTTTTGAAGTCGGTAAGCCACGTGCTGCAACACAATTCTCTTCCACAGCTTCCAATGCCACCAACTTTTCCGGCTTCCTGGCGGGCGCCGATTTGCTTCATTTCTACTTTAACCTTAAATTCAGAAGCATAGATTTTTATAAGCTCACGAAAATCTACACGATCATCCGCAATATAAAAAAATGTTGCTTTCCTGCTATCGGCCTGTATTTCAACTTCAGCCATTTTAAGATCAACTTTAAGTTGCCTGGCCACTGCTCTGCTTCTTATTAAAACCTGGTGTTCACGGGCTTTAGTTTCTTTCCATTTATTAATGTCGCTATCTGTCGCCGGCCTTAAAATTCTTTTAAATTCCGGATTGTCTTCCTTTAATCCATGTTTTTTTAATTGCAACCGAACCAACTCGCCGGTTAAACTAACCGTGCCCACATCAAAACCGCTTACACCTTCAACGGTTATAATTTCTCCCTTATCAAAAGTTTGTAACGAATTATTTCTATAAAAATCTTTCCTGCTTCCCTGGTTAAAGGAAACCTCAATAATTCTACAACTGCTTTCAGGATCGCTAAACGGAAGATTGGCAAGCCAATCGTGAACATTCATTCTGTTACATCCACCGGTACTGCATCCACCATTACTTTTGCAACCGCCGGGTTTACCTGTACTACAACTAGTGCAACTCATATTTCAATTTCAAAAAAAAATGTGATCAATAATTAAACAAGAAAGTGAAGCAGATGCAGATGCGCTAACAGCTTTTGAAGCATTAGATCTTCGTTATAATTTTACCGGTGTGGAGAAAATAACTCTTACGATTTATTTTGTAAAACTATTAAAAGACAATTTACGGTTAACAATAAACAATAATGCATATTACTGAAAAGACAGCTCAATTCTTTTTCATAAAACTTCTGCAAAAATTCATTTTCCTCAATTCACCAAAATTAGCGAATTATCCTTAATAATATGGTAGAGCCTGATGGAGAGTGCATGGAACAACATTTTTGCATGGGCATTGCGCTCGATATAGAAAATCGCTTTATCGAGTTCGTTGATTATAGCTTCCTGGGCTTCTATGGAACACATTTTATTAAGCCTCAAAGCAAAGTCCTTTTCATTTTCAGGAATGTGCCAATCTGACGACGGCGAACTGATATTATCTATAACCCGAACTCGTATCGCCTGGCCCAACAGATGAATAAAATAACGAATGAATTGTTTCTGCTTTTCACGCCCCAACTGGCTTACTTCATCAATCCATTTGATCTGCGCTGCTGTATTATTTTTTAAAGTGACATTGAGCCATTCTCTTACAAGCCCTTGCCAATCCTGTTCTGCATTTTGAAAAAGCAAAAGCGCTTCGCGATAATTTCCTGCGCTGATTCCCGCAATTTGAGCAGCACGCTCCGGGGAAGTAGCCGACGAATTGATTAAAGTCCTTTCAATTTCAACGTTGGTTAAAATCGGAATTTTAATTAATTGCGTCCTTGATAAAATGGTTTGTAAAATCGAATTCTCATCTTCCGCTACAAAAATAAAAAGTGTATCGGGCGGTGGCTCTTCAATAAGTTTAAGCAACTTATTTCCTTCTTTGCCCAAATATTCGGGCATCCACATGATTAATATTTTATACCTGCTTTCAAAAGCTTTTAAACTTAATTTATGCGTTATCTGGTTGCACTCTTCTGCCGTGATGTTGCCTTGCTTATTCTCAGCCCCCAAAAATTGAAGCCAATCATATATATTTCCATATGGGTTTGTGGTGATAAATTGCCGCCACTCATTTATATAATCGTTACTCACTGGCGGCGTTCCTGATTTTTTTGGAATTACAGGAAAGGAAAAATGTATGTCTGGATGGATGTATTGTTGGGCTTTAATGCAAGAAGGACAAGTGCCGCATGCATCCAACATCGTTGAAGTTTCAGGCGCAACAATTATTTCTTCTTTAAATAAACCTGCCTGGATTACCTTATCATCCTTTTCTGAATTGCAAACAATATACTGCGCGAAAGCCAAAGCCATAGGAAGCGCTCCGCTACCTTCTTTTCCCAAAAATAAAAGCGCATGACTTAGCCTGTTATGTTGAACAAGATCAACCAGGTGCTGTTTGGTATTTTCCTGGCCAATAACATTTTCAAACAGCATGATAGTAAATTAATAAGCCACAAGGTTTCCTTTGAAAGAGGAAAAAAATCGAAGAAAAATCGGGATATGTATGAGAAGTTATTTCAAATATTTTACAATGTCTTCGCTCATTGGGCCAACATTACTGTCAAATTTTGCGATCAGGTTTCCATGTTCATCCAATAAAAACTTAGTGAAGTTCCATTTGATGTCGGCATCAAGTACACCGTTTTCTGTTTTATTTGTAAGCCATTTAAATATCGGCGCTATGTCGTCTCCTTTTACAGATACCTTGGCTGCCATAGGAAAAGTAACGCCATAATTTTTAGTGCAGAATGCTTTAATCTCATCATTTGTTCCTGGTTCCTGGCTTCCAAAATTATTTGCCGGAAAACCTACTATCACTAATTTGTCCTTATATTGTTGGTACAATTTCTCTAGATATTCATACTGCGGAGTAAACCCACATTTTGAGGCGGTATTTACAACCAATATTTTTTTACCTTTAAATTGAGAGAAATCTATCATACCACCACTTAGTCCTTCTACTTTAAATTGGTAAATAGATGTTTTAATCAAATTATCTTTTTTGGATGGCAAAATAAAAGATACAAGAATTAGAGCCGCGCAGGCAACAATATATTTTTTCATTTTATTTTTTTTGTAAAGATACAAATTCAAAAAATGACTTTCCTTTTTTGATTGAAGAACTTCTCTAAAAAACCAGGAAGATTCGTAATGATTTTTCATAAAGAAGAAAAGTCCTCTAAAAAGCATTTGTGGTTATTTTTCATAACACCCAATATCAGGATTAACATCTCGTGTTTTATCGTCAAGATCAAGAGGAAACGCCGTGATAACGCCTTTATTTATTGCAGGAGAATTGTTTTTTAAATGAAAATTATAATAACTGTGCGATACGTCAATGCTATCAAAAGCAGGGTTTATATTTTTTATTGAGTTTGCATCAAATACTGCATTAGCTACATCATTCTGCGATTTATAAAGTACATGATCAAAATTTACCGGGAAAGCATTAGTACCCTGGATAGCTATAACTATTTCACTATCTAAATTACTTCCATCGCCCCAAAAAATGCAATTTTGGAAAAAGGCTTTCAGGTTTGCGGTTAGTATGTTGTTGCCTTGTTTAGCAAAATTAGAAGCCTGAAGCACAGGTTTCTTATGGGTAACGTAAAAATTATTATAGGAAGCTACGGTGCAATTAATAAAGCGGTAATCGCCGCCAAGCGCCAGCAATACGTTATTACCACAATTGCTGATCAGGCAGTTGTCCGCATAAATATTTGTATTAATTCCTAACACGCCCGCATCATAAATATTATCTATTACACATTGAGACAAAGTTAGTTTTGGATTAGCATTTGATGAAAGATCTTGTGCAATTACTCCCTGGTAGGCATTTTTAATGACAGTATGTTTTAGAAAATTATCTTTACTACTACTACTAAAATAAATACCGGGCCAGCTTGCCGGCAGTACACTATAATCCGGATCGAGCCTGTCTCCGTTGAATACGACGCTATCTTGCTTTGTTCCGTTTACGATTAAGGTTCCATCAACGAGAAAAGGAGCATTGGCATGTAAAAATATCCGGGTTCCGGGTTGAATAGTAAGTGTGGCACTCGAATCTACTAATAAACCGCCCAGAATTACATAAGGGAGTGTGTTGTTCCATGATACATTTCCCGTAATTTTTACCTGGTTCAAAAAGACAGCATTTTGACCGTAAGCCTGTAACTGTACATATTTTTGATTGCCGTTGTAGCCTATTAAAATGCTATCCCGAAGCAAAAAAGGAAGATTCGCGGTTGACGGATTTACATTTACTTCCACGAAAACATAAACGCTGTCATTGGCATTAATTTCAATATTATCTACTTCAGTGGCCGCTGTGCCATCAATATTAATTTTAAATACTGAAGTCGCCCCGCCAGACAATTTTACACTCGAAAGCCGCAGCTTTTGATTGTTATTATTAAAAATCTTGAAACTTTGGGTAATGGAACCAACTGAGGTAAAAACCGTGTCAAAAGATAAAGTATCTGCGCTGGTGTTTAAATTAGCCTGCGAACTGGTAATAAAAGAATCCTTTTTGCACGAAATAATTATTAGGGTTAATACCACGAAACACAAAAAGAATTTTATGGCGGCCATTTTTCAAAAATATGTTGATTTGTTGAATTCCATATGATCATTTCGCTGCAACAGCTAAAGTAGCCAGGCTTAAAATAACACCTTCTGTTTTTAAGATTTCAGCGCCACATGCTTCCATTGTTGCGCCAGTAGTTATAACATCATCTACTAATAAAATATGTTTCCCTTTAAGCGCTTCCTTGTCAGCAACTGAAAAACTTTTTTCAACATTTTCCCATCTTTGTGTCCTGCCTTTTTTTGTTTGAGTTTCGGTTGGTATAATCCGAATAACATTTTTTGTAATTACGGGTATGTTCATAATTTCATTAATGCCTTCACAAAGGATAGCAGATTGATTGAATCCCCGTTTAATTTCTTTCTGATTAAAAAGTGGCAAAGGAATCAGTGCATCAATGTTCAAAAAACGGTTGCTGTGTAAGAGGCTTTTACCGATCATTTTACCAAGGTATAAACCCGCTTTTTTATTGCCCCTGTATTTGAATTCATGAATACAATTTTGGATGATGGAATCCTTGGAAAAGTAGAACTCACTCATCGCTGCATGAATCGGTAGTCTTCCCCAAAATATTTTTTCAACCTGGTTATTTGCATGCAATGCAAAGCTGGTATGCGGTAAGTCATTAATGCATTCAAGGCATAAAAGATTTCCCTTTTCTATAACATCACTTCCACATCCAATACAATTATGCGGATAAAAAAGATGAACCAAAGGAGATATTATATCTAAAGCAATTTTCAAGCAAAATTATTTGGTCAATGACTAAAATAAATATTTGTATAACTCTTCCACCTTACCCAAAGCAACCACTTCAATATCCTGTCTTCCCACCACTGCATTAGATTTGTTTTTGCCTAACCCTTTGGTGTTGTATTTGCTAACAATTATTTTTTCGAAACCTAACTTTTGGGCTTCCGCAATACGTTGCTCAATCCGGTTCACGGCTCTTATTTCTCCGCTTAGTCCAACCTCGCCGGCAAAGCAAATATGTAAAGGCATAGCCACGTCTTCATAAGACGATAGCAATGCGCTAAGAACAGCAAGGTCAATCGACGGATCTTCTACCTTTAAACCGCCGGCAATATTTATAAATACATCTTTTACTCCAAAATGAAAACCGCCTCTTTTCTCAAGGACGGCTAAGAGCAATTGCAGGCGCCTAAGATCAAACCCAGTGTTAGTGCGCTGCGGCGTGCCATATACACTTTGCGTTACTAAAGCCTGCACTTCAATTAGCAAAGGCCGAATTCCTTCCATAGTTGCAGCAATGGCAACACCACTTAGTTGTTCTTCTTTCTGTGTTATCAATATTTCTGAAGGATTACTTACCTGTCGCATTCCTTCTCCTGTCATTTCATAAATTCCCAATTCCGAAGAAGAACCGAAACGGTTTTTAAGCGTTCGTAAAATGCGGTATGCATAATTGCGATCACCTTCAAATTGCAACACGGTATCTACCATATGTTCCAGGATCTTTGGGCCGGCAATATTTCCATCTTTAGTAATATGGCCAATTAAAAATACGGGCGTATTTGTTTCTTTTGCGAAGCGTTGGAATTCGGCAGCGCTTTCTCTTATCTGCGATACACTCCCAGGCGCCGATTCCACATAAGGAGATTGCAATGTTTGTACCGAGTCAACAATAACGAGTTGCGGTTTCAGTTTTTTTATTTCCTGGAAAATTGTTTGCGTGTTGGTTTCGGTAAGAAGAAAAAATTTATCATTTTCAATTCTTAATCTATCTGCACGCATTTTTATTTGTTGCTCACTTTCTTCACCACTTATGTATAAGGTAACAACATTTTTTAGCTGCAATGCTGCTTGTAAAAAGAGCGTTGATTTTCCTATTCCCGGCTCGCCGGCAATCAACACAATACTACCGGTAACAATACCTCCACCAAGTACGCGATTTAATTCTGCGTCTTCAGTAAGAATTCTTTTTTCTTCGCCACTTGTAATATCTTGAAGAGATATTGTTTTAACGCCGCCACTTAGTCCTGAAAATTCTTTCCATTCTGTTTGCTTCTTATCTGTACCTCGCACAATTACTTCTTCTACAAATGTATTCCACTGTTCGCATGAGGGACATTTACCCAACCACTTTGCACTTTCCTGGCCGCAGTTACTGCAAAAAAAAGCAGTCTTCGTTTTACTCATTCATTTTTTTATTAGCAATGAAATTAAACAAACATTATGAGAGGAAATAAAAAGCGAAAGAGCAAATTGATGCAAGGAAAAAATATAAATATGGAAACCCTTTTTATAATGAAAAGTAAAAGGGCAGGTATTGCTACCGGCCCTTTGTACTTACTAACCCATTAAATTCTATTGCTAAATTACAAATTGCAGCCACATAAACAAATTAATTTTATGTGATGTTGATAAATTACCAAAGCGCTATCCAAGGGATTAAAATAATATAAATTTATATTATATGTTGATATACAGTAACTTACAGAACCAAGTCAGGGTTAAATATAATTTCCTGAAAAAATATTTATTTAAAATAATTTGCTTTATAAAATAAACTACTTTAATATTGTGACAAATTTACGAAAATGCAAAGGGTCATATTTTTAAGTCTTCTTATATTATCAATAACAGCAAAATCGCAGGTAAAAATTTCAGGAAAAGTTACTGATAATCATAATAAGATTTTAGGTGGAATCAGTATCAGCCTTCAAAATTCGTACGATGGTGCCACATCAGATTCTTTAGGTAATTTTTCTTTTACAACCACTGAAAAAGGTGCACATATTCTCTCCGCAAGTTCAACCGGCTACAAGTCTTTTGATGAAAACATAAATATCGATGGCAATCCCCTAATCGTAAACATTTCATTAAAAGAAGAAATAACTGCCTTAAAGGCTGTCATAATAAGTGCGGGAACTTTTGAAGCCAGCGATCAAAAAAGAGCAAGCGCCTTAAGCCCGATTGACATTGTAACTACAGCGAGTGCCAATGCCGATATTACGGCTGCACTTAAAACCTTGCCGGGAACTCAACAGGTAGGGGAAAGTGAGGGCTTGTTTGTACGAGGCGGCACGGCGGCAGAAACAAAAATTTATATTGACGGCACGTTGGTCAACAAGTTTTTTTACAGCAGCGAACCTAATCTCGCCACCAGGGGCAGATTTAATCCGTTCTTGTTTAAGGGAACCATTTTTAGTTCTGGAGGTTATTCAGCTTTGTATGGCCAGGCACTTTCTTCGGTACTTTTATTGGAATCTATTGACCTGCCTGAAAAGGCTTCTGCAAGTTTTGGATTTTCCTATCTTGCTGCTAACGCCGGAATTCAAACGCTTTCAAAAAATAAGAAATCATCCTGGGGCTTTACCTATGCTTATACCAATCTTGCCCTTGTTTATAATCTTATAAAACAAAAGCTTGACTATTTTCAGGTCCCAATTTTAAACGAAGGTGATGCTAATTTCAGGATTAAAACTTCCGCTACGGGAATGCTTAAGTATTTTGGATCTTTCAGCACTACCAATGTGGCTTTTCGAAACCAGGATGTCGATTCTTTAAACATGAAGGATGCATTTGCACTCAAGAATCGTTACATGTATCACAACTTGTCCTGGAAAGAAAAAATAGGACGCGGCTGGAAATTAAATATTGGAACGTCTTTTAGCACCAATCACGATGAAATAAATAGTGAGTTGCAAGACAGAAATAATGTAAAACAAGTTTTGACTAATGATTCAATATTTGCAATAAAGAATTTTAACCTTGAAAATAAAGGGCAATATGCAAATGCAAAAGTTGTGTTTGAAAAGAATTTGTTCTCCTTGAACGCGGTAAGATTTGGCGGAGAATATAATTACAGTAATGAAAAATCATTTTTTGCTTTATACAATGGCTATGTGTATCCGCAGGTTATAAAAGAAAATATTATTGCCGCATTTGCAGAAACTGATATATATGTGACAAACGATATTGCAGCAAAGGTGGGTTTAAGAGCAGAACATTCTCAGCTAATAAATAAAACAAACCTGGCGCCAAGAGCTTCCGTTGCTTATAAATTTCCTGATAACAGCCAGTTTTCCCTGGCTTATGGAATTTTTTACCAGGATCCTGAAAGTAAATATCTTCCATCAATCAATCAGCTACATTTTGCAGAAGCTACACACTACATCGCTCAATATCAAAAGATTTCAAACCAAAGAACCTTCAGAACGGAAATTTTTTATAAAAAATATAAAGACTTGTTCAAAACCGGAATTACAAGCTATGGGGCTTTCAGCGC
Organism: Chitinophagales bacterium; assembly: GCA_038245055.1. Lineage (GTDB taxonomy): Bacteria > Bacteroidota > Bacteroidia > Chitinophagales > Chitinophagaceae > Ginsengibacter. Next base: position 1,421 of record JBBRSV010000044.1, on the reverse strand, counting down.
CATCAATAACAAAGGATTTGGCGATGCAAAAGGAATCGAGTTTTTTTGGAGAGATAAAAAAACCATTAAGAATATTGATTATTGGATATCCTATTCCTATTTAGATACAAAAAGAGATTTTTTAAATTACCCCTTTGCGATAGAACCTTCTTTTGTTTCAAAACACACAGCATCATTGGTTGTGAAAAAGTTTGTCACCAAATTGAAAACACAGTTTAATGCTTCTTACACTTTCGCAACCGGCCGCCCTTATTATAATATTAGTTACGACTATGCTAATAAAAACTATAAAATTTTTGATGAAGGCCGCACAAAAGATTATAATAACTTAAGCCTGAGCGTAAATTATCTTCCTTCAATTGGTAAGGCAAAGGCAAAGAGCTTTACCGTTTTCGTTTTTTCGCTTACGAATGTTTTGGGAGCTAACAATATCTATACTTATAATTATTCAGCTAACAATCAAAACAAGGTTGCGGTAACGCCTCCTTCAAAAAGATTTTTGTATTTGGGGTGTTTTATAAGTCTTGGTATTGACAGATCTCAAGATGAAATTGACAATCATTTATAAAAAAGTATAATTAAACCCAACAATAATAATTTCAATTAAAATTAAAAACAAACAACATGAAAAAGGTTTTTTTGCTTGCCGCAATCATTTGCTTCGCGAGCTCCATTTTTGCGCAAAGTGATAAATACAAAGATGCTATGAAAACAAACATAGCTTTACTCGATTCCATTAGGGGCAATGGAAATGGGATTGAGTTGGCGAATAAATTTGAAAGAATTGGCGATGCTGAAAAAACACAGTGGCTTCCCTATTATTACGCAGCTTACAGCACAATTACACAAGCTTACGCAGAAAAAGACAACAGTAAAAAGGATGCCATGGCAGATAAAGCGCAGCAACTATTAGATAAAGCAGAGACCATAAACGGCAAAGAAAATTCTGAAACAGGCGTAATAAAAAGTATGATTGCGACAACCCACATGACCATAGATCCACAAAGCCGATACATGACATATGGCCCTGCGATAACGGCTGCACTTGATAAATCTAAAAGCCTTGATCCAACAAATCCGCGCCCCGTATTAATTGAAGCAGAAAATACATTTTTCACTCCCGAGGCTTATGGCGGTGGAAAAGATGCAGCAAAAAAGCTCCTTGACCAGGCGAAAACTTTAAACGATAATTTCAAACCAGAAACTGACCTTTCGCCAAATTGGGGAAAGACCGCTATTAATTATTTTTTATCTCAATACAAATAATTGTTTATGCACCACGACGAACTAAGTATGACAGAAACGGAAAGCATGCAGTTGATCACTTCTATGATCAATAAGGCTAAGAATCGTTTTAATGAAACAGGGTTTTTATATCTTCTTTGGGGCTGGGTGGTATTGTCCTGTTGTGTAATTCAGTT
>JBBRSV010000043.1:0-32185 GCA_038245055.1 Chitinophagales bacterium | reverse complement strand
TGTGGTGTGGGGCGGGATCGAACCGCCGACACAAGGATTTTCAGTCCTTTGCTCTACCGACTGAGCTACCGCACCGGTGGGCGGCAAAAATAGAATTATTCACCTGAAATAAAAATTCATTTTTTACTGCGCTAAATAGTAAAATAATCAATGAAATTTAATTGCCGTATTCGCATAAGAACTTTATGCGCATAATTTTTAACTGCTCTAAGGTATAATTACCGTCAGCAAGTTCTTCGCGTGCAATATCAAGGCTGGAAGTTTGGCACCCTTTAAAATAATCAATGATTTCCTCCCGCTCATACTCCTCAACCAAATCTTCTATCGCATAATCAAGATTAAGCTTAGTGCCACTGGCTACAATAGTTTCCATCTCTTCCAGTAGTTCTTCAAGCTTCAACGTCTTGTTCCTGGCAATAGTTTCCAATGGCATTTTTTTATCTACATTCTGAATGATAAATACTTTATTGCTGTTTTTATTCACAACGCTTTTCATTACGAAATCATCCGGCTTTTCGATGTTATTTTCTTCTACATATTTTTCAATGAGATTCACAAAAGGCCTTCCAAACTTCATCGCCTTTCCAACACTTACACCCTGGCATTTTTCAAGTTCCTTCAGCGTAGTCGGGTATAACGTCGCCATATCTAACAGACTATTTTCGAGAAAAATAACAAACGGGGGCAGATTTCTTTTCTTAGCTTCCTCCTGTCGAAGGCCTTTTAATAAATTAAAAAGTTGGTCATCCGCCGCAACAGTTTCTTCACCGCCATTGTTATCGTCGTCTTCATCTATTTCATCTTCATATATGTGGTTCAGCGCCACTTTAAATGAAGTTGGTTTCTTCAAAAATAAGTCACCCTTTTTCGTAATTTTTAAAACGCCATAATCCACGATATCCTTCTGGATAATACCTTCCAATAGCATTTGCCTTAATAAGGAATTCCAAAAATGTTCATCTTTATCTTTCCCTGTTCCAAAAACGGGGAGCTCATCATGCTGGTACATTTTTATTTGCGGGTTGGCCTTCCCCATAATCACCCCAATCATATACGTAATCGGAAAGCGTTCTTCCAACGCCTTAATTGCTTTTAGCGCCATTAACGCCTCTGCCTTAGCCTCGTGAAGTTTCTTTGGATTTTTACAATTGTCGCACATACCTTCACAATTATCCGAGCTATATTCTTCGCCAAAATAGTTAAGTAAAATTTTCCTTCGGCACACAGCGCTTTCAGAGTAGGCAACAGTTTCATTAATTAACTGGGCGCCCATTTCTCTCTCGGTTAAAGATTTATCGCGCATCAGGTGCTCTAATTTTGAAACATCTTTGTGCGAGTAATATAAGATGCATTTTCCTTCGAGCCCGTCCCGACCGGCGCGGCCGGTTTCCTGGTAATAATTTTCTATTGACTTGGGAATATTATAATGAATTACAAACCTCACATCGGGCTTATCTATCCCCATTCCAAAAGCAACAGTGGCCACAATTACCTGCACTTCCTCACCCAAAAATTCATCCTGTCTTTTAGATCTTAACTTGGAATCCAAACCCGCATGATAAGCAACCGCTTTGATGCCATTAGCCATCAACATTTGAGCAAGTTCTTCTGTGGTTTTCCGGTTAAGCGTATAGATGATGCCACTTTTACCCTTATTTTGAGAAATAAATTTTACAATACTTTTTACTGTTTGCTCCTTATTCATTTTAGGCAAAACTTCGTAATAAAGATTAGCCCTGTTAAATGAGGAAATAAATATTTTAGGATCGCGAAGGCCAAGATTTTTTACTATATCGCTTTGAACCTTGGGCGTTGCGGTTGCCGTAAGCGCTATTACGGGAATTTTCTTATCTATCTGGTCCATGATATCTCTTAATCTCCTGTATTCTGGCCGAAAATCATGTCCCCACTCACTTATACAATGCGCTTCGTCTACCGCAAAAAACGAAATGTCGAGCTCTTTAAAAAACTCTACATTTTCCTCTTTTGTTAGAGTTTCCGGGGCCACGTATAACATTTTCGTTTTACCGGCAATAAGATCATCCTTTACTATTTTTTGTTGCCCCTTATTTAAGGAGCTATTCAAAAAATGAGCAATATTCTCTGTGCTGCTGTACCCTCTTACCAGGTCAACCTGGTTTTTCATAAGGGCTATTAACGGAGATACGATTATGGCGCATCCTTTACTTACTATCGCGGGTAACTGGTAACACAGGCTTTTTCCTCCCCCTGTTGGCATAATTACGAAGGTGTCTTTTCCGGCCAGGAGATTTTTAATAATTTCTTCTTGTGGCTCTTTAAAACCCTTAAAACCAAAGTTTTGTAGTAGTTGGTCAGTAAGGCTATTTTTTTCTTTAGGGTTTTCTGCTTTAATCTTGCTTGATGGATTTACAGTGGATTTCTTGGATTTTACTTTAGTTGTAGGCATGGGTTTTTTTCTTCTGCACTTGATTTTTTTAAGGATTTCAAAGTTAATTAAATTGAGTTTTAAAATAAGCTATTAACGTATGACGCTGATATTATAACCTTTCTTTATAACAATTATTGTGGTTAAGTTACGAATAATTATGATAGCGGCAGAAATCGTTTACTTTGCCCGACGCGCTTTTTTAGTAGGTTTGCATTTTTTATCAAAACAAAAATATTACCCTTAAAACTAATTTTTTTACTTTTCCTCTTTTAATGAAAAAAAATATTATCGCTACCGCAAAAAAAACAATAGAGCTTGAGGCTAGCTCAATCAGTGCACTCTCGGGCTTTATAAATGATGATTTTGAAAAAGCGGTGGTTCTTATAAATAAATGCAAAGGAAGACTGGTTGTAAGCGGCATTGGTAAAAGTGCCATCATTGCTCAAAAAATTGTAGCGACACTTAACAGCACTGGTTGCCCGTCTGCCTTCTTACACGCTTCAGATGCCATCCACGGCGATATTGGCATGGTTCAGCAAGATGATGTGGTAATGATCATTAGCAAAAGTGGTGATAGCCCTGAAGTAAAAATGCTCATTCCGCTCATAAAAAATTTTAAAAACCCTATTGTTGCTATTTGCGGCAATATGCAAAGTTACCTGGCAAAGGCGGCTGATTTAACTTTAAATACTACTGTTGCCGAGGAAGCTTGTCCTAACAACCTTGCTCCTACAAGTAGCACTACGGCTCAGATGGTAATGGGCGATGCACTGGCTATTTGCCTCATGGAACTAAAAGGTTTCAGTTCAGAGGACTTTGCCAAATTCCATCCCGGCGGAACACTGGGTAAAAAACTTTACTTGAGGGTGGCAGATCTTATTATTAACAATGAAAAACCACAAGTAGAAGCCGACACTATGCTGAAAGATGTAATAATGGAAATTACTAAAAAGCGTTTAGGCGCCGCCGTTATTATTGACCAGCAAGAAAAAGTTTTAGGAATTATAACCGACGGAGACCTGAGAAGAATGCTGGAGAAGGGCCTTTCGCTTACAGAAGTTAGGGCTAAAGACATTATGACCTTAAATCCTAAATCAATTGAAACCTCCGAGTTAGCCGTTGACGCCCTCGATATCATGCGCAAAAAAAACATAACCCAACTTGTTGTGACTTTAAATAACAGTTTTGCCGGAATTGTACATTTACACGACCTGGTAAGGGAAGGAATTATTTAATATTATAAGTTATGAGTGAAAATAATTACGTAGCAATAATGGCGGGTGGAATTGGTAGCAGGTTCTGGCCCGTAAGCCGCCTTGATTTTCCAAAGCAATTTCTCGATATTTTAAACGTAGGCAAAACCCTTATCCAGTCGACATACGACCGTTTTGCGGAATATATTCCGGCAGAAAATATTTATGTAGTAACCTCTTTCCAATATAAAGATATTATTATGGAGCAGTTGCCTTTGTTAAGGCCTGAAAATATTCTCTGTGAGCCATCCCGAAAAAATACAGCTCCTTGTGTTGCCTATGTTTCCTATAAACTTCACGAGCTCAACCCAAATAGTAATTTAATTTGTGCGCCGGCAGATCATTTGATCCACGATGAAACTTCTTTTAGAAAGGTAACCCTGGAAGCACTTGAGTTTACTGAAAAAAATAAGGCGCTCATTACTTTAGGCATCAAACCACTTTCTCCCAACACAGGCTATGGCTATATTCAAAGGGAGCAATACGCTGTAAATGATAATATTTATAAAGTAAAAAGCTTTACGGAGAAACCCGATTTAGAACTTGCAAAAAAATTTATTATTAGTGGCGATTTTTTGTGGAACGCCGGCATTTTTGTTTGGCGTACGGAAAGTATCATCAAGGCTTTTGAAAAGTATTTACCAGAAATTCATGAAGTTTTTGACGGTGCAAAAAAAGACCTGGTAACTAACGGCGAGCAGGCAGCAATAGATTTAATTTATCCTTTGTGTGTCAACATCTCAATTGATTATGGAATTTTGGAGAAGGCAGATAATGTCTATGTGATCCCTTCCGAGTTTGGCTGGAGCGATCTAGGAACCTGGGGCAGCGCTTATGAAAATCTTGATAAAGATAAAAAGGAAAATGCTGTTGCCGGCAACCATGTAATTTTATTTGATTCTACAAAAAATGTGGTGCACGCTCAAAATAAAAAACTCATCGTATTGCAAGGGCTTGAAAATTATATTGTAGTTGATACAGAAGATGTTCTACTGGTCTGCAAAAAAGAAAAAGAACAACACATTAAAGAATATGTTGCTGAAGTAAAAAGACATAAAGGCGATAAATTTTTGTAAGGTTTAGAAATCAGATTTTAAATAGGCCCTTGTATATTTTTAATAACCATTATTAATTATACATTTTGATCGTCCCTTCTATTAAGAGTAAGCTTCCCGAAACCGGGCAAACTATTTTCTCTGTAATGAGCTCGCTTGCGGTAAAACATAATGCGATAAATCTTGGCCAGGGCTTTCCTGATTTTGAAATGAATCAAGAACTTACTGAGCTGGTCTACCAGGCAATGAAAGAAGGAAAAAATCAATATGTTCATATGAATGGATTGATTTCTTTAAGAGAAAGTATTGCACAAAAAATTTCTTTCCTATACAAAAATAACATTGACCCTGAAACGGAGATTACTATAACTCCCGGAGCAACTTACGGCATATACACAGCTTTCACTTGTGTTTTAAGGCCCGGTGACGAAGTAATTGTTTTTGAACCAGCCTACGATAGTTATGTGCCAAATATTGAAGTAAATGGCGCCAAACCTGTCCTTATTCCGCTTTCATATCCCGGGTATAGGATTGATTGGCAAAAAGTAAAAGAAAGCATCACGCCGGCAACGAGAATGATTATCATCAATTCTCCAAACAATCCTACAGGAAGTATTCTTGATAAAGAAGATATTGAGGAATTAACGGCAATTGTTTCGGGCACTAACATTTTAATAATAAGTGATGAAGTGTATGAACATATCGTATTTGACGGAAAGCAGCATGAAAGTATTTTAAAGTATCCTCAGCTTTTTGAGCGCAGTTTTATTACGTTTTCTTTTGGTAAAGTATATAACTGCACTGGATGGAAAATTGGCTATTGCGTGGCACCAAAATCTTTAATGACAGAGTTTAGACAAATTCATCAATATAACTGCTTCAGTTGTAATTCTCCGGTACAATTTGCTTTGGCAACATTTCTAAAAAATAAAGACACTTATCTCGGGCTTGCAAACTTCTTGCAAAAAAAGAGAGACCTTTTTCAAGACCTGATGAAAGCAACAAAATTTAAAGAAATTCCTTCTCATGGCAGTTATTTTCAACTCTACAATTATTCATCAATAAGTAAAGAAAGTGACAGCGATTTCGCCATCCGGCTTACAAAAGAAGCCGGCGTAGCTACTATTCCTTTGTCTTCTTTTTATAAAAAAAATATTGACGATAATGTACTGAGATTTTGCTTCGCTAAAAAGGAAAAAACCCTTGAAGAGGCGGTTAAAAGACTATTAAATTTTAAGACCTGATCTCATTTTTGCTTCCTTCGATTGTTGTTTTACATGCGCATATAGGTTATTTTTTTCAACACTTCGCCACTTTTTCATCAGAAAAAAGTTGCTCTTACTATAATTTAAATAGGAATAGATTTTGATTTTAGTTTAAAAAGATTTTTTATCCATTAACTCAAAAATTTATATAATGAAAAAGCTATTGATTTCGTCTTTGTTATTTTCTGGAAGTTGCTTTTTTTATGCTTGTAAAGGAAACAATTCCACCACAGAAACTTCTTCTTCTACTGATACAGTTTCAAGTATGGCTAAAGATACATTAGGTACGCAATCAGACACATCCATGAACCATTCCGGAACGGCGATGATCGATGAAAACACCAAAAATTTTGTTACCGCAGCCGCTACCGGTGGAATGATGGAAGTAGAGCTCGGCAATATGGCTGCTCAAAAAGCCAAAAGCCAACAGGTAAAAGATTTTGGTAAAATGATGGTGGATGATCACACAAAAGCTAATGACAATCTTAAAAATATCGCTTCTCAAAAAAATATTGATTTGCCCGCATCTATTAGCGAAGATCAAAGAAAGGAGATGGATAAATTAAGCAAGAAAACCGGCGCTGATTTTGATAAATCTTATGTTGATATGATGGTGGAAGACCATAAAAAAGATATTGCAGACTTTAAAAAAGCAGAAGGAGATGTATCTGATAACGATATCAAAAATTTTATAACCAACACTTTACCAACTTTGCAAAAACATTTAGATGCTATTCAAGCTATAAAATCAAAAATGTAAAAGAGTTCATTTAAAATTTAGAAGAGATGCTGAAAACATCTCTTCTTTTTTATCTTTTCATTTACAACCCGTATTTGTGGCTTATTTCCAGCATGCGCTCAATTGGCTTTTTGGCCGCAATTAATAAATGTTCCTTCATAATTATTTGAGGCTCCTCATATTCCATGCACAAGTACAATTTCTCTAAGGTATTAAGCTTCATATAAGGGCAATCATTGCAGGCGCACATATTGTCTGGCGGCGCGGGTATAAATGTTTTATTGGGAGATTGAATTTGCATTTGGTGAAGAATTCCTGTTTCCGTTGCAACAATGAATTCCTGCGAATCATTTTCAACAGTATATTTTAAAAGAGATGTAGTACTTCCTATAAAATCTGCCGCGCGTAAAACTGGTTCTTCACATTCAGGATGAGCAATCACTTTGGCTTTTGGATGCCTTATTTTTAGTTTGGTTATTTTTTCAAGACTAAAAATTTCATGAACGATGCATGCTCCGTTCCATAAAACCATATCTCTTCCGGTCTTCTTAATTAAATACGCCCCTAAATTTTTATCAGGAGCAAAAATAATTTTTTGATCTTTTGGTAAACTTTCTATTATTGCCTGCGCGTTTGAGGAAGTACAGATGATGTCGCTTAACGCTTTTATATCCGCTGTGCAATTGATGTAAGTGATTACGACGTGATCAGGATGTTGATCCCTGAATTTTTTAAAGAGGCCTGCCGGTGCTGAGTCTGCGAGCGAACATCCGGCTTTTAAATCTGGTAATAAAACTTTTTTATTTGGGTTAAGAATCTTAGCTGTTTCTGCCATGAAGTGAACGCCGGCAAACACGATTATATCAGCATCGGTGGATTGTGCCTTTTGTGCAAGGCCAAGGCTATCGCCAATAAAATCTGCAACGTCCTGTATGTCTGGTTCCTGGTAATAGTGGGCAAGTATAATCGCATTTTTTTCCTTTTTTAATCTTTCAATTTCCGCAAAGAGATCTAAGTTAACGTCAATATCAATATCAAGGAAACCTTTTTTTTGTAAAGAAGCGCGGGCCATATCAATGTGTATATCTGCCATAGTATTTAATATTAATACATTATTTATTTAATAGCCTATTACTATTATGTATGTTAATTTGTGGATAGTAAACATTTTTAAACTGATGTAAAATTAAAAAATCTATTTTATCCACTTCGTTCCACAAGAAGTTAACATTAATCTTTAACAACTGGCATTGATGATAGTAGCTGTTATAAACATAGGTTGATAAAAATTGTTGAGGAAAAAAAAATGAAACATTTTTAAAAAATTTTTGTGAATGAAGCAGGTAGAAAATGTTTGTTCTTTGTCTTTAAAATTTAATGTTGGCTAAAAACGTCTTTTTACTAAATCTTTTAAAGATTATTTTTTTAAAAAGTCGGCCTTATTAACAGGAAAAGTAAATTTCCCCCAAGCCATTGTTGAAAAATAAAATCTTAAAGATTATTAAAAAATTATCCGCTTTAAATATTACCTGAATGTCTTGTCTATTCTATTCCGTATGCGTTTTCCACAGTTTGTTACTATCTTATTTTACACTATTTTTGCCGTCATTTTAAATTAAGTGAACAACAACTATGTCAATAATTCAGACAATACGTGAGAAAGGTGCTGTAATAGTAATCGCCATCATTGCCTTAAGCCTTATCGGCTTTATATTAATGGATTCCCGGAGTGGAACCGGAAAATTATTTGGAGGAGGAAACACCACAACACTTGGGGTTGTAAATGGCGATAAAATTGAAATGGCAGATTTCTCCGCTAAGGTAAAGGATATGGAACAGCAATATCCAAATAACGGTACTTCTCAAACCGAACAAATAAGGCAGTCTACGTGGGACCAAATGGTTGCTGAAAAAATTGTTACAGAACAATTTAATGATCTTGGCATAACTTTTACTCCAAAGGAAATGAGTTCTATAATGTTTAGTGAAGATGCGCCACAACAATTGAAGCAGGCTTTTACAGATAAAGAAACGGGGCAGTATGATATTGAGAAAGCGCAACAATGGTGGGCCCAGGCAAAGAAATCAAAAAGCCAGGACCAGAGAGATGCAATAAGTTCCCAGGTAATTGAGCCAATGCGGCTTAATAGCTTGTATACTAAATATACGTCGATGATTGCCGCGAGTGTTTACATTCCCAAGTGGTTGGCAAAAGAACAAGCGGATCAAAAAAGCAGCTTTGCAACAATATCCTATGTAGCAATTCCTTTTTCAATCATCAGCGATAGTTTAGTAAAAGTTACAGATGGTGACATTGAAAGCTATCTTGATAAAAATAAAATAAAATATAAACAAGAAGGCGGACGAATGATTTCTTATGTAACGTTTAGCGCAGTTGCGAGTGGTAAAGACAGCGCGGCAATTAAACAATCGCTTGAAGAATTGAAACCAAAGTTTGCTGCTGATTCTAATGCCACAAGTTTCCTTGCCAGGAACTCTTCAGCCCTTACTAACTTTAATGGTTACACGCCCAAGTCTAAATTACAAATGCCGGTAAAAGATTCCATTATTTCCCTTGCAGATGGGCAGGTTTTTGGTCCTTATATCGATGCAAATAATTATGTATTGGCTAAAAAACTTTCAACTAAAGTCTTACCAGATAGTATTGAATGCAGGCATATTTTATTAGGAACGAATGATCCTCAGACAGGGCAGGCTTTGATGCCGGACAGTACCGCACATAGATTAGCTGATAGTATTTCAACGGCAATAAAAGGCGGAGCAAATTTCGATTCACTTGAAGCAAAATATACAACCGACCAGGCGGCGCATAAAGATAAAGGTGTTATGACTTTTGATCTTACAACCATACAGGGCGACGGCTTCGCTAAAGAATTTGGCGATTTTTTATTGAACGAAAAAGGCGAAACGAAAAAGGTTGTAAAAACACAATTTGGCTGGCACTATATTGAAATTCTTGATAAAAAGAATTTTGAGCCCGCTTATAAAGTTGCTTACATGGCCCGCGATATTGCACCAAGCGATGAGACAATAAACAATGCGAGCGCAGCCTCAACTAAACTTTCAGGGCAGGCAAGGGATAAACAAGCCTTTGATAAGTATGTTGCACAAAACGGCTTAAAAGAAGTTTCCGTACCAACAGTTATTAAGGAAAACGATTTTCAAATCGGCGCATTACAAGACGCTCGTCAAATTGTAAAATGGGCTTTCGATGCGAAAGAAGGCGCGGTGTCTGAACCATTTTCAATGAAAGATGAATTTGTAGTTGCGACTGTAGACAGAAAAGTAGGTGAAGGTGTTCCGGATGCAAAAACGGCCAGGCCTTTAGTTGAGTCATACATTATTAATGAGAAAAAAGCTCACGAGATAATAAAAAAATTGAACAATCCATCAACGCTTGAAGCCGCAGCCAAACCGTACAATCAACAAGTTCTAACAACCGGCGGAGACTCAACGCTTACTTTTGATGCCCAATTGATAAATGGTATCGGTAACGAACCAAAAGTTGCAGGTGCAGCTTTTGATAAAGATTACCAGGGGAAAGTTTCAGCGCCAATAGCAGGAAATACCGGCGTTTTTGTGATTAAAGTAAATAGTGTTTCACCTAAAACTGCGGCTACCTCTGAAATGCTTAGCCAGCAAAAAACAGCGGAAATAAATAAAGCGGTACAATCCGCCATGGGACAATCTTTCGCTGCTTTAAAGAAGATGGCAACAATAAAAGACTATAGAAGTAAATTCTTTTAAATAAAAAGTGCTTTACATTGAAAAGGCTGCCAAATTGGTGGCCTTTTTATTTGTGGCAAAATCAGTCATGAAAATGTTAACAAACGGCATCATCAAAAATGATATTTGTAACTTTGCATTCATCATTATTTCTTTATGGAAGATATTATAATAAACAAAGTGGCCCAAAGTGCCATTGAAACGATAGACCTTGAAAAATTTTATCCGGAAGGAGGAACTGCAGTTTTTGATTTGAAGGAATATTTGTTTATGGAGTTAATCCTGAAAGAAAAAGATTACCGGGAGCGTTTAAAGACCCAGGATTGGAGTGCCTATCAAAATAAAAATGTTTGTATTACCTGTTCTGCAGATGCGATAATTCCTTTGTGGGCTTACATGCTGGCAACGACTTACCTCCAACCAATTGCAAAAGAAGTTATAGTAGGAACAGAAAAATTTATGCATGAAGTTTTGTTCCTAAAAAACTTGTGGCAGATAAAAGCAAAAGAGTATGAAGGAAAAAGAGTGGTTATAAAAGGCTGTGGTGAAAAGGAAATTCCTGCAGTAGCTTATGCAGAAATCACAAAAATATTGCGGCCGGTTGCTAAGAGTATCATGTATGGAGAACCCTGCAGCACGGTTCCTGTATATAAGAAGCGTTAAATTAAAACCAACCTTTTCTTCTAAACATAATGATCATCCACACTGGAATAATTATCCGTTTTCATGGCCCAAGTTTAAATAATTTGTAAAATAAAAAAGAAATTTCGCGTGCGCGGATTTTGCGTCTAATGCTTAACGTTAGTTACTTTAATTACATTTACTTTTCCTATTAAAGTATCAATTGCGAGGTCGGTAGTCCATATATCCCGAAACATTTTCCAGTTGCCAGCTTCGGGTTTCCACAGTACAATATATTTGCCTTTATCAACTTGTTTATTCGCACTATCAGAAATTTTATAAACCCCTTCTTCGGCCACAATGCTGCTATCGCCCCAAACTTTAATGGTAGACAAATCATAAGTCTTTATTCCCTTGTTCATTGTTTCACTAATGAAATGCTCAATATCCGCTCGTCCAATAATAGCCGGCCGGTTTGGCCCCATTGTTTTTGCGTCCGTTGTGTAACTGTTGGCAACGCCCAAAGAATCACCCGCTTTGAAAGATTTCATAAAAGCCTGGTTGCTTTGCGCGATCGAAGCTTCGGCTTGTTTCAGATCAAAGGCAGAAGCGGAATTTTCTATACTTCTTTTATCAGCGGCATTGCAGGAAAAAAAAATAGTAATGATGATTGCAGGAATAAAAAGGGTTTTTAAACGAGAAAAAAGCAACATAGGTGTTTAATTTTTTTTTGAAATCTACAATTTATTTTTAACAGGTGGTTTTATTAAAACTAAAAAAATAACCAGGATTTTTTTATAACAAATTTAGTTGCTGGCGAGCTCTTTCAAGGTCTTCCCGTGTGTCGATGGAAACAGGCGATTCGGTGGTCAGTACCATCCTAATATTCACGCCATTTTCCAAATAACGAAGTTGCTCGAGTTTTTCAATCGTTTCGAGCGGAGACATTTGCCATTGGGTAAAACTCATCAGGGCTTGTTTTCGAAAAGCATAGATGCCGATATGTTTATAATAAACAGCGTCAACCGCCGCGTTTCTTTGAAAAGGAATAATACTCCTGCTAAATAGCAATGCATTCATGTTATTATCGACGACTACTTTCACGGTGTTGGGGTCAGAAACCAGGTCCTTATCATTTAGCTCATGCATCAGCGAAGCCACTTCCACAAGGTGTCTTTCGTCATTTTCAAAAACCTTTATCAGAGCTTGCAGCGGCTCTTTTTTTATAAACGGCTCATCGCCCTGTACGTTTATAATGATATCTACTTCAATTTCTGTAGCCGCTTCCGCAATACGATCGCTTCCGCTTTCATATTCCTGGCGGCTCATAATGGCATATCCGCCATTCTCAACAATTTCATTAAAAATAATGCTACTGTCTGTTACTACTATTACTTCATCAAACAATAAAGTCGCCACAGTATTTTCGTATGTATGCCGGATGACAGTTTTATTTCCGAGCATTTCCATAAGCTTTCCTGGAAAACGGGATGCGCCGTAACGGGCAGGGATAAGCGCAATTGTTTTCATGAAAAGGAATTTTTCATCATTATAAAATATAAAATTAAGCTAAAGTAAAAGTAATATTAGTTAAGGTTTTCAACTTCCAAAAAATCGGAACTACTATTTATCGATTCTGGCAAAGTAGTGCTTTCATATCCACAGGAGCTACACTGGTAAACGTTTTCAGCAGAAACCGCATAATTAGAAAATAACCAGCTGAGGATAGCCGTGATCATATTAGCAGTCGTTCGCTTTGGAACCAAATCAATATTGTTAGAGCCGCACCTGGGGCAAACCGCGCTGCGTCTGTACTCATCATCAAAATGCTGTAGTACTTGTAAAACCTCTTCCACATCATTTTTATTTACCACAAGCTTAATGCCGCCAATCGCGTTCATAAGCAAGGGGTCCATTGTTATTGTATATTCATCTTTTAAAAAACATTGAATACCCCCGTCTCTTAATTTTGATAAGAGAATATTAGCAGAAAAATAGTTGGTGAAAGTTCTTACGGTTACTAATTCCATTTTTTTATTTTCCATCGATGATTACCGGTGCGTTTCCTTTTCCCATCATAACAATTTTTGCATTTGTACTTAAAGCCAATTCTTTAATTGCCTGTATTTGCTCATATTGTAATTGTTTGTCCGTAAGCCCCGTGTTAATTATGCGCTGATAATCTGCAATTCCCTGAGCCTCTACCCTTTTTCTTTCGGCTTCTTGTTGTTCTTTTTGTAAAACAAATTCCATTTTTTTAGCGTCTTGCTCTGCGTTTATTTTTGATTCAATAGAAGCCTTTACAGAATTGGGTAAGGTTATGTTCCTGATTAATAATTGCTCCAACAATAAACCGCGTGTCTTAAAATTATCTTCAATACTTTTATAAATACGTTGTTGAAATTCGTCTCTTTTGTTGCTGAACAATTCTATGGCCTGGTAATACACAGCGTTGTCTCTTATTTTTGTCCTGGTTAAAGGCCGAACAATTTTATCTTTAAAATCCGGGCCCGTTTCGCTTAATAATTTTGGCGCTTCGCTGGCAATAACGCGGTAAAGAACTGTTAGGTCGATCGTAACCTCAAGCCCGTCACTTGTAAGCACCTTTATGGCGTCGTCACCACTTTTTTCTCCTTCATCATTCACACCACTCATCGTATAATTCTGCGTTTTTATATCCACTCTTTTTATATCAAGCAATGGATTTACCAGGTGCAACCCGCTATTTAAAACATCTTTTTGAACCTGCCCGAATAATACCTTCACACCAGTTTCTCCTACGTTTATTTCCACAATACTTGCAATTAAAAAGCCAAGAATTACAATTGCTAAAGCCAATAGCCGTCCGGTGTTTCTAAATTTATAAAACTCCGGGTTTGTTTTAACTACAATTCCGGTAATTATAAAAAGAAGTATTCCAACTACGATCAAGGCCATATTAAATAAAATTTATTGTGAGGCAGATAAAAACACTGAAATACTTTTTAGCCCTACTTGTATGCATCAAAAAGGTAGAGATGATAGACCTGAAAGTGGACAAATTAGAAAATTAACTGTTAAGCATTAGTGGCATTACCAGCATCAATAGCGCTTCGTTCTCGGTTTTTTCTGTAGGCTTTATTATGCCGGCTTTGGTAGGCGTGCTTAATTCAATCGTTACTTCATCTGTATCGGCGGCGTTGAGCATTTCAATCAAAAACTTTGCATTAAATGCAATTTGCAAATCTTCGCCATCATATTGGCAGGTCATTCTCTCATTGCCTTCAAAGCTAAAATCAACATCTTGTGAAGCAAGTTGAAGCTCACTGCCAGTAATGGTTAGCGCCACCTGGTTTGTACTTTTATTACTGAAAACACTAACCCTGCGGAGTGCATTTTGAAAATCATTTTTGTTAACCGTAAGCCTATAAGGATTATCTGTAGGAATCACCACTTTATAATCAGGAAATCGCGCATCGATTAAACGACAAACCAATTCAGTGCCGCCGTGTTTTACAAATAAATGATTGCTGTTATAAGAAATTTGCAATTCATCATCGTTGGAAGGTAATGCGCCTTTTAATAAAGTGAGTGGTTTTTTGGGCGCGATAAATGTATCGGTTTTAGGACAAGTTACATCAAGCCTTGTATAACGGACAAGCCTATGCGCATCGGTTGCCACACAGGTAATTCCTTTTTCAGAAAGCTCAAAGAAAACACCTGTCATTGCAGGCCTGAGATCATCATTACTTACTGCGAAAAGGCATTTACTAATTGCAGTAACCAAAGCAGAAGAAGGCATTGTAAAAGCGTTGGCGGTATCCGCAACCGGCTCTTTCGGAAAATTATCCGGGTTTTCTCCCATTACTTTATATTTTCCATTATCGCTGGTAATTTCAACACCAAAGTTTTTATCAATATTGAATGTAAGCGGTTGCTCAGGAATATTCTTAAGTGAATCCAATAATATTTTTGAGGGGATACAAACCTTGCCACTGTCTTTCGCTTCTATGTCCATGTTTATCTTCATCACAGTTTCCAAATCAGTAGCCACAACGGTAAGTTTATTTTTTTCTATTTCAAACAAAAAATCTTCCAATATCGGCAAAACTGTATTAGCACTTATTACGCCGCTTATCTGCTGCAGGTGTTTTAATAATTGCGTAGAGGAAACGATAAACTTCATAAAAAAATGTTTGTTGCCAAAGATAAAAGATTCAACACAAGGAAAAGAAATAAAAAAGCTAACAGGCTGTAATGGAGAAGAAAAAACTGTTTTAAATGATAAATCATAATTTTGCGTCAATCAGGAATTATGGATATAAAAAATCAAAAGATTGCTTTGCTGGTAGACGGCGATAATGCACAGGCAAAAATAATGGACCTCATCCTGGAAGAAGCGTCCAAATATGGCAAAGTAACCATACGCAGGGTTTACGGCGATTGGACAACACAGCACATGAACCACTGGAAAAGTATTCTCAATGAAATGGCATTTAATCCAATTCAAAAATTTTCTTACACTACCGGCAAAAATTCAACAGACAGCGCATTAATAATTGACGCTATGGATATTCTGCACGATGCGGTGGTTGATGGATTTTGTATTGTTTCCAGCGATAGCGATTACACAGGACTTGCAAAACGTATAAGAGAAGATGGCATATTTGTAATGGGATTGGGCGAACAAAAAACCCCGAACGCCTTTGTAAAATCTTGTGAGATTTTTACCTATGTGGAAAACCTGGAACCAAAGCCGGAGAAGACAGAAAAGAAAGAAACTGTAAAAAAGCAAATTGAAAAAGCGCAGGTAAATACACGGCTTATAAATAAGGCTTATGATATGAGCATTAATGAAAGTAGCGAAGCGTACATTTCAACCCTGGGAATTAATTTAAGGAAGCTCGACCCAAGCTTCGACGTGAGAAGTTATGGTTGCAAAACCTTAACGCAACTCTTTTCAAAATTACGTGATTTTGTTGTCGTAGATAATCTTGTAAACGGTTTAAACAACCCGCTGGTTAAAAAGAAATAATCTTACGCTCCATCTTTCCATCCCCACAAATAACGGCTCGCGTAAGTTCGATATGGCGACCATTTTAGGGAAATCTTTTCAATCTTTTCCCGGAGCAGTTTTTTGTCTGTTTCTTTTATCTTGTATAATTTGATAACGCCATTCTTTAAGCCAAGATCATCCATCGCAAATACATCTTCGCGGCCAAGTGTAAACATCAGGATCATTTCTACCGTCCATTTACCCACGCCTTTTATTTGGGTAAGTAAATCCAAAACCTCCTCGTTACTCATTTTGTGTAAACGCGCATCAGTAATTTTATTCCCAATAAAAAATTTGCAAACATTGTGCACGTAAGAAGCTTTCGCGTTAGAAAAGCCAATGCTTCTGAAAACGGTAGCAGGTGTGGCCAAAATTTCTTCTGCACCAGGTTCTTTGCCGCCATATAAATCGAGGAAGCGACGATATAAGACATCCGCCACCTTCGTACTCAGTTGCTGACTTAAGATGGAAGAACACAAACGCAGGTACACCTTGTTTCTTTTCGAAAGAACAAAAGGCTCCTGTATTTCAATAATCGGTTTAAGTTTTTTATCTTTTGATAAAAGAAGAATATGGTCTGTCAACTGTTTTTATTTGATTTTTTTATCGTTTGATGTGATACTGCTAATTAACATTCCAACTGATTGAACCGTCCTTTTCATCTTTCATCTCAATGCCCAGGCCGGCAAGTTGCTTTCTTATTTTATCTGAGGTCAAAAAATCTTTTTTCGATTTTGCTTCTTTTCTTATGTCGGCAAGTAATTGCATCACGCCCACAAAAGCTTCGTTATTCTCGCTTGAAGATTTTAAGCCAAGAATGCTTTCAAGATAAACCGTAAAGAACTCTTTCATACGGTTAAGGGTAGACGAAGATATTGCTGTTGTTTCAGTAATACCATCTTTTATTGAGTTGATGACAGGAACAATTTCAAACATATTTGCCAGCACCTTTGCGGTATTAAAATCGTCGTTCATAAATTCTTCAAAGCCATCCAAAAGTTTATTCAGTTTCTCATCCAGCTCTTTATCTCCGGGAACCTCTGAATTGTGCACTTCAATTTTCTTCAAAATTTCATAAGCATCCCATAATCTTTTCAATCCTTTTTCTGCGGCTACCAGCGCTTCGCTGCTAAAATCAAGCGTACTGCGATAGTGCGTTTGTAAAATAAAAAAGCGAATGGTCATCGGGCTGAAAGCCTGCGTTAGCAAAGGATGATTACCGCTAAACATTTCTGTGAGCTTAATAACATTATTATAACTCTTACCCATTTTTTTACCGTTAATGGTGATCATGTTATTATGCATCCAATACTTTGCCGGTTCCACATGATTGCAAATAAAACTCTGGGCAATTTCACTTTCGTGATGAGGAAACTGGAGGTCCATTCCTCCACCATGAATATCGAACCGATCACCTAAATATTTTTTTGACATAGCAGAACATTCAATATGCCAGCCAGGGAAACCTTCGCCCCAAGGGCTTTTCCAGCGCATAACATGCTGCGGCGGCGCAGACTTCCACAAAGCAAAATCTGCCTTATTCCTTTTTTCATCCTGGCCTGCCAGCAATCTTGTTGTTTCCAAAAGATCTTCCACAATGCGCCCGCTCAACTCGCCATAATTGTGCGTTGCGGCATATTTTTTTACATCAAAATATACTGACCCGTTTACTTCGTAGGCATATCCTTCGGCAATAATTTTTTCAATCATGTTGATCTGTTCCACAATATGCCCTGTAGCAGTTGGTTCAATGTTTGGGTCAATTGTGTTGAATTGCTTCATTGCCCAATGAAAAAGGTTGGTATATTTTTGAACGAGTTCCATCGGTTCTACTTTTTCAAGCAGCGCTTTTTTTGAAATCTTATCTTCCGCTTCACGTCCTTCTTCTTCGAAATGGCCAGCATCGGTTATGTTCCGGACATACCGCACCTTATAGCCCAAAAAAATCAGGTACCGCAGAACCACATCAAAAGTTATATATGGCCGCGCATGCCCTAAATGACTTTCGCCACTAACGGTGGGGCCGCACACGTACATGCCAACATGAGGAGGAGTAATTGGAGTAAAAGTTTCCTTTCGTTTCGTAAGCGAATTATATAATTTAAGCGGCATATAAAATCATGTATTAAAAATGCAAAGAAATTTTTGTGGATTGAGAAATTGCGTCAAAGGTATTATAGTATGCCTTTGAGGCAAAGCTTACAGCAGTAAAAAGCAAAATAGATAGGAGGCTTCATTTCTTCAAAGATAAAATTATTTTCCGTTTTGCGACATGGTTAGGTCGGTCAAAATTGGAAAATGATCGCTCAATAATTTTTTTACTCTTGTAAACTGAATGACTTTAAATTTTTTATCTGCGAAAATATTGTCTATACGCAGCGTGGGCGAAATGGCACTAAATGTTCTTGCGATTCCGGAACCTTTTTTTACAAAGGCGTTTTGAAGGCCGGCGCCAATGGTTTCATAAGCATAAGAATTAGGCACGTCATTAAAATCTCCGCAAACTATTACGGGATATGGGCTATGATTTATTTCATCTTTAATAAAATTGGCCTGGATCGCCCTTTTAATAAATCCTGTTTTTATTTTAGAAATTATGCTCTTTGATTCGGTAATGTTGCTGTCACTTTCCAGGCTAGCTTTATCAAGATAGTCAAGGTTTGCCTTGGTAAATTTTAAAGATTGCAGATGCACGTTAAAGACCCTGATCGTATCGGTGTGCGCCAGCACATCAACGTATTGAAAAGTGGCATTGTAGTCATTTGGGTAATTAACCATTGTTTGCTTATTGACGATTGGAAATTTCGAAAAGATTAATCTTCCAAAGTGATGGTTATTATCGAAGTCGTCTTTTATGCTATAAGAATAGAGGTAATCACTGAATTGCAGTGCTTTTTGAATTGCGGGAAAATAATTGATACTCTTTTTCTTATCTCCCGCAACAACTTCCTGGAAACAAGCAATGTCCGGATCATATTTATTTATAAGCTCAAGCATTTGCGTTTTTACTTCCGGGTGGTCTTTGTAATGCAGAATATTAAATTCTTCCACATTCCAGCTCATAATCCTTATGCTTCCTTCCTTTTTTTGTAAGGCAAAATCCGAAGAAAAATTTAAAGGGAAGATATTACCTACCGCGTTCCAGCCTAAAATAATTGCAACTAATGAAATGAGGAATAAAAATGATTTCTTAAAGCTCCAAAATATTAGAAAGAAAAGCAGCGCAAGGAGTAAGTATGCAAGAGCCAAAGTGAACAAGCCAAAATACCACCACTCTGAAGGGTTAAAGTATTTTACATAAGCGCCTGCAAGAAAAAAAATTGCAATAATGCAGTTTAGAACAATAAAAATATTTTTGGCAAACCGTCGAAGGAATGGCTTCTCCATTTACGATATAAAACTTTATTGATGGTAGTGAAAAACCAAGTCGTATTAAAAATCAATTTCACCTGCCCTTTTTAAAATATTTTTTTCTTCTTCTGATAATAAGTGATAACCTTTTTGATTTATTTTATCGAGGATTTCATCAACACGTTGCTGGGTAATTATTGAGCGTTTTTCAAAAGGTTTTTGACCACCTGTTTTGTAAAACATTTTCTCTTTGGTTTTTTGCGGTGTCAATACTTTTTTATCGGGATTGCAAAGATCCATAAACCATTCATAAGACCGCAGCATCCAAAGGCTTCCATCGTGACCTTTTCTAAGGCTAAAAATGAAAAGAAAGCCGGCAAAGCCACCGGCAAAATGTGCAAGATGATAAGCGGGGCCGCTTGCGCCAACGCCCACAAAATCAATGATAACATATAAAACCGTAATTATCCAAACAGGTATACCGCCGTTCAACATTCTAAATATTCTATAATCAGGCGCAAGGGCTGTGGTAGCAATAGCTACTGCCATTATTGAGGCGTTGGCTCCGTTGAGAGAAGTTGAACCTATAAAGGGCCTTAACTGGGGAATAGCATAATTGGTGGCGATAAAAACAATCGCCCCTGCGAGACCGCCGTATAAATAAATTGGGATAAGCTTTTTATTACCTGAAAGATCTTGTAAAATTGACCCGAAAGCCCAAAGCCAAAGCATGTTAGTAAACGTAGAAAGAATACCAGTGTGCACAAACATATAACTCAAAATAGTCCAGGGATTATGGGCGAGCGTAGTAAGTTTTGCCGGTAAAATAAACCAGGGTAATATCTGGGTTTCAAAGGCCGCACTTGACGAATCGACCAAAACAAATATAAGCCGTATTAAACCCAGCAGAACGAGGCCAACAGCATTAATAGCGATGAGTGCTACCAATGCATTGTTATCTTCACCAAAATTTATTTTCTTGATGCGACGGTCAATATATCTTTCAGATTCTCCCATTTAATCCTATGTCTTTATAAGGGACGTTTTATAAAATTACCATTTTCCTTTCAGTAAAAAGGTGCTTTCAATAAAATTAATAGAACGTTTTTTTATTGGTTTTGTTCCAGATTATTACAAGAATCAAACCCATCGCTAACCCACCTAAATGCGCAAAATGGGCTATGTTATCACTACCGCCGGAAAATCCACCAAACAAATCGATAGCAGCATAAATTGCCGCCATAAATTTTGCTTTTATTGGAAACGGTATGGGTAATATAAAAAATTCAGTATTAGGAAAGGTGTAAGCAAAAGCACCAAGAAGCCCCATGATGGCACCCGACGCACCTATGGCAGCTCCGGTAGTAACAAAAAACATTTGTGTAACTCCCGCGGCCAGGCCGCATATCAGGTAAAAAATTAAAAATTTCTTTGGCCCCCAAACTCTTTCCAACGTGGTGCCGAAAATCCAAAGCGCATACATGTTAAAGAAAATATGTAAAAAGCCCCCGTGGGCAAACATGTGCGTTACAAGCTGATAAGGTTCAAACAAACCACTGTTGTAGGGGTATAGCGCTAAAATATTAGTAAGGCCGAGCGTGCTGTCAAACACTAATTGTGCAACAAAGACAATCGCATTTATTATGATGAGATTTAAAACTACCGGTGTAAATCTTGAAGACCCTCCGAAATTATTATAAGCCATTCAGTAAATCGTTTAGCCTGCGAAATTCGGAAATACTTTGCGGAAATTAATTTTTAATGCTACCATATTAACAGTTTGCTTACTTAAACGCGCAGAACAAATGTTTAAAAAGATAAAAGTTTGTAATTAACCAAAACGATTTTAATATCTTTTAAAATATCAAAATCCTGTGCATAAAGCACGTCGGTAATGTGCAGGCTTTCTGTAGGAAGTGTATTTAAAATAGCCGGGAGCCCGGTAGTGGTAAGTACGCCGGGTTTTAAAAACGGTAAATCTTTCCCCCCCAAAGCATAGCCAACCCAGGTCTTCTTTAAAAACATAACGCTAAAAACAGTTCTGAAAAAAAGAAAAGGTTTTCTCTTTATGATAAAATGCAAAGGAAATGTAATGAGAAAAAAGAAGGCTATAATAACATCTGCGAGAGTTTTATTACGACGGGTAATAGCATGTGTGAGGCGAAAAGCAGCATCCGTTGAAACAAAGTTTCCAGCTTCATTTTTGCTCACGCTCCCAATTAATGTGTGCGTTCCCGGAGCGAAAAGTTTTATGCGCATCTGGCGAGGCAGCTTTTGCATAACCTCAATAATTTTTTTGTAGGTGAGCGAGCCTTCACAGAAAATAATTTCTTTTACCGGGTATAATTTCAATACCTGGCCAAGCTTTTCAAATGATCCAATTGTGTTTGCTTCATTTGATGAACCAGGATTAACTCTTCCAAGCACTCTTTCATACATACCAGCATGTTGCAATACTGCATTTACTTCTGAAAAATTACTTTCGCTTCCCGCGATGATCGTTTGGTTTATTTCGTCGGCTTCGTCGGCGCTGTCAATTATTTTCCAGCGCAGCAATAACCATCGTATCAACGCCATGAAGAAGAACGAAACTATAGATCCGAGCAACAATATCCCCCGCGAAAACCGAAGGGTTTCGGGTAATAAGGAATAGGCGGTAAGCAAAACCAAAATGGCTGTTATGGTTGATTTAATTAACCGCGATTGCCGGTAACCAAAATCATACAACCCGGCAAAATAAGACGCCAATAAAAACAACACCGTGAAAGCAGGAAAAGCGATCAACAACATATTGGGCGAATAATTTACCTGCTGCATAACATATCTGCTCCAAAGGGATTTCACCAACCAAAAACTTGCTAATATTATTGCCGCATCTATAACCGGCATTCCAATCCATTTAAGAAAACGAGCTGTGGCGGCAAGCCCCGCACGGAGGAAGATGGCGAACTGAATCAGGAAGCGAAACACTCCAGCCTGTGCCCCGCCGTAATGTTTTTTTACAAACACGATCATGGCGCTATAAAAAAGCTTTACATAATTGAGGCTTCCTTTTTTAGTGCTCTCCCCTTTAAAATGAATGATGCTGCTTTCGGCAAAATAAAAATTTTTGTAGCCAGCTTTTTGAATGCGGTAGCTAAGGTCAATATCTTCTCCATACATAAAAAAGCTTTCATCAAAATTGCCCACATCTTGTATTATTTTTCGTGGCATCATCATAAAAGCGCCGGCCAGTACATCCACTTCATGGTTTATATTTTCATCTAAATAACCAAGGTGATATTTAGAAAATATTTTGGATTTTGGAAAAATTCCCGCAAGCCCGAAGAGTTTATATAAAGAAGTAACCGGTGATGGAAAAGCTCTTTTGCTTTCTTTTAAAAATTTACCGGTACCATCAATCATTTTTATTCCGCAGGCAATTTGATCATTCTGCGATTGAATGAAACCGACACACTTTTCAAGACTATCCTCTGAAAGAATAGTGTCGGGATTTAAAAAAAGAATATATTCTCCCGAAGCCTGTTTTAGCGCCTTATTATTTGCTTTTGCAAATCCCTCATTTTCGGTATTCCATATAAAATTTACCTCCAGAAATTTATTGCAAAAAAAATCCCTGCTTTTATCTGTTGAATGATTATCTACCACAAATATTTCGCCTTCAATATTTTTCATGGCTTTATTTACAGCGTGTAAACAATACTCAAGAAAATATTTTACATTATAATTTACTATGATGACGGAGAGCAGCAAGTTTACTTAAAAGTTACATTTTTATAATCGCTAATTAATCCCACAAAATAAATAAACAATTAAATAAACAAACATTTATAATCTTTGCGGTATGTACAAACAAACACTTATTGCCGCAACAGAAGCCGGCGCCAAAGAATTAATGCATTTTTTCAATGGCACATTTACCATCAGCAATAAAGAAGGTATTAATAATTTAGTTACTGAAGCTGACCACGCTGCTGACAAAGCAATTCAGGCGGTTATTAGAAAGGCATTTCCTGAACATGGAATTGTGAGTGAAGAAACGGCAGAAAAAATAACTGAAAGTGAATACAAATGGATCATTGACCCCATTGATGGCACGGTAAATTTTGCCAACGGCATTCCAATTTGTTGTGTAAGTATCGGGCTGGAGCATAATGGAAAAATGTTGATGGGTGCAGTTTACAATCCCAATATGAATGAATTTTATTTTGCAGAAAAAGGAAATGGAGCAACCTTAAATGATAAAAAAATTACCGTTAGTGATAAAAAAGAAGTGCTAAGAAGTTGTCTCGTAACGGGCTTTCCATACACTTATTTAGATCAACCGAATGGGCCAATACAAGTTTTTGAAAGATTAATAAGAAAAGGAATTCCGGTACGCAGGCTTGGCAGTGCAGCTATTGATCTTTGCTGGGTTGCCGCCGGCCGCTTCGATGGTTTTTATGAGCACCAGCTAAATGCGTGGGATAGCGCGGCAGGATTTATTATTGTAGAAGAAGCAGGAGGAAGAGTTACCGACTTAAAGGGCGATATTTATTCACCTTACCAGCCCGGAATAATTGCTACTAACGGACTCATACACGAAGAACTGATTGAATGGGTACAGGGAAATCTTAGTTAATTCTTCCCACATTAAACAGAAAAAAAACAGTAAAACTTTTAAAGAAGTACTGAAATCTTAAATGAAGCGGGAACGTTTAAAAAGAAAACTTAAAAATTTGTTGCTAATATTATCTTCAAAATCTTGCATTATAAATTGCATTAACCATGTCACAAAGAACAGAAATTTCTTCGCTTGGCGAATTTGGACTGATTGATCATCTTACTAAAAATAATGAGATAAAAAATGCCTCCACAATTGTGGGCGTTGGCGACGATGCTGCAGTTATTGATCCCTTTGGAAAGCAAGTGGTAATAACAACCGACATGTTGATTGAAGGAATTCACTTTGATTTAATGTACACGCCGCTAAAGCATTTGGGCTATAAAAGCGTGATCGTAAATCTTAGTGATATTTATGCGATGAATGCCATACCTCAACAAATAACGATGAGCATTGCGTTCAGTAACCGCTTTAGCCTGGAGGCGCTTGATGAGTTTTATGAGGGCGTATACGCGGCGTGCGACCTGTATAATGTTGATTTGGTCGGAGGTGATACCACGTCATCACAAAAAGGATTTATTATTTGTGTTACGGCAATTGGAGAAGTTGCTCCGGATAAATTTGTAAAAAGAAGTACGGCAAAAAACGGCGATCTTATTTGCGTAAGCGGCGACCTCGGTGGAGCATTTCTCGGGTTAACTATTTTGGAACGGGAAAAGAAAGTTTTTCTTGAAACGAAGGGAGTTCAGCCCGATCTTGAAAACCAGGATTATATTATTGGCCGGCTTTTAAAACCTGAAGCCAGGAAAGATATTATTGAATTTTTTGCTGCGGAAGAAATTATTCCTACAGCCATGATCGACATTAGTGATGGCCTTAGTAGCGAACTGTTGCATATTTGCAAGCAAAGCAAAACCGGTTGTGTTTTGTATGAAGAAAAAATTCCGGTGAATGAAATGGCCCGGCAGTTTGCTTATAAACTTGAATTGGACCCCACGGCATGTGCGCTCAGCGGGGGCGAAGATTATGAATTGCTGTTTACAATTGATCCCAAAGACTATGATAAAATTGGTGTAAATAGCAGCATAAGTGTGGTGGGTCATATTACTGAGGAAGAAAAAGGGCTGAAAATAATTACCAAAGGTGGTAATGAGCATAAACTTACCGCGCAGGGCTGGAACGCTTTTGAATAATATCTTTACGAGGAAAATCGCTGCCTGAAAACATCAAGCATTAATTTACAATTTTTATACAGAGTTTTGCAAACCATGAGGCGCCCCCTACACCTGTTGTTCCTTTTACCAGTTTTTTTCTCATGTTCGGTTTCAAAGAATTATAATCCAAACAAAAAATATTCAAAGGAAGAATTGCGACAGGATTATTCCCTGCTTCGTAATATTCTTGAAAAGAAACATCCATCGCTTTATTGGTACACATCCAAAGACAGTATGGATTATTTTTTTAATGAAGGATATAAAGCGATTGCTGATTCAATGACGGAACTGCAATTCGGCTGGAAAATCCTTGCACCAATTACGGCAACCATTCATTGCGGGCACACGAGCTTTAGCATGAGCAAAGGGTGGGATAAATTTATAAAAAGAAGAAACATTCCTTCCTTCCCGCTTTTTTTAAAAATTTGGAACGATACGATGGTCGTGACATTCAACCTGAATAAAGGCGATTCTGTTCTAAAAAAGGGAACGATCATTACTTCAATAAACGGCATACGAAGCGCAGATGTTATCAACATCATGTTCGATTATATGGTGGAAGATGGCTACTCAGAAAATGTAAATTATATCCGGCTCAGTACGAGTTTCCCTTATTTTCATCGTAATATATTCGGGCTTTATAAAATGTACAATGTTGGGTATATTGATGAAGCAGGCAATGAGAAAAATATTTTAATTCCTTATCACAATGTGCCGCAAGATTCTCTCCACAGAAAAAAGCGGCCACCCGGAATGGAAAGAAAAATGACTCCTGAACAAAGGCGTGAAAATATACGTTCGCTGCAAATTGATACATCATTCGCGTTGATGACAATCAATAGTTTTTCAAAAGGCCATTTAAGTAATTTTTTCAGAAGATCGTTTCGTAAAATCCGGCGACAAAAAGTAAAAAATTTGGTCGTTGACATACGTGCCAATGGCGGCGGGGATATCAATAATTATGTATTGCTTACCAGGTTTTTAAGGAAAACTCCTTTTAAAGTGGCAGATACAGCCGATGCGATCAGTAAAAATTTACGCCCTTATGCAAAGTATATTTCTTCAGGATTTTTTGATAATATCGGTTTGTTTTTTGTTACGCACAAAGAGCACGACGACAAGTATCATTTTGGTTTTTGGGAGCGTCATACGTTTACGCCTAAACGAAAAAATTATTTTAATGGAGATGTTTACGTTCTCATTAACGGCTTAACTTTTTCTGCCTCTACTCTTTTTTGTAATGCCGTAAAAGGGCAACAAAATATTACGCTTGTTGGTGAAGAAACTGGTGGCGGATGGTATGGAAATTCCGGAATAATGATACCGGACATTACCTTGCCCAATACAAAATTGCGGGTGCGCCTGCCCTTCTTTCGCATCGTTCAGTATCATCATATCGCCGAAAAAGGAACCGGTGTAATGCCCGATGTTTATCTGAGCCCGGTATTAAAAAATGTAATTGATAATGTGGATACAAAAATGGAAAGAGTGAAACAAATGATCAATGAAAATGCCCATTAAGTAAAGCTAATCGCACCAGGCTATACACATTTTATTACTTCAAGATTTTCATTTAATAAAACAAGGTCCGCATTAAAACCATTTGATATTTTTCCTGTTTCATGGTCCATTCCTAAAACTTTCGCCGGGTAAAGGCTTGCCATTCTTAAAGCTTCCTGCAAGATAATGTCACAATTTTCTACGCAGTTCTTTACTGCTTTCATCATCGTTAGCGATGAGCCACTCAGTATTCCATTAGATTCATATTTGTCGCCCTTTAATTCGTGGGGGTAAGGGCCATCTTTTGTTTCCGTTACCGCATCTGTAATCAGGAATAATCTTTCGCCCATTAATTTCTTTGCAAGATTTATCATAGCAAAATCTACATGATACCCATCGGCAACAACGCTGCACATTACTGCAGGATTTAGCATTACTGCTGCAGGTAATCCTGGCAAGCGGTGGTGTAAAGCACTCATTGCATTGAACAAATGCGTGGCCACGCTAATTCCATTGTTAAAGAACGCGGAAGCTTGTTCATATGTTGAATTGCTATGGCCCGAAGAAACGATAATGCCATAACTTTTTATAAGATGTATTATTTGCGGGGAACAAACCTCAGGTGCAATCGTGATCATTTTAATGGCACCCTTTCCATATTCCAAGAGATCTTTTACCTCATCAATATCGGGCGAATGAATGAAAGATTCAATGTGCGCGCCACGCTTTTCCTTGTTGATCCACGGGCCCTCAATATGTAAACCCGGAACGCCAGCCCCCCCCTTTTTCCAATATTCATTTATTGCGTCTATCCCTTTTTTAAATACATCAATGGAATTTGTTGCAATGGTTGGCAGAAAATATTTAGCGCCGCCATCGTTACAATATGTTTGCATTTTAAAAAGTGTATCCGTATTGGGATAAACTGAAAATAAATTGGAATGAGCGCCGTATATCTGTATATCAATAAATGCCGGAACAATAAAAGAAGCATGTTGAATTATGGCAACATCACCAGGCAATTCTTTTACAGAAATCAAATCTTCTATTTTGCCTTCGTCTATAATAACAGCAGCATTTAAAATAAAATATTCTCCCGTAAAAATTTTGTCTGCAGTGTAAGCTTGCTTCATTTTTAAATGTTTATTTCAAATGAATCCGCATCTTTCCAAAAAGGAAATTTCTCCCGCACTTCATCTAATTTTTCTTTTTGTAAAGTATACGTGAAAACATCCTCTTCATTCGATTTGTGATATAATATTTCTCCCAGCGGGCCAATAATCATGCTATCGCCACTATGGTAAATTCCATTGCCGTCGTTACCTATGCGATTAACACCAATACAATAACATTGGTTTTCAATAGCCCTTGCCTGCAACAAAATTTTCCAGGCATTAATTCTTCGCCCCGGCCAGTTGGCAACATAAATTAGCAGATCGTATTCCGGGTCTTTTTCTTTTGTTGCTGAAGAAGAAATAGATTGCCTGGCCCAGGCGGGAAAACGTAAATCATAACAAACCTGCAGGTTTATTTTCCAGCCTTTTACGGCAGCAATTAATCTTTTGCTGCCCTGGTTATAATGCGTGTGTTCGTTACCGTAAGCAAATAAATGGCGCTTGTCGTAAGTACCAAAAGTTCCATTGGGCAACATCCATATAAGGCGGTTAAAGTATTTTTTATTTTCTTCTATGATTAGGCTTCCGGTAAGAATAACTTTTTTTTCAAAGGCGATTTTCTTCATCCAATTTATTGCGGCTCCGTTCATTTCTTCTGCAAATTTTTCCGGTTTCATGCTGAAGCCCGTGCTGAACATTTCGGGCAGAATAACTACTTCGGTTTTGTCGGTGATGGCTTCAATTTTTTGTTGAAGCATTTCAAGATTTGCTTTTTTATTTTCCCAGGAAAGATTGGTTTGAATGATGGTAACTGAGAGCGAAGACATATTGTAAAGTTATTGGATTGTAAAGAATATACTCAGTGCAATACTCAGCGGAAAATTAGAATTACCGGTAAAAAAATAAAAGCTTTCAACTTTAGAAGGGATTTACCTCTTGCCAATTTTAGCTACTTCTTTATATATCAGTTCGCTTTCATATCCTTTCTGCAAAAGGTAATCCTGCAATTTTCTTTTTTTTACAAAAACATTTTTTTCACTTTTTAGTGTAGTCATTTTTTGACCGGCAAGCTTTTCAAAAGTTTTTAAATAATCCGAAGAATCAATTTCTTTCAATGCTTTCTTTACACAATAATCGCTTACTTGTTTCAATTTTAAGGCTTGCTTTATTTTGTTTTTGCCCCAATGCTTAATCCTAAATTTTCCTCCTGCATATTGAATAGCAAAACGTTCTTCATTAAGATAATTTTCTCCTATCAGTCCCGCAATAATTTCATCAACATCTTTCCTGTGCAAGCCAAAAGAATATAATTTATCTTTTACTTCAGCATGGCATCTTACCTGGTAAGCGCAGTATTGTTTTATTTTTGGAATTGATTGTTCAGAAGTAAAATTATGTAGCGCCATTTTTTAAAAATCAATTTGCAAAGAATCTTTTTTTGAAATATAACAAAAAAAATGCGTTGCCTGCCAGGGCAACGCACTTACCTTCTCCTATATAATTTCTTACCGAACTAATTTTAGTTCGTTGATAATATTTTTTGCGTGCCCCATTTTATCAATGCACCAAAGCACATAGCGAATATCTACACAAATAGTGCGGTTCAGGTCTTTATCAAATTGTATTTTATGACTAAGTGCTTCATAATTACCATCAAAAGCGAGCCCGATAAGATTGCCGTAAGCATCCATAACCGGAGAGCCGGAATTGCCACCAGTGATGTCATTTGTTGTTATAAAATCTATTACCAGGTCATTGCGCTTTTTATCGATATACTGTCCGAAATCACGTTTCTTCAATAACGCTATTTCATCCGCAGGCAAATCAAATTCATAATCCCCGGGTATATATTTTTCAAGAATTCCTTTGCTTGTTGTTTGATAATCATAATGCACAGCATCGCGTGGATTATAACTTTTTACGTTTCCATAACTAACGCGCATACTAAAGTTTGCATCAGGGTACATCTTTTTTACGGCGGCCGGGTTCATTTCCATGATGCCTTTCATATACAACCTTCCGAGCTCATTATTTTTGGCAATGAAATCACTGTAGTTTTTACTATATTTAAGAACATAGTTTTGAACAAAAGCTGAAGCGTAAGCATAGGCGGGATCATCTTGTAAGGTTACTGCATCAGGCTTTTCCACGAAAGCAGCCCACTTTGCAGAATTCAAAATCATCGTGTTGTCAAAAACAAAATTGGCCCACGATTTAAAAGTTGTCTCATCGGAAAGTGAACCAAATTTGTCTTTAATTCCCTGGTAAAAATCTATTGGCTGCTCGTTCTTGTCCACATCATTATAATACATCATTGCAGTAGCGGCCATTATTTTTCTATCGCTTGGCTGATCTTCTTCTTCCAGAAATTTCTTCCTTTCTTTATTTGCTGCTTCCAAAGCATTATTTACGTCAGCCTGCGTTTTTCCCGGAGACACCAGCGCCCTGTTTAAAGCCATAAGCGATGATGCGAAACGCGCCAGTGGCGAGCCAAGAATTCCTTCATACACGTATACGCGTTCCTTTGCATCAGGCGTCCATGCGGCATAATTCTTTTCATAATCCGCTAATATATTTTGAAATTCAGGTTTGTTTTTCGCCCACGCCGCAAACTTATTTTCGTCACTTTGCTTTGCTTCATACACATGGTATTTTTCAAGTTGCTTTGTTTCGCCGTCGTAAAATTTATAATAATTAGCAACTGAAGCATAGTTTTCTGCAAGCTTTAATTTAACCGCAGGATCTTTAATCATTTGCTCATGCATAAACTTTAACCGCACGTCACGCAAATGAACTAATGAAGGATTATCAATTTCGTTTTTTAGTTTTATTCCGTAAGAAGTTTCATAACGGTTAGTGCTTCCGGGGTAACCGTAGATCATCGCGAAATCACCGTCGCTATACCCTTTTAAAGATACCGGTAAAAACCATTTTGGTTTCATTGGCACATTGTCAGCACTATAGGTTGCGGGCTTTCCGTCTTTAGATGTATATACTCTAAAGATGGAGTAATCACCTGTATGACGAGGCCACTCCCAATTATCCATGTCGCCACCAAATTTTCCAACGCTTTCCGGCGGCGCGCCCACCAGCCTTATATCTTTGTAAATTTTATACACATACATAATGTATTGGTTGCCCTTAAACATGCTGTATACTTTCCCGACAATA
Source organism: Chitinophagales bacterium (assembly GCA_038245055.1). Taxonomy (GTDB): domain Bacteria; phylum Bacteroidota; class Bacteroidia; order Chitinophagales; family Chitinophagaceae; genus Ginsengibacter. The sequence continues at coordinate 1,106 of JBBRSV010000043.1, read as the reverse complement.
GAATTGGCAGAGTCAGCAACTTTATCAGTAATTTCTTTGTAAATGTCTGCAGTTTTTTTTGCTCTTTCAGCGTAGTCCAAACCTTTTAAGGCACTTTCCACTTGTGGCGTTACATCTTCAATTCGCTCCAGGAAAGTAATCGTAAGATCTGACTTTAATTCCTGGTCTTTGGAATAGGCATAAAAACCATTTTTGAGATAATTGTGCTCAATAGTACTTGAGGCGGCAATTACCCCATAACCACAATGGTGATTGGTAAATATTAAACCCTGGTTGCTAACAATTTCGCCGGTACAGCCTCCGCCAAAAATAACAACAGCGTCTTTTATGGAAGGCTTGTTGATGCTGTATAATTGTTCTTTCGTAAGTTTTAGCCCATGCTTCACCATATCATTATAAACCTGTTGGCCAAGCAACATCGGAAGCCACATTCCTTCGTCGGCGCTGGCTTTAAAAAGTGAAAAGCATAAAATAAGGGCAATCGAAAATTTCTTCATTTTAGGAACAGGTTTAGCTTAAAAAAATAATTTTAAAATCGCAAAATACTGATATTAAAATCTTCAACTAAAAAGATTACAAGAACGGTATTTTATTAAAGACTATTAAAAGAAACAAGATTAATAATCAATCACTTGTTCTTCTATCAATTCAGGAATTTCCCTGAACTCATATTGTTGATTTCTTAATTGAGGTTCAAAGCCCGCTTCCCTTATAGCTTCCTGTATTCCTTTGCTGGTGAACCGGTGTGGAGCGCCCGCAGCGCTTACGACGTTTTCTTCGATCATAATGCTACCGAAATCGTTGGCTCCCGCGTGAAGACATAATTGCGCTACTTGTTTACCAACAGTTAGCCAGCTAGCCTGGATGTTTTTTACATTGGGAAGCATTATCCGGCTCATGGCAATCATGCGAATATATTCTTCAGGCGTCGTAAGATTTTGCACACCTCTTATTTTAGCTAAAAGTGTATCCACATCCTGGAAGGTCCACGGAATAAAAGCTAAAAAACCTTTAGCGCCTTCAGGTTTTTTCGCCTGAACGTCTCGCAACTTTACGAGGTGTTCAAATCTTTCTTCAATAGTTTCTACATGCCCAAACATCATCGT
>JBBRSV010000042.1:0-33119 GCA_038245055.1 Chitinophagales bacterium | reverse complement strand
TTTGTAAGTGTGATGCCGGGAACTCCCAAGAGCAAAGTTAAAAGCAGGATCATTTTGACGCCTACACATGCCAAAAGATTCATGAAGGCTATGATTGATAATGTGAAAAAATTTGAATCAATAAATGGCACTATCCAAGATATTGAAGCAGTTGAATTACCCTTAAATTTTGGCGGACCAACTGCGCAGGCTTAACTCCATTTTTGCCCAAATTGTGCGTTGCTATTTGAAAGGGAATTATTTTCGAAATATTTTAAGCGGATATCACTTTTCTTGAATCATCGGTTCTGCTATAAAAGTCCTTCATCGGCAAAACTAAAATAGCCTTCTTCACTTACAATAATGTGGTCAATCACTTGTATATCGAGATACTTCGCCGCTTCTTTTATTTTTTGAGTGAGCTCTTCATCCTGCCTGCTGGGTTTTAAACTGCCGGATGGATGGTTGTGACAAAGTACAATGGAGGTCGCTTCTACTTCGAAAGCTTTTTTAAAAATTATTCTTGGATCCACAACGGTACTGGTCATTCCACCTTTACTTATTATTTCAAAATGATTGATCTTATTGGCCTTATTTAAATAGACAACGGCAAATGCTTCATAAGAGAAATCTTTAAGCGTAGTTTTCAAAAATTCCGCAAGATCGAAACTCGAGCGAACCAAAGTTTTATTTAAAAAAGAGGACGCTTGCCGGCGCCGGCCAAGCTCTAATGAAGCGGCGAGTGTAATCGCTTTTGCTTCCCCGATTCCCTTTATTGTCATTAAGTCTTTTATAGAAACTTTACCAAGCTCATTTAAATTATTTTTCCCCAAGGCCAGCACTTCTTTGGCTAATTCAACTGCACTTTTATTTTTACTTCCTGTACTTATTAATATCGCAAGTAGTTCTGAATCGCTCAAACTCTCCCTTCCCTTACTCATTAATTTTTCTCTCGGCCTGTCATCTACTGCCCAGCTTTTAATTGAGGTGGATGACTTGTTAACACTTTCCATAATTTTAGGTTTATTGCCAGCAATATTAATTATAATTTCGCCAGACTAAGTATCCGCCTTCACCAATACAATTTAAGATGCATTCCAACGTAAAAATTTTTTCAGGTACAGGCTCCCAATACCTGGCAGAACAAATTGCTCTAAAGTTTGGAGAGCCTCTTGGTAAGATCAATATACAAAAATTTAGTGATGGTGAAATTGGTGTGGAATACCAGGAGAGCATAAGAGGCCAGTTTGTGTTTTTGGTGCAAAGCACTTTTGCGCCTACTGACAATCTTATGGAATTGCTATTAATGATAGATGCGGCTAAACGTGCTTCTGCGTATAAGGTTATTGCTGTTATTCCGTATTATGGCTATGCAAGGCAGGATCGCAAAGATAAACCACGCGTAGCTATCGGCTCAAAGCTGGTTGCCAACATGCTTACCGCAGCAGGCGCAGACAGGGTAATTACTATGGATTTACATGCGCCTCAAATTCAAGGTTACTTCGATATTCCCGTAGATCACCTTGACTCGTCGGCGATCATCATTCCTTATATTGAAGATCTTAATCTTGAAAATTTGACTTTTGCGGCGCCGGATGTTGGGAGTGCCAATCGCATACGCGAGATTGCCAGTTACTTTGAAGTGGAAATGGTTATTTGTGATAAACATCGTAAAAGAGCCAATGAAATAGCCAGCATGGTGGTAATAGGTGATGTAACGGATCGCGATATTATTTTATTAGATGACATTTGCGATACGGGCGGAACGCTTGCCAAAAGCGCCGGACTTTTGAGAGAGAAGGGCGCCCGAAGCGTGCGTGCTTTTTGTACACACCCGGTTTTGAGCGGAAACGCATACGAAAATATTCAAAATAGTGCCTTGGAAGAATTAGTCGTTTGCGATACAATTCCTCTCAAACAAATGATCGATAAGCTAAAGGTGGTTTCTGTAGCTGAATTATTTGCAATTGCCATTCGTAACGCCTTCGAAAATAAAAGCATTAACAGCCTTTTCCTTAAAAGTAAAACACTTAAGAAAAACAAGGCTTTATCAAAATATTGATATATTTTTTGCCTTTCATGTCACTTCACAATTTGCCACTCTATTTAAAAATAGATTTCCTACCTTTGCGCCTCAAAAAAATAAATAATGAAAACAATTACAATCGAAGGACAAATCAGGACCGAATATGGCAAAACAGCCACCCGCCAGCTTCGCTCTGAGGAAAAAGTGCCAGCTGTAATTTACGGAGGTGCAAAAGAAATTAATTTTTCTGCTCCTGCATCTGCATTTAAAAACATAGTCTATACACCAGACTTTATGCTTGCAGAAATTACCGTAGACGGAGCTCCATACAAATGTGTATTGAAAGATTTACAATTTGATAAGGTGAGTGATCAGCTTATCCATGTTGATTTCCTGGAGCTGGTAGGAGATAAAAAAGTTACAGTTTCTATTCCAATTAAATTTACAGGTGTTCCTGCAGGTGTAAAGGAAGGAGGAAAATTAGCTGTGAAAATGAAGGCCTTGAAAGTTAAAACTATTCCTGAGCATTTATTGGAACATATTGAGGTTGACCTTACCGATCTTAAATTAAATGAAAACATTAGAGTACAGGATGTAAAGGTAAAAAATATGGAGATCCTTAACTCTCCAAGAATTCCAATCGCTTCTGTTGCAATGACACGCCAATTGAAACAGGAAGAAGCCACCGTTGTTAAAACCGGCCCGGCTACAACAGTTACAAAAGCGGCTCCGGATGCCAAGCCTGAAGCGGGTGCTGCAAAAAAGTAATCAAAAATTTTTTTATAAAATGCTCTCTAAAAAAGGGCATTTTGCTTTTGAACTATTAAGGCAGATGTTACAAAATTGATACTATAAAGATTGCGTACATTTGCCAACTAATTTTTAATTATGGGAATGGATCGGAATACTGTTATTGGCTTTGTGCTACTGGCGCTTTTATTTTTTGGATACTTTTATTATACAAGCCAGGGCAAAATGGCCCTGGAAAAACAGCAACAACATATTCAGGATTCGATCAGTAAATTAAAACCGAGGATTGATACCTCAAATAATACAGCAAAAACTTCGGCCAACACTGTTACAAAAGTAGATTCATCATTAGTAAATGTTGAGCAGGATTCAAGCGGCAAAGAGCAATTTTTTACACTTGAAAACAATGTGCTAAAAATTACATTTACCAATAAAGGCGGGCAACCACAAAAAGTTGAATTAAAGAACTTTAAAACGTTTGATAAAAAGCCATTAATACTTCAGGATGGTGCTTTTAATAATATATCGTACGCTATAAATACCGGAAATAATCAAACGGCCCAAACAGGCGACTTGCTTTTTATAGCATCGCAACCTCAAAATGCAATTGGAGGTAAACAGTCAATCAGTTTTCGTCTACAAACAAAAGATGGCCATACCATAGAACATCAGTACACTATGGAACCGAACGACTATATGGTCGGTTTCAACATAAAGCTTGATGGCGCCGATAAATTGGTTACCCAAAACACCCTGAATTTAACCTGGCAGGCAAAGGCTGATAAACAGGAAAAAGACATCGTTTGGGAAACTCAACAATCTCATATTTCTTTTGTAGAAGGCGGGGATTATGATTTTGAGCGCATTGGCGAAGGAAAGGAAGACAGCAAAAAATTTGAAAAGCCTCTTGAATGGATAGCCTTAAACCAACAATTTTTTGCTTCGGCTATTCTTGCCAAAAACAAATTCACCAATGCTGAGGTAAAATGGGAATCACCAAAAGACACCAGCCTTCACATTATTGCGCAGGAAACTGCAAATTTGAGATTAGATGTGGCTCCGGGGAAAGACGTTACAATTCCTATTCAGCTTTTTTATGGGCCAAGTGATTATAAAATCCTAAAATCTTATGGCAACCAAATGTATAATATGGTACCGCTTGGCAGTGGCATTTTTGCATTTGTAAAGTATGTGAACCGGGGTTTTGTAATGCCTGTTTTTAATTTTCTTGCAAGCAAAATTGCAAGCTTTGGTCTTATAATAGCCTTACTCACAATAATTATCAGGTTGCTAATTTCGCCGCTCACTTACCAAAGTTACCTAAGTGGCGCAAAAATGAAGGTTTTGAAGCCTGAAATAGATGCTTTAAAAGCAAAGTTTGGTGATGATAAGCAAGCCTTTGGAATGGAACAAATGAAGCTTTTTCGGAGTGCAGGAGTTAATCCATTAGGAGGATGCATTCCGGCTGTATTGCAAATCCCTATTTTCTTTGCTTTGTATAATTTCTTTAATTCCAATATTACACTTCGAGGCCAAAGTTTTTGGTGGGCTAAAGATTTATCGTCCTATGATTCCATCTATAATTTACCATTTGCGATACCATTTTATGGCGATCACGTGAGTTTGTTTACGATTTTAGCAGTGATCACGAGTTTGCTTATTTCATTGTATGGCATGAGTAATATGCAGGACAATAGCAACCCGGTAATGAAATATATGCCTTTCATATTCCCGATTATTCTTTTGGGAGTGTTTAATAAACTACCATCATCATTAACCTGGTATTATACTGTTTCCAATGCGATCACTTTAATAATCCAGTTTGTAATTCAGAAATATATTATTGATCACGAGAAAATACTTGCGCGACTGCAGGAAAACAAAAAGAAACCGGTAACTCAAAACAAGTGGCAGGAAAAAATATCAGCAATGCAGGAAAGCAATAAAAAACTGCAGACAATGCAAAAGAAAAACACAAATAATAAAAAATAGTATGTTTGGGCCCCTGCAACTATTACAAATGGTATTATGTCTATAATAGTAATTAACAGTTTTGGGTTTAAAAATCAATAATGAAAGTCTATAAATCAATATTATTTTTTGCAGGACTTTTTGTGACGCTTGTTTCATTCGGGCAAAAAAATCTCACCGAGGGAACGCTTATTTATAATATTTCCGTTGAAACTGGCAGTAATCAACCGAAGATGGCTGATATGTTAGACGGCGCCACAACAACGGTTTATTTAAAAGGCGATCAGAGCCGCTCGGAAATGCTAAGTGGCCTTGGCAGTGAGGCAACCATTCATAATGCTACAACTGGTACCGGAGTAATATTAAAAGATTACAGCGGACAAAAGCTGATGATCACACTAACGCCACAAGATTGGGAAAAGAACAATAAAAAGTATGATGGTATAACTTTTGAAAATACCGGAGAAACCAGTGAAATAAGTGGCTTCAGTTGCCATAAAGCAATTGCAAAATTAAAGGACGGATCTACATTCACTGTTTATTACACCACCGATGTTAACGCCGTCAATAAAGACTATGACTATCAATTTAAGACGCTTCCGGGCCTTGCAGTTCAATATGAAATGCAAACAGGAAAGATGAAGTTTAAATTCACGCTAGCCAGCATTAATTACGCTACGGTTCCCGCCTTAAAGTTCGAAATTCCAAAGTCAGGATACCGGGTATTGACTTACGAAGAGGCGAAAAAATAGCCCTCAATTATTTCCTCATAAATTATAAATCGTTGCCAGGTATTTGTGCCCAATCATTTTATGGGGTTGAACTTCCATCTCGTATTTCAAAAAGCAAAAATTGATCGCTGTCTTCCTTAAAATAAAAATGCCCACTTAAAGCAGGCATCTTAAAACTTCTTTTATTTATCTTATTTTCTTGATCTTATAATTAGTTTATAACCACTTTTTTGATCATATTCAGGTATAAATATCTTTTGCTTATATGGCAAAATGTAAATTGTATTTCCTTTTTTATAGGATATAATCGCATCACTGACAAGATTATTTCCTATTTGTCGCTTATTCAATAAAAAACTTCCTTTATAAGAAATCCCTGATCTGAGGTTAAATGCAATTGAATTTTGGAGAGAACCCTGGTTTGAAATATTCAAACGAGTTTTATTTTTCTTTAGAAATCCACCACGGTCTGCGAAAGCCATGACGAAAATCCCGCAAAAAGCCAAGATCACAAAACCTATTTTGGCATACTTGTTCATTATTAGAAATTAGTTTAATCTTAACAAAAGTACGAAAAATAAACGAAATCATAAAGCTATTATTTCATTTTAAACCAATAATTTAATAAAAAAATTAATCTGCAATATGATTCTGAAAAAAATCAGTAATTTGGAGTAAGATAAGCATATGAAAGAAAACCCATTCAGGCAAAACAAAGAAGAAATGAAAGAACTGCTCTCGCAGTATAATAATTTCAAATTGGGTAAAAAATTTAAGTTTATTGAAGAAGACGCTTTTGAAAGAATTATTGATTATTTTGATGAGAACGATGACCTGAATGCTGCGGTTGAGGCAGTTAATTATGCGGTAGAGCAATTCCCCTATTCTTCCAGCCTGATGGTAAAAAAAGCGGATCTTTTGATCGCTACACGAAGATACCGTGAAGCGCTTTCGTTACTTGATAAAGCTGAGTTGCTTGACAGCAACGATATCAATCTTTACATTCTTAAAACGGATGCTCATCTTGCTCTTGATAACCAGGAAAAGGCTGCCGATCTGTTAGAAAAAGCAATACATGTTTTTGAAGGAGAGGAGAAGACGGAGTTATTATTTGAGCTTGCAGATGTGTACGACGATTATGAAGAATTTGACAAGGTTTTTAATTGCCTGAAACTCATTCTCGAACAAGATCCTACCAATGAAGAAGCGCTGTATAAAATTTGTTTTTGGACTGATTATACCGGCCGAAATGAAGAAAGTATAAAGTTGCATAAGAAGATAATCAATGAATTTCCCTATACTCAATTAGCATGGTTTAACCTTGGCGCCGCATTTCAAGGATTGAAACTATATGAAAAATCGATTGATGCGTATCAATATGCTATTGCCATTGATGAGAAATTTGACTATGCTTATCGAAATCTTGGCGACGCATACTTAAGATTACATAAATACAAAGAAGCAATTGAAGTATTGCAAAAAGTACTGGAGTTGTCGATGCCGGAAGAAGTGATTTATGAAGCATTAGGCCACTGTTATGAAAAATTGAAAAATCCCGCGCAAGCAAGGTTTCATTACCGAAAAGCCTCTCATCTTAATTCGACTGATAGCCATTTATATTTTAAAATTGCCGGCACCTATATAAACGAGGGTCATTGGGAAAGTGCGGTAAAAAATATTGAATCGGCTATGCGGATAAACAAGTCGCAGCCAGATTACCATTTTGCTTTGGCAAAGTGTTACATTCATTTAAATAAAATAAAAGAGGCGGTAATTCATTTCTCAAACTTTATCAAGGCAAGGCCGAAAAACGCTAATGGCTGGAAAGAACTTATAAAATGCCTGCATGATGCCGGATATTTTGAAGAAGCGCTTGAACAAGTTTATAATGCTCAAAAAAATACTAATGACAAGCTGGTTTTTGTATTTTATAAATCAGCCGTTTTGTTTGCTCTTGGAAAATCTAAAGAAGCTTTGCTGCAATTAGAACTTGGTATGCAGCAAGCACCTGCACTTATAAAACAATTTGTGGCTTTAAATCCATCCCTTCTCCAGCACCAATCGATCGTTGAAATTATTGCGGCTTATAAAAATAAAATCCTGAAGAAGAAGAGCTAAAAGATATATTTCCTGTTTTTGAATTATTGGTGGTACAAAACTATCTTTGTCGCCTTTATAAAAATATATGTATGAATTTTAATCTTTCGCAAATTCCCGACAGGGTTCCTAAGCCGCGCCAATATGGGTTAACAATGGTAATGGACAAAGGACTGAGTTTAGAAGAATCAAGAAATTTTTTAAGCGCTGCTCACCCGCATATTGATATTGTAAAGCTTGGTTTTGGAACTGCCTTTGTAACACCAAATCTTAAAGAGAAAATAGATTTATATCAATCATTTGATATTCCTGTTTATTTTGGGGGCACATTGTTTGAAGCATTTTTAATTAGAAATCAATTCAACGATTACATAAACATTTGTAAGGAATTCAATATTAAATACATGGAAGTTAGCGATGGCTCCATTACTATTCCGCACGCTGAAAAGTGTGGATATATAGAAAAGCTTACAAAACATGGAACAGTATTGAGCGAGGTCGGTAGTAAAGATGCGGCACATATAATTCCGCCTTATAAGTGGATAGAATTAATGAAAGCTGAACTGGAAGCCGGATCAACTTATGTAATTGCCGAAGCGAGAGAAGCCGGAAATGTTGGTATCTACCGCGGAACAGGCGAGGTGCGCGAAGGTCTTGTTCAGGAGATTTTAACTCAAATTCCTCATCAAAAAATTATTTGGGAAGCACCGCAAAAGGCTCAACAATTATATTTTTTAGAGCTAATAGATTGCAATGTAAACCTCGGGAACATTGCCCCAACTGAAGTTATTCCACTGGAAGCTATGCGTATTGGCCTTCGTGGTGATACTTTTCATTTATACCTCAATAAAGAAATGGCGTAATGAAGATCTACGGACTAATTGGAAATCCTTTAGGCCATTCATTTTCTCAAAAGTTTTTTACAGATAAATTCGTAAAAGAAAACATTTCTTATTGCCGGTATCTGAATTTTGAAATAGAAGATTTAGAAAAAGAAATATTTCAATTAAAAAAAGATGCGCTTATACTTGGGCTAAATGTCACTATTCCTTATAAGTCTGCAATAATTTCCTATCTCGATAATATGTCAAAAGAATGTAAAGCAATTGCAGCATGCAATTGCATTAAGATTACCAAAGGTAAATGGACTGGCTATAATACTGATGCGATTGGTTTCGAAAAAACGTTTAGTCCGTTGTTGCAACCACACCATACAAAAGCCTTAATACTTGGCACTGGTGGGTCATCCAAAGCTGTAGCATACGTTTTAAAAAAGCTAAAAATTGACTTCTTATTTGTAAGCAGAAAAAAAGAGGAACAAAATACAGTAACCTATGATTTTTTAACGTCGGCTTTAATGCAGGAATATCCCATAGTAATTAATACAACGCCTGTGGGAATGTTTCCTAACGTAAATGATTACCCGCAGTTACCTTTTGAAGCTGTATCAGAAAAAAATTACTTTTTTGATCTGATTTATAATCCATGGAAAACGGCACTTCTTAGCAAGGCTGAGGCCAGGGGTGCGTTAATAAAAAATGGAGAAAAAATGCTTGCTATCCAGGCAGAAGAAAGCTGGAAGATTTGGAATGAAGATTAATCGGATAAAATTTTTTTTAGCCCGCCCGGAATTGATTCTACTTTTTTTTCTCTGTAATTAAAACAAACCATTCCTGTTTTTGCGTTAGCAATAAGAATGGTTTGATTATTTCTTGTGGTCGAGACAGAATAGTAAATTTCAAAACCGACTCTGCTAATTTCGCCAGCAAAAATTTTAACCTCAAGAATATCTTTATAAAACGCTTCGCTCTTAAACTCCACGAGCAACTCACTCATGATAAGTGCTGTTCCGGCAGCATCTAACTCGGTGAAATTATTTTCCCGTAAAAATTGCATACGTGCTTCATGGATTACCTCCACCAAAGCATTGTTGCCAACGTGGTTTCCGTAATTTATATCTGTAATCCTGATTGGAATATTAAAAGTAGCGAGACATTTTTCGGGTAGCTCAATTCTAATTCGTGCCATACATAGAACCGGATTTACTCATTATTATCAAGGTTGGATGTAAGCTGAGCTATATCCAAAAGATTAGTAGAAGTAGGCGAAAGCGTTGTGTTGAGCATTATTTGTTTCCACTTTTCAATTTTTTTGTTCCAAACAGGTTTTGGAGGGAATTCATTATCAGCAGAAACAATTAAAGTGGCAACTTTCGGAGAGATTTTTACGGGCTGCCCGCTTGGCCCGGAAATGGTAATATATTTTTTTAGTTGATTAGACGCTCCCCGGTAATTTTGAGCAATTAGCTTATTATCTTTTGAAGATTTAATGATGTCTTCTAAAGTTTTATTATTGAGTTTAATGGAGTCTTTTGTGTTTTGCAATATTGAATTTCCTGTGCCAGTTTCAGTGGAAGCTAATGAATTGTTATCGCCATTATTTTCTTTTGATCCATTAAAAACAACAGATAAAAGGAAAATAATAATTAGAGAAGCAGCAGCAGTTATTCCATAAAAAACTAATTTAGACCTGCGGCGAAAACCACGTATTGGAGATGTTTTATGATCACTTGTATCAAGCTCCGTATTAATTCGTTCCCATATTTCCGCGGGCGGTTCTTGTTCGTAGTTAAATAATTTATTTTTAAAATCCTGCATAAAACCCGTTAATTGTTAATTGTGTCGTTAGTTGTTTTATTGATCATTTTGTCGAGCGATTTTTTCAAAACGCCTTTAGCCCTTGCCAGTTGCGATTTACTCGTACCTTCATTAATACCCAGAATTTCTGCAATTTCTTTATGTGAATATCCTTCTATCACATGCATATTAAAAATAGTTTTATATCCCGGTGCCAACTCGTTTACTAAAACAATTATATCCTTCACTGCCAACGTATCTAATATAGTAACGTCGGTATCTTCAATTGTATTTTCCTGAACTTCTGACACATTGTAAAGTTTTACTTTTTTCCTGAAATGTTCAATAGCTGTGTTTACAAAAATTCTTCTTACCCATCCTTCAAACGAACCTTCTCCTCTAAATTTACCAAGGTTTTTATAAATCTTGATAAATCCTTCCTGTAATAAATCATTCGCATCATCAGCACTACCTGAGTAGCGAAGGCAAACGCCATACATTTTTGAAGAAAATCGTTTATATAGAAGCTCCTGCATTTGCCGGTCGCCATTTATACAACCTTGTATTAAGTCGCTTTCAGAAGGAGTATGGTTGCTTTGTCCGTTCAAGATTCTTTAGGTTTTATCATAAGCCGAGAGCAGAATCGTCAGCCTTTTCCAAAAATTCGATCAATTTTTCAACAGCTTTTTTTCTATGACTGTATTTATTCTTTTCATCTAACGTCATTTCGCCGAAAGTATTTGTTGACCCCTCCGGCATAAATACCGGGTCATAGCCAAATCCATTTTTACCTCTTCTTTTTTCTACAATCGAGCCATTACAAACGCCTTCAAATATAAAATGATTTCCTTTAATGGTTAAAGAAATAACAGTTTTGAAGGCTGCGGACCGATCTTCCTTATTTTTAAGATGGAGAAGCAATGTATCAATATTGTCATCGTCGGATTTTTGCTCACCTGCGTACCTTGCACTTTTTACTCCTGGTTCACCATTTAACGCCTTCACCTCCAGGCCAGAATCTTCTGAAAAACAGCTTTTTTTAGTGAGTTGATAAATTACGTTGGATTTTTCAATGGCGTTTTTTTCTAAAGTGGCATGTGGTTCGGGAATATCTATATCAATTTCTGCTTCTGAAAGGGACAATATTTTATATTTTCCTTTTAAAATGCTTCTTAATTCAATTACCTTATTTAAATTGTTTGTTGCAAATACGAGCGTCCTCATTTCTTCTTTTTAATAGTAAAGATCTTTTGAAGGTTGTCCCAAAGTTGCTTTTTCAGCGATTGATCCTGCTGAATTTCCAGAAGCGAAGGGCAAATCAAATATACCTGTTCACTAAAATTTTGTATCTGAAAAAAAGGTATGGCAAACGGAAGATCCAACTGTTGTGGTGCCAGGCCAAACATTAATATTTTTTTAGCTCCTAATTGGTCAGAAAATAAATGATAGTTTTTATCACTATTCTGAGAGAAATTAACGAGGGCAATATCCGCCATTGTTAGTTGGCAAGCCGACAAAAGATCGGAAAGAAATGTCATTTGAACATCGTCCAGGTACTTATTCCGGGAGTCATTCACCAAAAAAATAATTCCTTTTTTATTCCCTCCTAAAAATCCTATTTGACTGTCCTGATTTAAAATGCTTTTAGGAATAGCTTCTTCTAAAACTACCAGGCTATTCCTAAAGAAAGCCTCGCGCAAAAATCCAGTTAATTGTATACCATCTAAACCCATAATTCGATTTTACCTCCTGTTTTTTTCGTTCCTTTGCTACAAATTTAATGATATGATTGAGACGGCCGATTTTAATATTACCCGCGCAGAAACGAGCAAACTGCAATCCACTATACTTGAGAATATTCCTTTCGGGAAATATTTTACTGATCACATGCTGGAGGTTGATTATGAAGACGGAGAATGGAAGACCGTCGAAATTAAACCTTATCAGCCTTTGCTTTTATCGCCTTCACTTGCTGCATTACATTACGGGCAGGCAATTTTTGAAGGAGTGAAAGCCTATAAAAATCAGGCCGGCGAAGCCAGAATTTTCAGGCCAATGCAAAACTTTAAGCGCTTTAATATTTCTGCCGAAAGAATGGCGATGCCTAAAGTTCCGGAAGAAATTTTTATTGAGGGCATGAAACAACTTGTTAAATTAGACGAGAACTGGATACCAAATAGGCCCGAGCATTCGCTATATATCAGACCCTTTATGTTCAGTACTGATGAAATGATTGGGGTAAAATCATCGGCTAAATATAAATTCATGATCATATTGAGTCCGACTGGGCCATATTATAGTGCTCCAATGAGGATTTATGTTGAAGAAAATTACGTGAGAGCAGTGCCAGGCGGCGTAGGTTATGTGAAAAATGCTGGAAACTACGGGGCAGCAATGTTGCCCACCGCTGAGGCAAAAAGGAAAGGATATGATCAGGTACTTTGGACTGATGCAGTAGAGCACAAATATGTGCAAGAGTGTGGAACCATGAATATTTTTTTTATAATTGGAAATAAAGCAATTACGCCAGGGCTCGCTTCAGGGGCTATTTTAGCTGGAGTAACAAGGGATAGCGTGATTCAACTTCTGAAGGAAAAAAATCTAATTGTGGAAGAAAGAGATTTAAGTATTAATGAAATTGTTGCCGCCTTTAAAGGCGGGGAGTTGCGTGAAGTTTTTGGCACCGGTACAGCGGCAACTATTTCAATGGTAAAAGAATTACGCTATAAAGATTTCGTGATGAATTTTGATGTAGAAAATTGGAAAATCGCTCCTGAAATAAAAGGCCATTTAAGTGGAATTAAGGACGGACGGATAGAAGATAAATATGATTGGATGGTTAAAGTGTAACTGAAAACTTCCACAAAATAGGGCGGGATAAGAAGAATTTCTTAAAGCTCCAAATAGTTTTGGAATTTCACAAACCTACGCTTACCTTTGCCGTCCAAAAAAATTAGGGTAAAAGTAATGCCTACAATACAACAATTAGTAAGAAAAGGAAGAACCATTATCAGGGCGAAAAGTAAATCAAGAGCGCTTGATAGTTGTCCGCAGCGTCGTGGAGTATGTACAAGAGTATATACAACTACACCGAAGAAACCGAACTCAGCATTGCGTAAAGTTGCTAAAGTAAGGCTTACCAACAAACTTGAAGTTATTGCTTACATACCTGGAGAGGGTCACAATTTGCAAGAGCATTCTATCGTACTTATCCGCGGCGGAAGGGTGAAAGATTTACCGGGAGTAAGATATCATATCGTTCGAGGAAGTTTGGATACTGCTGGTGTAAAAGACCGCAAGCAAAGCCGCTCTAAGTATGGCACCAAGAAAGAGAAAGCAAAGAAATAATTTAAGAACAGTTAAGTTCAATAAAAATAATTTTATAAAATACACAAATGCGTAAAGCACAAGCAAAAAAACTTCCCTTAGCTCCTGATCCCAAATTCCAGGATAAACTTGTTACCCGTTTTGTAAATAACCTAATGTGGCAAGGTAAAAAAAGTGGAGCTTACAGTATTTTTTATGATGCTCTTGAAAAGGTTACAAAAATTTCCGGCGAAGATGGTTATGAAGTTTGGAAAAAAGCTTTGGCTAATGTAACACCTGGAGTTGAAGTAAAAAGCCGCCGCATCGGTGGTGCTACTTTTCAAATACCTGCAGAAGTTCGTGCAGATAGAAAAACTTCATTGAGCATTAAATGGCTAATAAAATACAGTCGCGATAGAAATGGTCGTAGCATGTCAGAAAAATTAGCGAATGAAATTGTCGCGGCGAGTAAAGGTGAAGGTGCTGCTTTCAAAAAGAAGGAAGATACACATCGTATGGCTGATGCTAATAAGGCCTTCGCACACTTTAGAATTTGATAAAACTTCTTTAAATATTTAATCCCGCTTTTGCGGGATTTTTTTATGCCTAAAATGCAAAAATCTTTCCCTGATAACTCGATAATTGATGCATCATGGCTATTTAAATACTGTAGCGAAAAATCATATTTAAACAGGCTTTACAGGCGGTATTAAAACCATTTCTTTTTCGCTTTTTAACTCTAAATTGCCAGCAATTTTATCAGGATTTGTTTGTACCTTTGCGCCTCGAAAAAGTTGAATAATTAAATAACTCTAACAAAAATAAACAATAGGCTATGGCCGACTTAAGATTTCAAAGAAATTTTGGTATTGCTGCTCATATTGATGCAGGCAAAACTACCACTACAGAAAGAATTCTGTATTATACAGGTGTTAACCATAAAATTGGTGAAGTGCACGATGGAGCCGCTACTATGGACTGGATGGCGCAGGAACAAGAAAGAGGCATCACAATTACTTCGGCAGCCACTACTTGTTTCTGGAATTTTCCAACTGTGCAAGGAGTAAAAACGCCGGACACTAAATTATATAAGTTTAACATTATCGATACTCCGGGTCACGTAGATTTTACCGTAGAGGTTGAGCGTTCATTAAGGGTTCTTGATGGGTTGTTGGCATTATTTTGCGCCGTGAGTGGTGTAGAACCTCAAAGTGAAACTGTTTGGCGCCAGGCGAATCGTTATAAAGTTCCAAGAATTGGTTTTGTGAATAAAATGGACCGTGCGGGAGCGGATTTCTTAAATGTTGTAAAACAAGTAAAAGAAATGTTGGGGGCCAAGGCTGTGCCTCTGCAATTGCCTATAGGTGCTGAAGACGGTTTCAAAGGAGTAGTTGATTTAATTACTTTGAAAGGTATGGTATGGGATGACGCTACACAGGGTATGACTTTTAAAGAGGTGCCAATTCCAGAAGATATGGCAGATGATGTAAAAGAATGGAGGCAGCATCTCATTGAAGCTGTTGCTGACTATGATGAAAAATTATTAGAGAAATTTTTTGATGATCCTGATACAATCACCGAAGATGAAATTCATGAGGCTATCCGTAAGGCTACTATAGATATTTCAATCATTCCAATGATGTGCGGTTCTTCTTTTAAAAATAAGGGTGTACAAACAGCATTGGACGCAATTGTTAGATATCTTCCGGGTCCTATGGATTTGGAAGCTGTAAAAGGAACAAATCCTGATACAGGGGAGGAAATTGAACGCAAGCCAGATCCAAAAGCACCGTTTGCTGCTTTGGCTTTCAAAATAATGACAGATCCTTTTGTAGGCCGCCTTGCGTTTTTCCGGGCCTATTCGGGCCACCTTGATTCAGGTTCGTATGTTTTGAATACCAGAACGGGAAAGAAAGAAAGAATTTCAAGAATTATGCAAATGCATGCTAACAAGCAAAACCCCGTTGATTTTATTGAAGCAGGCGACATTGGTGCTGCAGTTGGCTTTAAAGATATAAAAACGGGTGATACACTTTGCAATGAAGATCATCCAATTGTTTTGGAAGCGATGACTTTCCCTGAACCAGTGATCTCTGTGGCTGTAGAACCAAAAACACAAGCTGACGTTGATAAAATGGGTATGGCCATTGCAAAATTAGTAGAAGAAGATCCTACATTAAAGGTAAAAACGGATGAAGAAACCGGCCAGACTATTTTAAGTGGAATGGGTGAGCTTCATCTTGAAATTATTGTGGATAGAATGAAGAGGGAATTTAAAGTTGAAATAAACCAGGGTGCTCCACAAGTTGCTTACAAGGAAGCATTTAAAAATACAATCGAGCACCGTGAAGTGTTGAAAAAGCAAACAGGTGGCCGTGGTAAATTTGCGGATATTGTTTTCGAAATCGGCCCTGCAGATGAAGAATTTTTGAAAGAAGGAAAAGGAAATTTCCAGTTTGTGAATGGTTTATTCGGAGGATCTATTCCAAAGGAATTTGTTCCAGCTATTCAGAAAGGATTTGATACAGCTATGACAACCGGTGTTTTGGCAGGCTATCCAATGGAAAGCATGAAGGTGAGGGTATTTGATGGTTCATTTCACCAAGTCGATTCAGATGCGATGTCATTTGAGCTTTGCGCCAAGCAAGGATATCGCGAAGCGGGAAGAAAAGCTAAGCCTGTTCTATTAGAACCAATTATGAAAATTGAGGTTTTGACCCCTGATCAGTACATGGGAGATGTAACAGGTGATCTTAACCGTCGTCGTGGAATGTTGGAGGGAATGGACAGTAAGCATGGTGTTCAGGTTATAAAAGCAAAAGTTCCTTTAAGTGAAATGTTTGGATATGTAACGCAGCTCCGCTCGTTGTCCAGTGGACGGGCCACTTCTACAATGGAATTTAGTCATTATGCTCCTGCCCCAAATAATATTGCTGAAGAGGTGATGGCAAAGCAAAAAGGAAAAGTGAAGATTGAAGATTAAATTATAACAATTTCCATAACATTAAAAAGCCCTGCATTTTGTGGGGCTTTTTATTTACCGACATCCTCGTTCTATATTAAACAACCATTCAATAAGTTCCTGAATATCCAATCAGTCAACATATTGAAAACCGTCAAAACACCCTTTTTTTACCGTGTAAAACTCAACAATAAAGGGTCTAATAATCATTGTATTTTTTAATTGTTTAGGTAATATTTGTAGGAGAAAAGGTTAACAGATGTAACCTTAAAAAATTCGAAATTTCTTTTTGTCAGTTTAGTTTTTTGATTGCACATTTTAATCCGCGCACTATGGCTTCTGACAAAAATATAAACTTAAAGTAGGGGTGGTTTTTCAATTAGAGTTCGAAGTGCCCCAAGGGGCACTTTGAATTTCTATCTCCCGTAATATTTATCCAATCTATTTACTCTTAAAATCCCCGCGTTTCCAAGATTTAATAAACTCAGCCCACGCGAGAGGATTAAAGATATTTTGGGGAGGGAGCTGCCCGGCAGAATAATATTTTTGAGCATTTTGTTTTAAATAATAATTGGTAGCCTCCCGGCCGTCTCTTGGATAAGCGGCCATTAATGCTCTTAGATTTTTTTCAGAAAGATTTTGTCGGGCGATTTCTTGTTGATCATCTGGAACCTGGGTATTTACAAAGTCTCGCTCAAATTCTTCCCGCGACGGACGTTTTTTTATAATCGTTGCTGGTAAATACACCGTGTCTTCCACCATCAATTGGATTATGCTTTGCTGATTTCCATCAAGAGTTTTGGGAATGGTGACGAGTTTAGGTTTATATCCAACACTTGTAAATTCTATTTGGTCACCTTTTAAAACTACTATTGAGAAAACGCCCTGCTCGCTCGAAATTGTTCCCTGGTTCCGTCCCTTTACCATAATACTTGCCGAGGGTAATGCCTTAAGACTATCTGCAGACATTACAACGCCATACAACTGAACTACAGAATCTTTATAAGTTTCAAATTGTGCCTTCGCAGCTACAGGAATAATGAATAAAAAAAATAAAAAGTATGGTAAAATTTTTTTCATGAATCTATTGGTAGTAATATGAAATGGAAGTCGTTTGGCTGTAATTTAATCAACAAAGTAAGGTTATCAATGTTTAAATTTGCAGATAGTAAACCTTTTTAACAAATAATTGAACCATGAATGAAGATGATCTTATAAAAGCCCTAAGTACTGTACAGGAGCCAGACTTAAAAAAAGATTTAGTTACGTTAAACATGGTAAGGGACATTGTTATAAAAGGAAATTCTATTTCGTTTACAATTGTACTTACTACTCCGGCTTGCCCGCTTAAAGAGAAAATTAAAAACGACTGCATAGATGCTTTACATTTAATAAACAGCGACGCAGAAGTAAGCGTAAATTTTTCAAGCAATACAACCTCTTTAAGGGTTGATAAAAAGGACGTATTAAAAGGCGTAAAAAATATTATCGCTGTTGTGAGTGGAAAAGGCGGGGTAGGGAAAAGCACCGTTGCTGCAAATCTTGCGCTGGCGTTTGCCGCCGGAGGTGCAAAAGTTGGTTTAATGGATGCAGATATTTACGGACCCAGCGTTCATATTATGTTTGGAGTTCGAGGCGAAAGGCCAAAGATGAAGGATATTGATGGAAAGGGTATGATCATTCCATTGGAGCGTTATGGAATAAAATTAATGAGTATTGGCTTATTGGTTGATGAAAAGCAAGCCGTTGTTTGGCGGGGGCCAATGGTGAGCAGCGCTATTCGCCAATTTGTTTCTGATGTAGATTGGGGTGATCTTGATTATCTGATTATCGATATGCCGCCAGGCACCGGCGACATTCATTTAACTATCGTTCAAACCGTTCCCGTAACTGGTGTTATCGTGGTTACTACGCCACAATTGGTTGCCCTTGCCGACGCTAAAAAAGGGATTGCGATGTTTAGCCAGACGGGCTTGAAAGTGCCTGTGATCGGGCTTGTCGAAAATATGAGCTATTTCACACCTGCAGAATTACCCAATAACAAATATTATATTTTTGGAAAGGCCGGTGGTCAAAATCTTGCGGAAGAATTTGACCTTCCATTCCTGGGAGAAATACCGCTGGTTCAATCAATTCGTGAAGGTGGCGATATCGGAATTCCGGCAATGATGGGTGATGATGAAATTTCTAAAAATGCTTTTATAGAATTAAGTGATAATGCAATCAGGGGCATTTCTATGAGAAACGCTCAACTGCCTGCAACCGAGGTTAGCGAATTGTTGGAGATGAGTTAGATCATGATGGTCAAACTTATTTCCCGGCATTCAGCTTTATAGAATAACCAATTTATTTTTATAGAAGCTGATGCTGTCATCAAAATAAGTCTCTTGTTTTTCTAAAATAAAATCTTTTATCTCAGGAGATGAGATCCCCTTTTCAATGACCATTTTTTCATTGGTGATAACTCTTGCTTCATCCCATAAGCCAACGTCAATAAATGATTGCAAGGTTTTAGCACCACCTTCTACTAATAAACTTTGGATATTCATTTCGAAGAGTGAATGAAGTAATTGTTCTAAAAAGTTTTCATTTTCAAGTTTAATATAAAAGAGGTTTTCACTGGCAGCATTTTTTACAAGGGAAAAAATTATCGTTTTTACGTTTCCCCTAAATACATTCAGTGAGGTCGGCAGCCTGCTGTTTTTATCTATCACAACTCTTACAGGATTTTTGCCTTGCCACAGCCTTGTTGTTAAAGATGGATTATCTTTTAAAGCGGTAGTTGTTCCAATTAATATTGATGCTTCTTCCCCTCTCCATTTATGAACTAAGCGGTTTGAATATTCATTGCTTATTAAAATTCTTTTACCATCATGAGCAGCAATTTTTCCATTGAATGACTGGGCCCATTTTAAAATTATATAAGGCCTGAATTTTTGATGAAAAGTAAAAAAGCGCTTGTTAAGTTCAATACATTCTTTTTCTAAAACCTTTGAAACAATTTCCACACCTGCATTTTCAAGTTTTGCTATTCCTTTGCCGGCAACTTCTTTATAAACATCTTTACAACCAATAACTACTTTCTTAATTTTATTTCGAATGATAAGATCTGCGCATGGCGGTGTTTTTCCATAATGGGAACAAGGTTCCAGTGAAACATATAAGGTGCTCTTTTCTATGAGATGTTTATCCCTTTCTGAAACATTATTAAGGCAATTAACTTCCGCATGTCCTTCACCATATTTTTGATGGAACCCTTCAGCGATAATTTTATCTTCGAAGACTAATACGGCGCCCACCATTGGATTCGGCGCTACAACTCCCATCCCGAGTTCTGCAAGTTGCAAACACCTGCTCATATAATTTTCGTCGGTAGTCAAAATAGTTCTTAGATAAGTTATTCGTTCACAAAATAATTAAGTTTGCGGTAATGACAACGGAGCAACTGTATATTGATTTTCTAAATCAACTTTATGTAATTTATGAAAAGCGAGAAGCAGCTAATATCGCGGAGTGGGTTTTTGAAAATGTAACCGGGTTAAAAAGGTGGGAATGTATTCTGAAAAAAAACCTTCCGCTGCCAACAGATTCCATTGGGGTTATGAATAAATATTTGGAAAGGCTACTTAAACATGAGCCGGTTCAATATGTTTTAAACGAAGCGTGGTTTTATAAACTAAAGTTTTTTGTAAATGAGTATGTGCTTATTCCCAGGCCCGAAACAGAAGAACTCGTTAGCTGGATTATTAACGATATCCGCAAGCTGAACGGCGAAGGAAAAGCGATTTTAGATGTAGGAACCGGAAGCGGATGTATTGCCATAGCACTCAAAAGGGAATTACCTGCGTCATTCGTAAGTGCCGTAGACATTAGTAAAGAGGCAATTTTGGTTGCAGGAAGGAACGCTAAAGAATTACGGGCAACAATTGAGTTTATGCAAATTGATTTCTTGCATGAACGTGGATGGAATTCCATAGGTTGCTTTGATATTATTGTTAGTAATCCACCTTATATTCCTGAAAAAGAAAAGGAAAATATAGAACGAAATGTTGCAGAATATGAACCGAAAATTGCCTTGTTTGTTCAGGATAATGATCCATTTATTTTTTATAATAAAATTGCAAAATTTGCGCAATCACATTTAAAATTAAACGGGAAAATCTTTGTTGAAATTCATGAATCTTATGCTGACAATGTAAAACAGATCTTTGAAGAATTTCTTTTTAAAACAGAAGTAAAAAAAGATATTTATGAGAAGGACCGAATGATTATGGCTATGAAAACTACTGTAGATGTAAAGCAAAAAATAACGAAATAGCATTGCAAGCGGGCCAAATTCTTGATTCTATTTTATTCCTATTACAGAAGCGGAAGTAGTTGCCCCCAACTTTTTAGCAACCTGCATAACTCTCACAATGTCTCCCCAGCTTACGAGAGAATCTGCATTAATAACTACTGCAGGTTTAATACTATCGCCAACGCGTAGTTGTTTTTTTAAGGAAGATTCTAACGAATCGAAAATTATCTTTTGTTGACCAAGATAAATATCCCTGTTTTTATTTATACTCACAATCACGCTTTGCTTGGCCTTTGTATCGCTTGTGGCTTTTGGATTATTCATTTTAATCACATTGGGGTTAGCCATTGTGGAAATAATAAGAAAGAAAAACATAAGTATGAAAAGGATATCATTTAATGGCCCGGTATCCACTTCAGAACCCTCTTTAATATATTTTTTTCTTATGCTCATTGTAAAAATTAATGCTGATTAAGTAGGGTAAAGAATAACCGTTTAGCGTGTAGGTTCCTGGAGAATGTCAGCAAATTCGGCACTGGCAATTTCCATTTTATTTTCAATCCTATTAATTTGAGCTGAAAGATAACTGTGACCTATATACGCTAATATTCCAATAATTAAGCCCGTAGCGGAAGTAATCATTTTAATATAGATACCATCGGCAATTGTATTAGGAGTGTACTCGGTGCTGGCAGCAATTCCTTTGAACAGCGCCAGCATTCCAATGATGGTTCCAAGAAACCCGAACAATGGCGCGATGCGCGCAACAATGGAAATGATAGAAAGATTTTTTTCCAGCTTATATAATTCAAGCACACCAACATTTTCCATGCTTTTTTCAATAGCATCTATGGGCTTTCCAATTCTTTGAATTCCCTTATCAATAATTTGTGCCACAGGATTATCATTGTTTTTGGAAAAACTCCTGGCCGCAGCAACATTACCGCTTACAATATGATCCCGTATGATTCGCATGAAATTATCATCGATCTTTGCAGCTTTATTTATCGCAATAAATCTTTCAAAAAAGAAATAAACTGCTGCAATAAATAAAATAGCTAAGGGAATCATGATTACGCCACCACTTACAAGTATGTCCCACAAGCTTTGCACTTTAGGAGAGGCTGCATGCGTAGCGGTTGTTGTATCAACCTGGAGAAAAAATAAATCCATTTATTTAAAGTTTGGTGACAAATGTAAAAAGTAATTCCATAATTGTAGGATGGCATAAAAATGAAAGCCAAACTTTAACTTAAATGTTAAAACAATTATGGAAAAATAAAGAACTAATAAACAAAATCAATGTCAATCTAATTGATCACAAAAAAGATTAAAAGTTTAATAACGGCAACGGCTACCTTTTTTAATTATTTCGATTCTTATTTTTGATTTAACTTTTTTCTTCCCAAATCATACTTAGATGTACAATAGTTTCAGCAGCCTTTGCCATATCTTTTACTCCTATCCACTCCAGCTTTGAATGTATGGCTTGCATGCCGGTAAAAATATTTGGGCAAGGTAATCCCATGTAGCTAAGCCTGCTTCCATCAGTACCGCCGCGAATGCTTTCTGTTTTAACATCGAGCCCCGACCTGTTAATTGCTTCAGCCGCATAAGCGGCTACCTGCGGATGTTCGTCAAGTATTTTAATCATATTTCGATATTGTTCCTTCACATGAAAATCCATAGAAGCGCCCAGGTAATGACCTACCACTTCCTCTGCAATTTCTTTTAACCGCTCTTCATGCTTCACTAATTTATTAGTATCAAAATCTCTAATAATAAATTCGATAGTTGCTTTTTCAGCAATACCTTCCATACTAACGGGGTGTACAAAGCCTTCTTTTTTTTCTGTGGCCTCGGGCGCCCATTCAATTGTTGGCAGCGCATGCAGTATTTCTGCGGCAACTTTTATTGCATTTACTAATTTATTTTTAGCGTAGCCAGGGTGCGCTATCACTCCATTTATTGTTATGGTTACTCCGTCTGCGCTAAAAGTTTCATCCTCCAGGCTTCCGGCCTCTCCGCCATCAAGTGTATAACCGTATTGGGCTCCCAGTTTTTTCATGTCAATTTTTGCAGTACCCTTACCAACTTCTTCATCAGGAGTAAATAAGATCTTTATTTCGCCATGCTTTATTGAAGGGTTTTTTAAAATATAATCTGCAGCCTGCATTATTGCGGCAACACCACTTTTATCATCGGCGCCGAGAAGTGTTTTGCCACTTGCTGTAATGATGGCTTCGCCAAAATGTTCCCGCAAATAGGGATAAACTACCGGCGATAAAACTTGAGTCGGATCATCTGGCAACGCAATATCTTCGCCATCATAATTTTCATGCAGAATGGGTTTTACATTATTGCCGCTACAGTCGGGCGCTGTATCTACATGACTACAAAAACAAATTACAGGAATAGTCTTCTTTTGAGAATTAGACGGGATGGTGCCATATACATATCCAAACTCGTCCATATCGGCATCTTTAATTCCTAAATCTTTTAATTCCTTTACAAGTAAAATGCTCAAATCTTTTTGTTTTTCTGAGGAAGGATACGTTTCACTTTTCGGATCGCTCTGCGTATCAATTTGTACATACCTCATAAAGCGTGTGGATATTTCGCTTTTGTTGATTTCAATTTCAGTCATGGTGAAGATTAGATATTGATGAAAATTTTTTACAAAAAACTATGAAAAATAATACTTTTTTTGCTTAAATAAAAGAAAGAACATTCAAATGAAAATTACGATCATCAGAGAAAACATTTTAAAATAAATTCGTTTTCATTGCTCCAGTTTTTCCAACACATAATAAACGATAGGGCAGAATGTTGAATTTTTTAAAGTGATTACCGGCCTCTTTAAAAATACATCTTCATCAGTGTAAGGAAAGCGATGGCAATCGGAGGGACGGTTATCATAAATGTTACAATAATTATCTTCTCCAAGAAACGGGCATGGAGCTTTTTTCGCTACATAATCGCCATCGTTGTCAAGGCGTAAATAGGTCTCGATGAAGTCACCTTCCTTCATTTTTAAATGTTTCGAAATCCTTTTAATGTCGGGAGTTTTAAACCGCGGCGAATAGTTTCTGCAACAGTTGGCGCATTTTAGGCAATCGATTCTTTCAAATGCCTCATCATGCAGCGCGGGTAGCGCTTTCAGTACTTTGTTTTTATCTGCTCTCTTTAAAAAATTTTTATAATTTTTTTGATTTTGAGCTGATTTCTTTTCCCAATTGCGCAACAAATCTTCCTTCATTTTGTAAATATACAATTCACTTATCCTTCTTTTTTCAATATCATTTTTCTCCCATTTGCAACGTAACTTTGCGCCTTCATTTTAAACAAAAAAGAAACAAGTGCGGGGAAGCAGGCATTTGTTAGAAAAATAAAGAATTATGAATCTTTTTGAAAAGCAATCATCGGAATTTATTGCCAGGCATATAGGTCCAAACGAAGCGGAAACTAAAGAAATGTTAAGTGAAATTGGTATGAGTTCAATCGAAGAACTTATTGATAAAACAATACCACAAGGCATCAGGCTGCAGAGAGACCTCAATGTTCCAGAAGCCATTAGTGAATTCGAATATCTGGCTGAATTGAAAAAAATTGCTGCGCAAAATAAGGTGTTCAAATCTTACATTGGACGGGGATATTATGACACCATTGTGCCAAGTGTAATTTTAAGAAACCTGTTCGAAAATCCGGGATGGTATACCCAATACACGCCTTATCAGGCCGAGATTGCGCAAGGTCGTTTGGAAAGTTTGTTAAATTTTCAAACCATGGTAAGCGATCTTACTGCTTTGCCAATTGCCAATGCAAGTTTACTTGATGAAGGTACTGCCGCGGCTGAAGCAATGGCGATGTTATTTAATCATAAGAATAGAGATCATGAACATATAACCGCACCAAAGTTTTTTATAGACAATAAAATTTTTGCTCAAACAAAAGAAATCTTAATTACCCGGGCCCGGCCAGTAGGTATTGAAGTAGTTTTTGGAAATTTTGATTCAGCGATTTTGGATGAAACCTTTTTTGGAGCAATACTTCAATATCCGGATAGGGAAGGGAACATTGCCGATTATAGAAGTTTTATTAATGCTGTTCACCAGTTGAATGTGCAGGTAATTCTTGCCACCGATCTTTTGGCGCTGACTTTACTCACGCCGCCCGGCGAATTAGGTGCGGATGTTGCAATTGGCTCGTCGCAAAGATTTGGAGTTCCAATGGGATTTGGTGGTCCGCATGCCGCGTTTTTTGCAACTAAGGATGAATTCAAAAGGAATATTCCTGGCAGAATTATCGGCGTGAGTGTTGATGCACAAGGCAAACGTTGTCTGCGAATGGCGCTACAAACAAGAGAGCAACATATCAGGAGGGAAAAGGCGACTTCAAACATTTGTACGGCCCAGGCTTTGCTTGCAAATATGGCCGCAATGTATGCCGTTTACCATGGGGCAGATGGACTAACGGATATAGCTAAACGAATTTCCCTATTAACTCAAACCTTAGCTACCGAATTAGTAGATGCCGGGTTTGAATTGCGAAATAAATATTATTTTGATACACTAACTTTTAAAGTACCAGCACCCGATAAGATCAGGAAACTTTCAGAATTGCAGGAAATGAATTTTCATTACCCGGCGCCGGGTCTTATAACTATTTCCCTCGATGAAACTACGTCAAGAAATGATGTGCTTACTATCATCAGCATTTTCACTTCTTCGAAGGGAACTGATACTTCCTTTGCAACGTTTGATCATGAAATTGAATTAAATAATATTCCGACACCGCTCACGAGAACCTCAGAATTTTTAACGCATCCCGTTTTCAATAGTTATCATAGTGAAACAGAAATGATGAGGTATTTAAAAATGCTGGAGAATAAAGATTTATCACTTACGCATTCTATGATTGCCTTAGGTTCCTGCACGATGAAGCTAAATGCTGCATCTGAGTTGATACCTGTTAGCTGGCCGGAATTTAGTAAAATTCACCCGTTCGCGCCTTCTGGTCAAACGCAGGGATACCAGCAAATAATCAATGACCTGGAAAAATTATTAAGTACGATTACCGGATTTAAAGCCTGTAGCCTGCAGCCTAATAGCGGTGCCCAGGGAGAGTTTGCAGGTTTGCTTTCTATAAAAGGATATCATGAAAGCCACGATGATCTGCATAGAAATGTTATTTTGATTCCAATTTCAGCCCATGGAACTAATCCTGCGTCAGCCGTGATGGCTGGGTTTAAAGTTGTAGTAACCAAATGCGATAATGAAGGAAATATAGATATTGAGGATTTAAAAATAAATGTTGAAAAATATAAAGATTCTCTCGCCGGATTGATGGTTACTTATCCTTCTACACATGGTGTATTTGAAGAAACCATTAAAAGCATTTGCAAATTAATCCACGATAATGGGGGCCTTGTGTACATGGATGGTGCCAATATGAATGCACAGGTTGGCCTTACATCGCCCGGAAATATTGGCGCTGATGTTTGCCATTTAAACCTGCATAAAACTTTTGCAATTCCGCACGGCGGCGGCGGACCGGGAATGGGTCCAATTTGTGTGAATGAGAAATTAGCACCTTTTCTGCCAGGCAAAGGCGTTGGTTCGGTGAGTGCTGCGCAATATGGTTCGGCAAGTATTTTATTAATCAGTTACGCTTACATTAAATTGTTGGGTAAAGAAGGAATTCGCAAAGCATCTGAATATGCTATTCTTAATGCGAACTACATGAAGTCAGTTTTGAAAAAGTATTTTAAAATTTTATATACCGGTAAAGGTGGAACATGCGCTCATGAATTTATCGTGGACTTGCGCCCGTTTAAAAACTCCGCAGGCATTGAGGCGGAAGACGTAGCCAAAAGATTAATGGATTATGGATTTCATGCACCGACTTTAAGTTTTCCTGTAGCGGGCACTATAATGATAGAGCCAACAGAAAGTGAAAGCAAAGCAGAGTTGGATCGCTTTTGTAATGCACTTGAAAATATTTTTGAAGAGATAAAGGAAATTGAAAACGGCAGCGCTGATAAAAAAGATAATGTTCTAAAAAATGCCCCGCATACTTTAGCAGTGATAACCGCCGATGACTGGAAACACCCGTATAGCAGGAGCAAGGCGGCCTTTCCGCTTGAATATTTATATCAAAATAAATTTTGGCCGAGTGTAAGCAGGGTAAATAATACCTACGGCGACCGGAACCTGGTTTGCACCTGTGAGCCGATAGAAAGTTATGCAGAAGCTGAGGCCTGATTCTAAATAAATACTTTTATCTAAAGTTCTCTTCGGGGAACTTTTTTTTTAGACAAGTGTTATAAACCGCAAATATTTTTATGTATGATATTATTATAGTTGGTGGGGGTGCAGCCGGCTTAATGGCTGCAAAAATATTATCAGAAGGAGGAAGAAAAATATTATTGCTTGAAGCAAGAGATCAATTGGGGGGACGAATACAACAGCTAAATAATCTCTCGTTTCCAGCCGAAGGTGGAGCTGAATTTATTCATGGAAAATTAAAAACAACCTTTGATTTGCTTAAGGAAGCCGGGATAAAAAAAGAAAAAATTAAGGGTCAGTTTTGTAGGGTTGAAAAAGGTAAGTGGTCGGTAAATTCCCAGCCTTTGCTTCATTGGAATTTATTGATAAAAAAAATGAAAGCTTGTTATGAAGACATGACTGTTGATGATTTTTTCATTAAATATTTTTCTGAAAAAAAATATCAAGTTTTAAAAGCTCAATTTAAAAAATATGTAGAAGGATATGATGCGGCTGATACGAAAGCTGTAAGCGTTTTATCTATAAAAAATGAAATGGAAAACGAGGATGAAGACCAATACAGGGCCGTTACAGGCTACACTTCCTTAATTAATTTTCTAAAAGAAGCAGCTGTAAAAAATAATGTCGTTATTAAAACAGGCGAGCCGGTAAAGGAAATAAGGATGACAAATAAAATAGAAGTAATCACTTCATCAGGAAAATATTTTTCAAAAAAAATAATTATTGCAGTGCCCGTCGGTGTATTACAGGCAAGAAAAAACAATGAGAGTTTTATCCGTTTTCCTTTTTTGCTCAATAATTATATAACAGCTGCAAAGAAAATTGGCAATGGTGGCGTGATCAAGTTTTTATTAGAATTTGATAAAACGTTTTGGCTGGAGAAAAAATTCTTAAAAAATAAAAAAATTCCTGCACCATCTTACATATTTTCAGAAGAAATTATTCCTACATGGTGGACACAATTTCCCTCAATGGTTCCCTTACTTACTGGTTGGTTGGCTGGTCCAAGGTCCAGGCAAATGAAAAGTTTTTCTACAAAAAAATTTGAAAGTATTATGCTGTCTTCTCTTTCCTCAATATTGTCGGTAAAGAAAAGTGAATTGGAGAAAAAATTACTTAATTACAAAATTATGAACTGGATTGATGAGCCGCATATTTTGGGAGGATATTCTTACACTACTTTGAAGACAGAAAAAGCAAGAAAGATTTTACTTACGCCATATAAGGATACGTTTTATTTTGCCGGAGAATATGTAACGCAAAATTCATCTTCTACCGTGGATGCCGCATTGCAAAGTGGAAAACTTGTGGCAATGGAAATATTAAAAGAAAAATAAAAGGCCCTGATTTCTAAGAGCCCAAATTTGATTAACGTTTTTTCACAGTTTTCTCTCCTATTTCACCATCGATTTTGATATTAGTATCTCCGTCCTTTATTTTGATGTCACGATCTTTTTTCCACTTTCTTTTTATAATAATCATCTTTTGATTCTGTATCTACATAAATAGCAACAGGATTTTTTGTTTCTGCATTGATTATATATCCAGTCGTTGAGTCTTTAAATTGAGTGTTTTCATTCTTTAAATTTATTTGGTTAAACGCAGGCGTTCAAGATTAGGAATCGCCTTATTGAGGTACTAAAATAATTTGCTTCTCTTTGAGCAATGGTAAATTTTTAAATTTAAGTATCACATTCGCTACGGTGGCCACATCTTTCTGGCAATAAACCGCTATTCGTTTTACATCTTTTTCTGTCCAAAAAACTTCACCTACTTTGCTGCCATCAATATCATCTTTTGGAGAAGGAACGCCCAACGTAGCAGCAAGAAGTTTGAGAGAAGTGTAATGTTTATAATCACCAAACCGCCAAAGATGCAACGTGTCCAAAACGGGTGTCTCCCAGGGTTTCATGTTTTGAAAATCAATGTAGTGGGGAATAGACAAACCATTTACCATCATCCTTCTTGATAAAAAAGGGATATCAAATTCTTTAATATTATGGCCGGTAAAAACCCACCTTGCATTTTTAGAATGCAGTTGATGGAGTATTTTTATGAAGTTCCCAAGAACTTCTTTTTCATTTTCAGAATAAAAAGATTTTATTCTTAGCTGCCATTCATTGTTTTCTTTCTTAAAATAGCCTGTGCTTATGCAAATTACTTTTGCAAATTCCGCCAGTATCGCTGCGCGTTTAGGATAATATTCTTCCGGAGTAGTATCAGGCGGAAGGCTTTTCAAAATTTTTTCGGTCCAAAGCTCCTTCCATTCGTCATCTAATAATTGAAAATGCTGTACGCCGGAAACTGTCTCAATATCTATGAGAAATAAATTCTCAATAGCAATCTGCTGCATAAGAAATAAATTTAATCCTTACTTGAAAATACAACAAAAAGCCCCGTTAGCAACGGGGCAAAAAATAAGAACTGATATATGTGGAGTTAAAAAGTGAATCCTGCAAAAAATGTAAAAGCCTGGCTTTTCCATTTTTGTTGATTATCGATATTGTTTAAATTACTTAAGCCAAGCTCATACCTTGCGCCTAAATTTATAAATGGAATTTGAAGCCAAAGTCCGCCAACTGCAGACCAATCTGCTCTTTTAAAAATGTCACCGCTACTTTTCAAACTGTCTACGGTTTGCTTCAATACATTTCCGTACTGGGGGCCAAGTTGAAGCTTCACTCTCTTACTTGGCCCTACATTAATATTTAGCAACAATGGAACTTTTAAATAATTTAGTTTTGCTTTTTTTTGGCTTCCATCAAGAAACAAATCGTCGTAAATAGTAGTCGCATCATTTGAAAATTCAGAAGAAGACTGAACAAAATTTATTTCAGGTTGAAGACCAAAAGTTCTTGAAAAATTAAACTGCATAAATACACCTAACAAATAATTATAATTAAACCCGGATCGATAAGACTGCCCGTTTATTTTATTAATGTTCACCCCGGCTTTTGCGCCTATCCTGAAAAAATTTTCATGATCAGCCGTAGGGTCAAATCTCCGCTGGGAAAATACACTTGAAGAAAGAAAAATTAAAGAAAGCAAAAGTAATTTTTGCATAAGAGAATTTGGGTTGCATTTCATGATAAATCAATATTTATGCCAATGCATAATTTAAAAAGCTGGGTAAAAATTTTATAATCAAGGGCAATTTTTTCATGAATTATTTGCGGAAAGGTCCAAAATTTAAATTCAACTACTTTTACATTTTTTACTTAAAATTTTTGTATGATTGAATCAGTTGCCGTGATAGGAGCAGGAACAATGGGAAATGGCATTGCGCATGTATTTGCCCTGGCAGGCTTTAAAGTAAATCTCATAGACGTGTCGCAGCAACAACTAGATGTTGCAATGCAGTCGATTTCAAAAAATCTTGACAGGCAGGTTTCAAAAAATATAATTTCAGCGGAGGTTAAGGCTGAAACATTAAGCCGCATTTCAAATTTTACTTCGCTTCCATCCGGTGTGCAAAACGTTGAGCTTGTTGTTGAAGCTGCGACAGAAAACATTGATTTGAAAATGAAAATTTTTAAACAAATTGATGACGAAGCTCCTGAAAATTGTATTCTCGCAACCAACACTTCTTCTATTTCTATAACTAAAATAGCTTCCGCTACAAAGCGCCCCCAGTTTGTAATTGGCATGCATTTTATGAATCCTGTTCCCGTGATGAAGCTGGTGGAAATTATTAATGGCTATAGCACCGACAAAAATGTTACCCGGCAAATAATTGAGTTAAGTAAAACTTTGGGTAAAATTCCTTGTGAGGTAAATGATTATCCGGGGTTCATCGCCAATCGCATTCTGATGCCGATGATCAATGAGGCTATTTTTAGTTTATATGAAGGCGTTGCGGGAGTTGAGGAAATTGATACCGTGATGAAACTGGGTATGGCGCATCCACTGGGCCCATTGCAACTGGCAGATTTTATCGGCCTTGATGTTTGTCATTCAATATTGGAAGTACTTTACAATGGTTTTCGAAATCCAAAATACGCTCCCTGCCCGTTACTAACGAATATGGTAAACGCAAATTATTTAGGGATAAAAAGTGGCGAAGGTTTTTACAAATATGCTGAAGGAAGAAAAGATGTAATAGTTAGTGACCGGTTTAATTAAGCTGAAAATGAAAGCACGTTTGATATAATTTTATAGACCTCGCGTTAAATTTTTTAAATTTTTTCTATTTTGACATGCTGAATTTTTTCTAGCGCATACAATATTTCCGTTAGTCTATATTTGGGAATGCCAGTTTCTACATTGCAAAATAGTTGCATCTCATTTTTATGTATTTTACAATTATATTGCTTTAAAATTTGCATTACATCATTCATTTCAGTATAGTTAAACTGTAAAGAATAATCTTCCTCAATATATTTTTGAACAATGTGCGTGCACTGCAAAGCAAGTACCGACGCAGTTTTATAAGCATTGATTAATCCTGGTACTCCCAATAAAGTTCCTCCAAAATACCTGGCAACAATTACTAAAATATCAGAGAGATTTTTTGAATCTATTTGCCCTAAAATTTGTTTACCGGCGGTTCCGGAAGGTTCACCATCATCGGACACTCTGAAATCATTTCTATCAAAACCAATGCGATAAGCAAAACAATGATGGGTTGCTTTGGGATGTTCTTTCTTTAATGTTTGCAAATGATTTTTAAAGTCATCTTTATTTTTTATGGGAAAAGCGAATGCTAAAAATTTACTTCCACGATCTTTAAATTCAGCTTCTCCGGAAGAATCAATTGTAAAATAATAATCCATAAGAAAATTTAATGCACTGCCGGAAGCTAACTTTTTTTTCCTCAATATCTTGTAACAACTGTATAAATTAAATATTCTTTTTTTGATTGATTACCTTCAATTATCCACTTAAGATTTAAAACATTCAATGAAGAAAAATTTATTTATCGCCCCGAATTTCCCGATAATACCTAACAAAGGAAGCAAAGAATAACAATTAACATTTTCAAAATCCTATCTTTAATTTCTTAAAAAAATAATTTTGATTCAATTTAAAAATTCCCGGTATTTCGCACAGCAAATGGATCTCGAAGATCCGCTAAACCGTTTTCGTGAAAAGTTTTACATACCCATAATTCATGGAAAAGAATCTATTTATTTTACCGGGAATTCTTTAGGACTTCAGCCAAAAACTGCGCAGGAGCATATTTTAAATGTTCTGGAAGATTGGGCAAATTATGGCGTAGAAGGACATCATTTCGGCAGAAGCCCATGGATAAAATTTCATGAAATGTTTCCGGCATTACTTGCACCAATTTTAG
Organism: Chitinophagales bacterium; assembly: GCA_038245055.1. Taxonomy (GTDB): domain Bacteria; phylum Bacteroidota; class Bacteroidia; order Chitinophagales; family Chitinophagaceae; genus Ginsengibacter. Next base: position 784 of record JBBRSV010000042.1, on the reverse strand, counting down.
GCGCAAAGGAACAAGAATTAGTCGTGATGAATGAACTTACGATTAATTTGCACTTGCTGCTCGTAACTTTTTACCGGCCAAATAAACAACGTTTTAAAATTATCTGCGAAGCAAAAGCGTTTCCTTCTGATCAATATGCGCTACAGTCCCAGGCGCTTTTATCAGGGCTAGCGCCGGATGAAGCAATCATTGAACTGTGCCCGCGCGATGGTGAGCACACAATAAGGCACGAAGACATTATTGCCACAATTAAGGAACATGCAAACGAACTAGCTGTGGTAATAATTGGCGGCGTAAATTATTACACAGGCCAGGTATTTGATATGGAAGCCATAACGGTAGCGGCTCATGAGGCCGGTGCCCATTGCGGTTTTGATCTTGCGCATGGTGCGGGAAATATTCCACTAGATCTTCACAATTGGAATGTTGACTTTGCATGCTGGTGTTCTTACAAATATTTGAATTCCGGTCCGGGTGCCATTGCAGGTGCGTTTATCCATGAGCGTCATATAAGCAATAAACATCTTTTAAGACTCGCCGGCTGGTGGGGTACTAATAAAGAAAACCGGTTTAAAATGGAGAAGACTTTTGATCCTATACCTACAGCGGAAGGCTGGCAAGTTAGTAATTCTCCCATTCTTAATATGCCTGCGCACAAAGCTTCGTTAGACATTATTGCAGAAGCAGGTTTTGAAAATATTCTTGAAAAAGCAAAAAAATTAAGTGCTTATTTAATATTCATTCTGGATGATATCAACGCTTCTTCCGCCAACAAAAGCATAGA
>JBBRSV010000041.1:0-33560 GCA_038245055.1 Chitinophagales bacterium | reverse complement strand
TGAAGTATTTCCAGCAAGATTTATCTTAAAAAGATCTGCTTCGGGATGTGCTCCGTTTTTATTTTCCTGCCCAAGTCCGTTTTGGTAGAAGGCAAACAAAAGGTTTTGGTTTGATGGTGCCAGTGCAAGGATGATTCTTTTAGGCCCCGCAGTATCATAAGAATTTGCCCTCCAGCCGGGCAGTGAATCAACTCCCAATGTTTGGCCACCTGCTATCCTGGCCCATGTATTGGCATCGCCCGAGGCCGAGGTCCATATACCACGAAGAGTTATATCCGGGTTGCCGCCACTAACAGCGAGATACAATTTGCCCGAGTTATTACTAACAATATCCATTTGCCCCGCATCTGACGTGGCCGGAACACTTCCACCAAACACGACCCTAAAGCTGGTGCCCCCATCCGTTGATCTCACAAGCCTTCTATGGCCTGCTATATATACATTTCCATTAACCGGGCTCACGATTATTTTGTGTACAATGTCAAAAACATTATCAAAAGTTTCAAGTGTGCCGGGGGTAAGGGCACCTCCATTTATGTCGGTTACATTAAGTGTAAGCTGCGTCCAGGTAAGGCCATTGTCGGCAGATTTTAAAATTCCGAAGCCAAAATAAAATGCACCAATGTCTGTTGCAGAATTCCCCAGCGACTCACCGCCACCTGCATACCAGGTATCCTGGAAACCGGGACGTGGATCCTGGGCGATAGATGTTACATTATGTATATCTGTCTGAGGCGTTACTTTGGTCCACGTACCTCCGCCGTCAGTTGTGCGGAATATTCCACCACTCACACTTCCTGAAAGAATTACTTTGTTGGTACCTGTGCCATATCTCTTGTCAATCGCAAACGCACGTGTTCTTCCGCCAATATTATCTGGCCCCGCTAAACTGTATGTATTAAGATTTTGTGGGGTAAAAAGCCCTGATCCTCTGGCGTCTTTAACCGGCAGTGATTTGGCAAATGCAATTTCCTTTTTAAAAATATTCTTTGGGATTTGTCCGGTGGCGGGGCTTTTCAAAATATCAAATTCATACTGGAGCCTGTTTTTTACAAACTCTTCTCTTTCATATTCCTCTTTGTTTTCTGCGATAACAAGCTTGTTTTTTTTAGCTAAAAAAAATATGCCTGCTGAGAAAGAGGCTATTAATACAAATGAAGCAATCAATTTATTACGCATGGGTGTTTTTATGTTCGGATTATTAATTCGGCTACGGTATAAAAAGCTTATCAAAGCTGTAGGTGATTGTTACAATAAATTTTTATACAAATTACGAAAAATAAAAAAGCGAAATTCATTCTCTCCGGCTATTTACTTAAATATTGATGTCATGGATTTAAGAGGTTAAATGAACTAAATTTGAAGGTTCCGGGTTTTCTTATTCATTATGTCTAAAACGCTGTATAATTAGAAAAGGTTGGCTGGTATTTGTTATATTTTGATGTGCATCACTTATTTTCCAGGGGTAAATGCTGCAAAAAATATGTCTTAACTTTATTATTCTAAAGTCGAAAATTTGTATATGCGTTTCGGAAAATATAAGAGGCTTTTAATAATCACTACTATCCTTATTATCGCGATTGCGGGGTTCACATATAATGCCAGCCGCCAGGTTATTGATTTCAGTGCAGAAGTAAAGCCTATTATCAATAAAAATTGTATTACTTGTCACGGCGGGGTTAGAAGGCAGGCAGATTTTAGTTTGCTATTCAGGTCAGATGCCTTAGCCAAAGCGAAATCAGGCAAGTATGCCATCATTCCCGGCGACCCTGATCACAGCGAAATGATCAGGCGCATTACGCTAAAAGATCCCGAAGAAAGAATGCCTTACAAGCATAAGCCACTTTCGGAAGATCAAATAAATGTTTTAAGAAAATGGATTAAGCAAGGTGCGCAGTGGGGAGATCATTGGGCTTATGTGCCAGTGAAAGAGGAACCTGTTCCAAAGCCAAAAGCCTCCCTGTTTGGTTTAAGACCGGCAAAAAAAATCGATTGGGTTAAAAATGATATTGATTATTTTATTTATGATAAACTGCAAGAAGAAAATCTTCAACCTTCACCGGAAGCCGATAAAGCGACATTATTACGCAGAGTAAGTTTGGATTTAACAGGACTACCTCCATCGGAAAGTATCAAACAACAATTCTTGCAAAACAAAAATACCAACGCCTATGAAATATTGGTAGACTCATTATTGGCGTCTCCGTATTATGGAGAGCACCTTACTGCCATGTGGCTTGACCTTGCCCGTTATGCTGATACAAAAGGTTATGAACGCGACGACAGCCGACAGATATGGAAATACCGCGATTGGCTCATCAAGGCTTTTAATAATGATAAACCTTATGATGAATTTTTGATAGATCAATTGGCAGGCGATCTTTTACCCAATGCCACAGATGATGATTTTATCGCTACAGCTTTTAACCGTAATACATTAACCAACGATGAAGGCGGTACAGATAATGAAGAGTTTCGTACAGCAGCTGTTTTAGACAGGGTGAATACAACATGGCAAGCATTGATGGGCACAACATTTGGTTGCGTTCAATGCCACAGCCATCCTTACGATCTTTTCAGGCATGAAGACTATTATAAATTCATGGCCTTCTTCAACGACACAAGAGATGAAGATACTTTCGACGATTATCCATTACTGCGCAAATACAAATCGGAGGATAGTGTAAAACTATTCCAGGTAATAAACTGGCTGAAGCAAAATGCATCTCAGGAAGAAGCAAAGCGGATTTATATTTTCTTAAAGACATGGCAACCTTCTATCAACTCTTTACAGGCAGATGAATTAGTTAACAGTGCTTTGAATGATACCAAATGGCTGGTATTGCGAAACCATGCGGTGGCACGCCTTAGGCAGGTTGATCTTGAAAAAAAGAGTGAATTGATCTTTCGTTATGATGGATATTTGGAAGGTGGCGTTTGGACAATTCATTTGGATAAGCCGGATGGAACGGTTTTGAAAACAATATCGGTTGCTAAAACCAAAGGATGGAAGATCACCAGTGTTGATTTTCCTCCAGGTACGGGTGTGCATGATCTTTATTTTACTTATACAAATTCAGACTTAAAAAAGCCTGATGGCAATGGAATTCTGTTCGACTGGTTTTATTTCACAAATCCACTTGAAGGGAGAGACAAAAAAGGATATGATGAAATAAATAGAATGTTTTGGGAATTGCTGGTTGCACAGGTTTCTACCACTCCTATAATGATGGACAATCCACCCGATATGCATCGTGCTTCTTACGTGTTTGAAAGAGGCAATTGGCTCGTAAAAGGAGAAAAAGTAATGCCCGATGTCCCACGTTCTTTAAATCCTTTTCCAAAAAATGCTTCACGCAACCGGTTGGGTCTTGCGAAATGGCTGACAAGCAAACAAAATCCACTTACTGCAAGAACAATGGTAAATCGCTTATGGGAACAATTATTTGGAGTAGGCCTTGTGGAAACGCTGGAGGATATGGGAACACAAGGTGCAACTCCTACACATAGGGAATTGCTTGATTATCTTGCATGGAATTATATGAACACGTTTAACTGGAGTACAAAAAAGTTATTGAAGGAAATTGTTATGAGTGCTACCTACATGCAGGATGCAAAGGTTTCAAAAGAGAATTTAGAAAAAGATCCAAACAATAAATGGTATTCACGTGCACCAAGAGTGCGGTTGTCCGCCGAGCAGGTGAGAGACCAGGCGCTTGCAGTAAGTGGATTGCTGAGCGAAAAAATGTACGGCCCTGGTGTAATGCCGTGGCAGCCTGCGGGAATATGGAAGTCTCCATATAACGGGCTGGCATGGATGAAGAGTGAAGGCGAAGACCAATACCGCCGCTCTCTTTATACTTATTGGAAGCGCTCGGCGCCTTACCCTTCTATGATGACTTTTGATGCGGCCTCCCGTGAAGTTTGCACAGCCCGGCGTATAAGAACCAACACACCTTTGCAGGCTTTGGTTATACTTAATGATTCTGTGTACCTTGAAGCTGGCCGCCATTTTGCATATCGTATGCAGGATGAAACAAAAAGTAACAATGCGAATGAGTGGATAAGTAAAGGATATGAAATAGCGATGCTGAAACCGATTACTCAGTCAAAATTAAAAGCATTGGTTACATTATACGATAAGGCTTACACGCAGTTCAAAGACGACAAAATAAAAACAGCCGACATGGTTGGAGATAAGGATGGCCAGCGTAATAATCCGGAAACTGCGGCATTGATTGTTGTTGCCGGAGCTATATTAAATTTGGATGAGTTGATAACGAAGAATTGAGAGATTAAAAGAATTTCCCCACCAAGACACAAAGCCCACAAAGAAAAAGCTTTGTGCTCTTTGCGGCTTTGCGGGAGACGGATTGATCTAAACAACTTAGATGACACAAAAAGAATTACATAATCAACGCCTGGTAAAAGAAGCCAATGAAAAAACATTGCAATTTTATACCCGGAGACATTTTATAAAAGAAACCGCCATGGGTTTTGGTTCATTGGCATTGGGCTCTCTGCTGGGTAGTTGCGGCTCCGGGACAAGTCAAACTAATCACTCAATTGCCTTTGATCCTGCGCATCCATTAGCTCCAAAAATGCCCATGTTTGCTGCAAGAGCCAAGAATGTAATTTACCTCCACATGGCCGGTGCACCGTCGCAACTGGAATTGTTTGATTATAAGCCCGACCTTATGAAACTTGATGGACAGTTGTGCCCTCAATCATTGCTTGAAGGGAAACACTTTGCATTCATACGTGGAGTTCCCAAAATGCTTGGCCCGCAAGCCGCATTTAAACAACACGGTCAAAGCGGCTCTTGGGTGAGTGATAACATGCCTCACCTCGCTTCTATAGTTGATGAAATAACTTTTCTAAAAGGCTGCACAACCGATCAATTTAATCATGGCCCCGCACAATTATTAGTGCACACCGGTGGCGCAAGATTGGGAAGGCCAAGCCTGGGTGCATGGGCAACGTATGGCCTGGGAACCGAGAACCAAAACCTGCCCGGCTTTGTGGTATTAACCTCCGGAGGCAACTTTCCTGATGCGGGTAAAAGTGTGTGGGGAAGCGGGTTTCTGCCGAGTGTGTACCAGGGTGTGCAATGCAGGACTGAAGGCGATCCGGTTTTGTTTATTAAAGATCCAAAAGGAATGGACAGGGACTTGCGGAAAGCTTCTATTGACGCCATTAATGAAGTGAACCAACAGGAGTATGCAGAGTTTAAAGACCCTGAAATATTATCCCGCATATCTCAATACGAGATGGCTTACAGGATGCAGATAGCAGCGCCTGAAGTAATGAATATTAATGACGAGCCGCAATATATTCATGAAATGTATGGGACGAAACCAGGTGAGGCATGCTTCGCAAACAATATTTTACTCGCAAGAAAACTTGTTGAAAAGGGAGTCCGGTTCGTGCAGCTATTTGACTGGGGCTGGGACAGTCATGGTACTGGTGCGGACACTGCCGTTGATATTGGTTTAATAAATAAATGCCGGCAGGTTGATAAGTCGATTACCGCTTTGATTTTAGATTTAAAACAACGCGGTTTATTGGAAGAAACACTTGTTGTATGGGGCGGCGAATTTGGCAGAACACCCATGATGGAAAACCGCGAAGGCAAACCAAATCCTTTCAAAGGAAGAGATCATCATTTAGATGCCTTTACAATGTGGATGGCAGGCGGAGGTATTAAGAAAGGATACAGTTATGGGGAAACGGATGAGATTGGTTACTATCCTATCAGTGGAAAAGTTACACCATTTGACGTGCAGGCAACTATATTAAACCAATTAGGGTTTGATCATGAAAAATTTACGTACCAGTTCCAGGGAAGGCCATTCAGATTGACAGATGTAAGTGGTGAAGTGATACAGGATATTATTGCATAGTGTTTTAATACAATCGATTTAAAGTCATAGAATGAAGTTTTATGATGAATATATTTTTAGCATATTATTCACCTGCAGAATATGAAAATTTATTGAAGCTTGCAGACGATCATAAAGAACTCGATGATAAATGGGAAGATTGGGTATTTCAATATCTAAGAACCAAGGCAAGTTTGTCGGAAGAATTTGAGATTGAACAAATAAATCTTGATGTAAAAAAGATGGATCAATATTTCAAAAAAAAGAAACTAAAAAACATTGGTAAAAACAGGGCCAATTATGTAACCAAAATGGGAATGAAATTGCATAATTTCAGAAAAAATAATTAATGAAATTTGATCGTAGAAATTTTTTGGGACTTTCAACATCAGCAGCAACTGCTTTACTATTTTCATCATTGGATACTTATGCAGCAACTTCAAAAACTACAACTAACGTGAGAAAAAATTTTGAATTAAAAATACTCGCTACCAACTGGGGTTTTCCCGGAACTTTGGATGAATATATGGCCAAAGTAAAAAAGGAAGGTTATGATGGTATCGAAATATGGTGGCCGATGGAGAAGAAAGACCAGGATGAAATGTTTGCCGCTTTAAAAAAATATAATCTTGAAGTGGGCTTTTTATGTGGGGGATCCCAAAGTAATTATAAAGAGCATTTTGAGTTTTTCAAAAAGATGATTGAGGGAGCAGCTACTAATACTATTCAAAAACCTTTGTACATAAATTGCCATTCCGGAAGGGACTATTTTAGCTATGATGAAAATAAAACTTTCATTGATTATACAACTACATTGGCTAAAAGCACGGGCATAATTATATGTCACGAAACACACAGGTCACGGATGCTTTTTGCTGCGCCTGTTGCCAGGCAGTACATTGAAAAAAATCCGGAACTGCGCATCACTTTCGATGTGTCTCACTGGTGCAATGTGAGTGAAACTTTGCTTCACGATCAGCAGGAAACTATTGATCTTACTTTGGAAAGAACAGATCATATTCATGCACGCATAGGTCATCCGGAAGGGCCACAGGTAAATGATCCACGTGCACCTGAATGGGAAGGTGCAGTGAAAGCACATGTCGCCTGGTGGGATAAAGTAGTTGAGCGCAAAAAGCAAAATGGGGAAAGGCTTACAATTCTCACTGAATTTGGACCCCCTGATTATATGCCCACTGTTCCCTATACCCGAAAACCATTGTCAGACCAATGGGAAGTAAATGTGTACACGATGCAAATGCTGCGGAAACGTTATCAATCTTAAATAAATTTCCTTGTGCTTTTAACCATTACGGAATTTATCGGCCACCTGCATCCTGCGCTTGTTCATTTGCCTATAGGAATTTTATTAATTGCTTTATTGCTGATATGGTTATCGGGTAAAAAACCATACAATATTTCTCCCGCAGTAATAAGCCTTGTTTTATTGATAGGCGCAATATCATCTGTTATAACCTGCATTACGGGATATGTTTTATCAACGAATGGTGATTATGATGAAAGCCTTGTGAGCTGGCACATGTGGATGGGAATCGGGGTGGCGTTCGCTTCATTTTTGCTGTACATAAAGGTGGTAAACAGGCAAGTGGATGTTGCCTATAAAATTCTTTTTATTGCAGTATTGATATTGATTTTTATTACCGGCCACTTGGGTGGACAAATTACACACGGAACTAATTTTTTGTCCTTAAGTTTAATTGGGAGTAATGATTCAATCGCTATTGATGCAAGGCCGATAATCAATGTGCAGGAAGCCAAAGTTTACAGGGACATTATTCAGCCTATACTTTATAAAGATTGCTATAGCTGCCATGGACCAAACAAAAAGAAAGGCGGACTACGGCTGGATAATTTTGCTCTTATAATGAAGGGAGGGAAAGATGGTGAAATAATAGATGTGCATGATACTGATTCAAGCGAAATAATAAAACGCTTAATGTTGCCGAAGGAGGACGAAAATCACATGCCGCCAAAACAAAAAAGCCAACTGAATGAAAAGCAAATTGCTCTGCTACATTGGTGGATAGAGCAAGGTGCAGATACCGCAAGTCATGTTAAAGATTTACAACAACCTGAAAAATTAAAACCTGTTTTACTTGCTTTGCAAAGAGATCATATAGAAATAAAAACCCCTGCAAATATTCCAAAAGAGTCTGTTGAAAAAGTGGATAGTAAAGCAATTCAGCAACTTGAAAAGAAAGGAGTAATCGTAATGCCCGTTGCACAAAACAGTAATTATATGATGGCAAATTTTGTTACAGCCACCGCAATCAAAGATAATGATATGAGGCTTTTATTACCGATAAAAAAACAATTGGTGTGGTTAAAGATCGGTGATACAAAAATTACAGATAGTGCCTTAACTTTTATTGGCCAATGCACCAATCTCACACTGCTGCAATTAGATAACAATAACATCACAGATGCGGGTATACAGAAATTAAAAGACCTGGGCCAATTACAATCTTTGAATCTTGTGGGTACTAAAGTAACAGCCCAGGGAATTTATGCACTAAAAGGATTAAAGAAATTACAATCTTTATATCTCTATCAAACAAAAGTAGAGGCTAATGATTGGGTATTTTTGAAACAACAATTTCCAAAGACCAGGCTGGATACAGGTGGGTATATTGTGCCTTTGCTAACAACTGATACAATAGTTGTAAAAGAGCCGGCTATTACAAGCAAATAATATTAGGCGAAATAGTTTTATTGATTTGGGGATTTTTTTTAAAATACTTACTTTTAGCGTTAGTATTTTAATATATTCATAATGATCATTTCTTTGGGCAATTCCGAAACCGATAAAGTTTGGAATGGTGATCGGGTTAAAAAGTTGCCAAATGAAATACAGGTAATTGGCAGACGAAAGCTTAGAATGATAAACAACTCTGTGAACATTACTGATTTGAGAATACCTCCTTCCAACAGGCTTGAGAAATTATCGGGAAAGCTTAAAGACTTTTATAGCATTCGAATAAATGATCAGTGGCGAATAATTTTTAGGTGGAATTCGGGAAATGCTTTGGATGTGGAAATAATAGACTATCACTAAAAATTTTAATAATGGCAAAACTTAAAAATATTCATCCCGGAGAAATTCTTTTAGAAGAATTTCTTATTCCCTTTAATATCACAGCCTATAAACTATCAAAGGATATTGACATACCTCAAACAAGGATTTCAGAGATCGTTAAAGGGAATAGAAGAATTACAGCTGACACCGCACTTAGATTAAGTAAGTATTTTGGAAATTCCGCCAAATTTTGGTTGGGTCTGCAGGATGATTTTGATATCGAGGAAGAAATGTCTTCTAAGAGTTCTGTCCTAAACTCTATAAAAACTGTAAGAATAAACGCTGCATAAAATAAATATTATGCAAGCCACAGAGTAACATTTTCAAACCAATTGCTTCTTTAAAGAAAACGATTTATGTCCAAATTTGCTTGTTTACGTAATACCCTTTTTTCAATTATTATCTTGTTATTGCCAACACTTTCGCAGTCACAGGTAATACAAACCAATAAAAAAAACAGTAATGTAGATTATAAAAAATTAGCCAGGATTGATGGTATTGTGAATGACTACATTGCAAAAAACTGGTTAACCGGCGCAGTAACCATTGTAATAAAAGATAACCAGGTTGTTCAATATAAAGGATATGGACTTGCCGATGTAGCTACAAAAAAGCCTATGAAGAACGATGCGATCTTTCGTATTATGTCACAGACGAAAGCCATTACCAGTGCAGGTATCATGATTTTATATGAGCAGGGTAAATTTTTATTGGATGAACCCATTTCAGATTTTATTCCTGAGTTTAAAAACCCTGTTGTTCTTGATAAATTTAACGACGCCGATACAACTTATACAACCGTTCCTGCTAAAAGAGAAATTACTTTTCGCGATTTGCTCACACATACTTCCGGCCTTGACTATACTGATATAGGCAGTTCCAAAGTGCAGGCTATCTATACAAAAAATAATATTCCGTCAGGGCTTGGTTATTTTGATGAAAATCTTATAGAGCGCATGAAAGCGCTTGGTAAAATGCCATTGAGTTTTCAACCGGGAGAAAAATGGCAATATGGTTTAAACAGTGATTTGCTGGGAGCTCTTATTGAAATTATGAATGGAGAAAATCTGGAAGATTTTTTATCAAAAAATATTTTCCAGCCGCTTGGCATGAAGGATACTTATTTTAATGTACCGGCTTCAAAAGCTAACAGGCTCGCCACAGTTTATACCGAAGATTCTCTACATCATGTAATAAAGTGGAGCCACACATTCCGCCATATTGATCCTGATTATCCAACAATGAATAAGCATTATTTCTCCGGTGGTGCCGGCCTTTCTTCAACCGCATTTGACTACGCAGTTTTTATGCAGATGTTGCTAAATGGTGGTAAGTATAACGGCCATCAGATTTTGTCGAAACGAACAGTTGAAATGATGACAAGCGGGCAACTCAAAGATGGCATGTTCGGCGATGATAATTTTGGATTGGGTTTTCAAATTACTTCAGAAAAATCTGAAGCGAAAGGTCCGCGATATGGAGGCTCTTTCGCATGGGGTGGCTATTATGGCACCACATACTGGGCCGATCCTAAAGCGCATCTCGTTTGCCTTTTTATGACGCAGCAAAGCCCCAACAGTCATGGTGATGTTGAAAGAAAATTTGAGGCGATGGTCTATTCAAGTTTAAAATAGGGGAGGCGGAAATTCAACGAAATATTTATCATGGAATTTAGCTTAAACAATGCTAACCCCATTTAAATCTGTTGTGAGCACATCACTCATGTAATCAAAATAAGGCCGCAGGTTTCTAAATGTTTGATTTAATTCTTTAAGAAAATTACTATCTAGCACTTCCTCGTCACTAAACTTTCTCTCAAAATAAAATTGCTTGTAGTTTAATAATTCAATTGCGGGACTATCTTTTGAAAACCCTTGTGGGGCTGTTGCAATTTTTTCGCCTTTCAATTCTTTAAATGTTTTCGCCAGCGATTTATGAGAGAGCATTTTTTTCCAATCTTCAAAATTGAGATCGATGTCTTTCCTGGTTCTTAATAGATCCTGTGGGCTGGGAGAGAAAAAGCCTCCCGCTGCAAGCGAATTGCCCGGCCCAATCTGGAAGTAATAGCCGCCTCTTAATTTTTTTGTCGCTCTTTTAAAACCGCCACCAAAATATGTTTTGTAGGGGGTTTTGTCTTTTGAGAAACGTGTGTCACGGTAAATTCTCATTAGTGCATCTTTACCGGAAGATGTTTCGATCTTATCATGTTTTTGCATCTCTGTCAACAATGAGTAAGCAAACGCAATAATATTTTCATGAGCAGCCAGGTATTTCTCTTTATGTTCATTAAACCATTCCCTGTTATTATTTTTCGAAAGCCTGTTCAAAAAATTTAAAGTGGACTTTTCAATTGTTGTTGCCATACTTCATTTGAAATTTTTAAAAAGAGTCCTGAACATTCTGCACCCATTCAGTTAAGTAGTGTATTATCTAAATTTTATTCAATTTAGAATTAGGGCAAACTAAAGTCATCGGATTTTTACACAACCTTAGTAGAAAACATCCTAATGATTAAACAACCTTATTACTTTATTTGCTTCAATTATTCCATTAAATAAATTAATAAGGCAATAAGGTAAGTTCATTGAATTTGGTTTGTTTGTACGAAGGTTTTTTGATCTTAATAACAGGGAAGTAATCTACTTTATTCTGTCGAAAAGTACATGATAATTAAATCTGTTTCTATTCCCATTTTACCTGATCTTTATTCATCTTCTTCAAATTCCTTATGTTCCTCGGGTTTATAATCTGCCTGCAATGCTGCAAGTTTTTTCTTACCATAAGAAAATCTTGTGATCAACACAAATAAAACCGGCACCACAAAAATAGCCAGTGAAGTAGCGGCAATCATTCCGCCAAAAACAGTCCATCCAATGGTTTTGCGTGATTCCGCAGCAGCGCCTGTGGCAAATGCTAATGGCAATACACCAAGAATAAATGCGAGTGATGTCATAAGGATGGGACGCAAACGCAATCTTACTGCGGCAATGGTCGCTTTTAATAATTCCATACCACTATCCACTCTTTCTTTTGCAAATTCTACAATCAATATGGCATTTTTTGCGGCCAGCCCTATTAAAGTGATCAATCCGATTTGAGCATAAATATTGTCTGTGAGGTCGGGTAAAAGAGTTAACGCAATAATAGAGCCCAGCGCACCTATGGGCACCGCGAACAAAACTGAAAACGGCACCGACCAGCTTTCATACAATGCAGCAAGGAAAAGAAATACAAATACAAGGGATATCGCAAATATCGTGACCGTTTTATTTCCTGCCTTTATTTCTTCAACGCTCATGCCTGAAAATTCGTAGCCATAGCCTGCGGGCAAATATTTGGCGGCAGTTTCCTGCAATGCTTTAATTGCTTGTCCGCTGCTGTAGCCGGGTTTTGAAGTACCGTTTATTTCAATGGAGCGATAGACATTATAATGAGATATCAGTGTAGGGCTTTCTATTAATTTGGTGGTAATTAGTGATCCTAAGGGAATCATGTTTCCCATGCTGTTGCGTACATAATACTTTTTAAGATCATCCAGTGAGGAGCGATACGAACTATCGGCCTGTGTAACCACCTTGAAATTTCTTCCATACAAATTAAAGTCATTCACATAGCCGCTTCCCAAATAGGTTGACAGCGTTTGATATACATCCGCAACGGACACGCCTAATTGTTTCGCTTTATCGCGATCCACATCTATCTGGTAGCTGGGGGTATTGGCTGTAAAAAAAGTATATGCAGATTCGATCTCAGGACGTTTGTTTACCTCTGCTAAAAAATCTTTTGCTACCTGCGAAAACTGGTTGATGTCGTCTGTACTGGTGGTTTGCTGCAGCTCAAAAGTAAAGCCTGCTGTACGACCCAGCCCTGGTACTGCCGGAGGAGAGATGGCCAACACCCGCGCCTCTTTTATATCAGCAGTCTTTTTAATTATCGCAGCTATTACACTTTGCGCATTGTGTTCGCTGCCTTTACGTTCATCCCACGGTTTCATGTGCACAAACATCGTTCCTACATTAGACTTATTTGAAAAGCTAATAATGTTCAACCCGGCAAGGCCTCCCACACCTTCCACTTCAGGTATTGATTGTACACGTGACATTAATAGCTTCAGCATTTCAATGCTTTTGGTAGTGGAAGTAGCCTCAGGCATTTCGTAGGTAACATACAACCGGCCTTCATCTTCGGACGGAATAAAGCCGGTTGGTTTCGCCTTAAAAAGAAAAAATAATCCGACAAATAAAACAATAAGCAGGATTAATACATAAGGTGTATTGCGTATCCATAATGCAACGCCACGTGTGTAGGATGCAGTGAATTTTCTTAATCCGTTATTGAATGCAGCAAAGAATTTTTCCAGTATACTTTTTTTCTCGTCTGCGCCTTTGGAATGTTTTAGCATTAATGAACATAAGGCGGGGGTAAGAGATAAAGCAACAAATGCGGATATGATTACAGACACTGCAATAGTAATAGCGAATTGCTGGTACAATCTTCCGACAATGCCGGGTATAAAACCTACAGGAACAAATACTGCTGCGAGGATTAAAGCAATGGCAATTACCGGTCCCGAGATATCTTGCATTGCCTTACGTGTAGCATCTTTAGGCGATAAATTATTATGATCTATATTATGCTGCACAGCTTCCACCACAATGATAGCGTCGTCCACAACAATACCAATAGCCAACACAAAAGCAAATAAGGTAAGTGTGTTAATAGTAAATCCGAAGGGTACAAAAAATATGAAAGTGCCAATAAGTGAAACGGGTATTGCAAGAACAGGAATTAATGTAGCCCGCCAGTTTTGAAGAAATAAAAACACCACTAATATTACGAGTCCCAATGCTTCAAGGAGGGTAAAGATTACTTCTCTTATGGATGTTTTTACAACTGAAACGGTTTCAAGCGGAACAAGATAATCGAAGTCATTAGGAAAAGTTTTTTTAAGATCTGAGAGGGCTTTCGTAATTCCTGAGTAGGTCTCTAATGCGTTGGCTTCCGGTGCCTGGTACACCAATAAAAATGTGGCAGGCTGTCCATTTACAAAGGCATTAAATGCATAGCTAAACTGCCCTAATTCCACCCTTGCGATATCTTTCAGGTACACAATATTGCCCGTAGCAGGATTAGAGCGAACAATAATATTTTTAAATTGATCAACAGTATTAAGCCGGCTGTTAGTAAGTACACTGTATTCAAAAGCTTGCACACCGGGCTGCGGATTGCCGCCAATGGTACCAGCCGCGATTTGCAAATTTTGCTCATTGATTGCCGCTGATACGTCGGCTGGAGCAATATTCAGCGCGGCAAGCTTTCCCGGATCCAGCCATACACGCATTCCAAAATCATTTCCAAGAGAGGTAATATCACCCACACCCTGTACACGCTTCAATGCATCCTGTATATAAATATTTACATAATTACCTATAAATTTCGGATCATGTGTTCCTTTCGGCGAATAGAAAGCAAGCGCTACCATGATGCTTGGGTTACGCTTCCTAACTGTAACGCCCAAACGCTTTACAATATCCGGCAAAGTGGGGACGGCAACACTCACCCTGTTTTGTACATCCAGCGCTGCAATGTCAATGTCAGTGCCTACTTCAAAAGTTACGCTTATAGAGCTTTGGCCGCTTGAAGAACTGTTACCGGTAATGTAAGTCATGCCCGGCGATCCGTTGATCTGTGTCTCTATCGGCGTAGTGGTTGTTTGCTCCACTGTCTGCGCATCAGCGCCAATAAAATTCGCATTAACTGAAACAGTTGGCGGTGAAATGTCCGGGTACTGGGCAATCGGCAAATTTTGCAGCGAAATAATACCTACCAGCACAATCACAACTGAGATGACAATAGCAGTAACCGGGCGTCGTATAAATGTTTCAGCGATCATCTCTTTACTTGAAAATTAAAAATTGAAATATGATACATCCGATAAATAGTTATTGTTTAGTAGTATCCGCCGTGGCTGTTATCACTGACCCTTCATGTAAATCTTGAACTCCTTCCACTGCTATTTTTTGCCCGTCCTTCAAGCCCTGCTTCACGATAATATTTTCACCTATCTGTTTTCCTAACACCACTTTTTGCTGAGTAACTTTCGAGCTGTCAGTCACTACATACACAAAGAATTCTCCGAGCTGCTCTGTTACTGCTTTATAAGGAATAATCGTTGCCTGTTCCGATGCGTTGTTTTTCACTCTTACAGTTGTATTCATACCGGGCTTTAACATGCCCTTATCATTTGGAAAAACAAGACGTACTTTAATGGTCCCTGTCTGTGGGTCAACAGCACGATCTATAAGACTTATCTTTCCCGGGTACGGATACACGTCATCACCGAAGGCAATAGTGAATACCGAATCAGTAGATTTATTTCCATTTTGATCCATTTGTACAAACCTGTAAATTTCTTTCTGATCAATCGTAAAGTCTACTGCAATCGGGTTATCGGTTGAAACCGTATTCAAAACTGTTTGCCCGGCAACCACAGCGGTTCCTTTTTTTACCTGCGATATTCCTATTGTACCTGTCAACGGCGATTCAATACTTGCAAAATTTACATTGGATCTTACGCCGGCAACATTCGCTTTCGCGGCAGCTACTTGTTTTTGTGCAACCTGCAACGCGGCATCAGCATAATCCACCTGCTGCTTCGCTATAGCATCGTGCTTATCGAGTTCGTGGTAGCGATCTGCATCTTTTTGTGCCTTTAATAAGTTTGCTTCCTGTAGCTGGAAGTTGGCTTCAGCCTGTTGATAATTTGCCCGATAGACTTCAGCATCTAATGAATAAAGCCTTTGCCCCTTCTTCACCTTCTGTCCATCTTTAAAAAATATACCGGTAACATACCCGCTTACCTGCGAGGTAATGGTTATTTCGTTAAGTGCTGCAACCGACCCGGGGTATTCATCATTATAAGAAGCCATGGTTGTTTTAACCGCTGCAACTGTTACAGGCGTAGCAGGAGGAGGCCCTTGTTGCTCTGCATCTCTTTTATTTCCACAAGACGTAAATAATACAATGCCTGCAATGAGAGGAAATAAATAATGCTGTTTATAAATCATGTTCTTTGTTTTAGTAATTAATGTTGCCCAGTGATTGTGCTACATCCACTTTGCTTGAAAGCACCTGGTACAGGGCATTGTAATAATTTATTTGAGCCGTCCTCAAGTCTGTTTCTGCGTTGATCACTTCCAAATAAGTTTTAATACCCGACCTGTATTGCAGCCGGATTATTTCATACACTTCATTTGCCAGGTCCAAATTTTCTTTAATGCTATAAAAATTATATAGGTTGCTTTTATAAGAGGAAAGCGACTGTACATACTGAGTATTAATATTGTTCTGAAGGCTTTTGATAGAATTATCAACCTGCCTTATTTCCAATTGAGCCTGTTTTATTTGTTGCAATCTTTTGCCTCCCTGGAAGATAGGAAACGACAATAAAACCCCGGCGTAAGAATTTGGATAACTCTGGCTATAAAGTTTAGAGAATTTATTGTTCAGAAAATTGAGGTTGTAATTTCCAAATGCAGAAATTTCCGGAAGAAAACTCCATTTATAATATTGAAGATTGTATTGTTGCAGCTTCTTTCGTGTTTCCAGCAATTGAAATTCTATCCTGTCAGAATAATTTACATTTTGCAAGGTATCGATGTAAATTTCATTTGCCATTTGAGCGGTGTCGTAAACCAAATCAAGATCTTTTTGATCGGGATAACCCATAAGTTCTTTTAGATAAGCAAAAGATGCTTGCAATGTTTCAACACCGGTCTTTTTTTGAGCTTTCGCATTGTTTAAAGAGATCGTTGCCCTTTTATAATCAGTCTTATCAGTAATGCCGCTCTGGTATTGATAATAGGCATCTTTAAGGCTTACGTTTATTCTCTCTATATCCTGTTCGGTTACGAGTATTTGTTGCTTGGTTAAGATCACATTATAGAAAGCTTTACTCACCATTGCCGCAAGGCTGATGTTTTGTTCTTTGGTATTTTGTTGCGCCTGCAGGCGCACATCTTTTGAAGTACGGCTTGCCAGCAACACGTCCCTGTTAAAAATATTTTGCGTTGCACCAAACTGCACGCCGGAAGTGTTGACCGTTCCGGTATGTATAAGCATTCCATTGAAGTTGAGGGTTTGCAACTGGAAGTTGTGCTGAAAATTGTAATTCAAATTGAGTTGCGGATACCACTCAGAAAGCTTGCTTTTAATAGTTGTTTCGGTTATTTCTTCATTCAATTTTGCATTCTGCAAATCAGGATTGTGTGCGATCGCGTATGCAATGCAGTTTTCAAGGGTAGCACTCCGCAACAGTGAATCAGCAGGGTACTGCTGAGCATAGATGAAGGAAGGGTAAAATAAAATTCCAAAAATGAAGATTGTCTTGCAGATATTACGATGCCTGATATTCATTTTTAAATTCCAATTGTGCATATTTCTTTTTTAAAATGCTTTAATCATTTACAGGCAACCTCTCCGGGAATATGAGTTACAATTAAAATCTATTAATCGTTCAATTCTTTTGAATTTTAATTCCATCCCACAAAATAGTAGCCACTTTACAGAGATCGGCATCTGCGAAACCAAAACGCCCGGTTATATGATATTTTGCGGTGGCCGTAATACAACCAAACACTGCAGAAGCTATCAACTTGTATTCCATTTTTTTTAGATAGCCCTGGTCCATCCCCTCCTGGAAAAATTCGTGAAACCTGTTTACGGAGTTTTGTAACTTTTTTGCCGAGCTGGTTTTGGCGTACGGGGAGCTGTTAAATTGTTCTATAAAAATTAGTGAGCTTGGATTATCTATAAAATATTTACAAAGATTAATCCATCCTTCAAAAAACTTTTTCCTGTAATCTTTATCGCCAACATTATTGAACATTGCCGCCACCATTTCATTTTTTATCTGGCAGTTAAGTTCCATGATAATGTCGTCTTTGCTGGGAAAATAATGGTAAATAGTTCCTGAAGCAACTCCCGCATTTTTTGAGATAAGGCTTACGGTAGTTCCGTGTAAGCCGTTCTCCTTTATAAGCCTGAGAGTACTTTTTAGAATTGCTTTTTTCTTGTCCGCTATTTCCGATTGAACGATCATTCGGTCGCGAAGGTAGAGATTTATACCGCTTAATTTTTTTTTGTATCCGACGAAGAAGTCGTATGAGAAATTTTTTGTAGTTTCTAAAACTTAAACCTGTCAACCTTTGGGAGGCTGATCCGTATCGTTAAGGTTAAGCCCGTGTCCTGGTATAAGGGAAGAAAGAGATATTCTTAATCATGATATTTATTTTGTTTAAAAATATTTAATAACATGTCTTTCCTTGTTCTTGATACATTAATACTTGTTCCATCACTTAGTACGAGGTAGCCGCCGTCGCCGCGAACATATTTTACTACTTCATTTAAATTCACAATATGCGAATTATGTATTCTTAGAAAAAAATTAAAATCCTGTAATTGTTCTTCTATCTCCTTTAAAGTACGACAGGCAACAATTTTATTTTTATTCTTCACGAAAATATGGGTGTAATTATCGTGAGCCTCACAGTGCATCACTTGCTGAGCTGGTATCAATTCAAAGCCTTCTGCTGTGGGAACGGCCAGTTTATCAAATATGTGTTCCTTCGAATGAATTTGCTTTAAGAGCATCTGAAACTGTTCTGCCATTGGAAAATGCCGCTGCTCCTGAACTTTTCTTACAGCACTTCTCAATTCATTTGGATCAACAGGCTTCAATAGGTAATCAAGAGCACTAAAACGAATGGCTTTAATGGCGTATTGATCATAGCTTGTGGTAAAAATAATTGCAAAGGGAATTTCAGAAAATTGCTCCAGCATTTCAAAGCCATTCATTGCGGGCATTTCTATATCAAGGAATACCAGATCAGGTTTTTGCTTTTCAATCGCTTCCAAACCCTGTTTAGCCGAGCGGCATGTGTCAGTAACCTTTACGTCAGTGCAATATTCTTTTATTAAAATACTTAGGGTATCAATACAGTGTTTTTCATCATCTATAATAATTGCATTAATCATAACTAAACTTTATTAGCAGCCCGCGTTCATTAGTTTGTAATTGCGAAGACCTCAGTTATTATAAATTCACCGGTATTTTCAATAGTACTTCAGTGCCCCCGGCACTTCCGTCGGGCAAAACCAGATCAGTGGTCTTTATTATACAGTCCATTTCTTTTTTCTGTTTCAGAACGGCAATACGATCGGCTGTAATTTGCATCCCCATTGGTTTGTGTGTTGCCGCTGATTTGCTTTTTAACTCCGCAGCCCGGTTTCTGCCTACGCCGTCGTCCGTTATTTTACAGCATAGAATATCATCTTCTTCCTGGTAAATATTAATCAGCAAACAGCCTTTATCTTCTTTGTGCATCAGGCCGTGCCAAATGGCATTTTCTGCAAAGGGCTGAATAATTAGAGGGGGAACCTTCAATATCTCTGTATCCAAATCTTCTGAAACATTTATTTTATAATCAAATTGATGATCGAATCGCAAGGCTTCTAATTCGATATACAACCGCAAGGCATCGAGTTCACGATCCAGTGTTGTCAATGAGTCCTGTGAATTTTGTAAGATCAATCTTACCAGCCTGGAAAATTTAGTAAGGTATCCGGATGCCTGCAGTTTATCATTTTGAAGAATAAAGCGATTGATAGAGTTGAGTGAATTAAAAATGAAGTGCGGATTCATTTGTGCACGGAGTGCTTGCATCTCAAGGTCTGTAGCTTGGTGTTGCATTTCAGCTTTTATTTTTTCACTTTGAAATTGTTGCAATTCCAGTTTGTGTTCAAGTTGGTGCTTTTCATTTTTCCGTTTTAGTATAATGTTTCTAAAAATCACACCGGCGAGTAGCAACCCTATAATCATGCTGCCAATAAGAATATTTCTGAGAAGAGATTGTTTTTGTAATTGTACCTTTTGAATTTGTTTTTCCTTATTTACCATTTCCATTTTTCGCTCAAAATTGTAAGCAGCCAGTTTTCCCTTTACCCGGTCACTAAAGATGGAATCTTTCATTGTTGTATACTGCCTGAAGTAAAAATATGCGCTGTCTGGTTGATGCCTGTAATCATAACCAGCAGAGAGCGTTTCGGAGGCATCTTTGATAATTTGTTTTGCACCCGTTTCCCGGGCAATACGTAACGCTTCAGTTCCATACAAAATGGCTGAATCAGTATTCCCAATTTTTAAATATGTTCTTGAAATGTCGACTAATGTTTGCATTACCGGGTTACGGTCATTTAATTGCCTGTGAAGTTCCAACCCTCTGGCCAGGGCTGCCAGTGACTTATCATATTGCTTTAGCAAATAATAATATTCACCGATAGATGTAAAATAAAACCGGCGTATTCTCTGGTTGGAAGTATCAACAAGGTTATAATAAAATCTTGCCGAATCGTATTGATGCTGAGATGTAAAAGTTTGAGCGAGTCCCAGTGTATCTGGTTTAAGATCGATGCCGGCCAAGCGATAATATTCCAAAGCTGTCTTATGGTCGTCAATTTCGTCATATACCCACCCTATATCCTCTAATGCACCTCTTCTGAACCAATCGTTTTTAGTTTCAGTTGCAATGTCAAAACATTCCCTGGACAGTTCAAAAGCTTTTTCATAATTGCCGCTTGCATGATAAACGGCGCTTTCGACGGTAAGGGCCCAAAACATTCCGCTAGTATTGCCATTTTTCTTATGCCATTCATAAGCGGTATCAAAATTTCTAATTGATTCCGAAAAAAAACTTTGGGCGTATAACGAATGTGCAAGGTTGAAATATGTTTCGGCTAACCTTTTTTTGTTTGCGGTTTCTCTGTACCCCTTAATTGCTTCCCTGGAAAACTTTTCGCAAGTCATAAAATTATCAGACAATTCTTCAACTTCGCCTTTGTATGACAGTGATTCTGCCATACCATGGATATAATGGGTTTTCAAAGCTTCTTCGTGCGCAAGATCCGCATAATATAGAGCGAGTCTTGAAAAGGTGGGCCATGATGTGCTTTCACAGAGAGGGCGTGTGCAATACCCCATGGTGTCCCGGATAAATTTTACATAAAAGCCACTTAATGCATTTAAACAATCCACTCTTGCACTGTCGTGTAATGCAGGTAGTACTTTTTTTAAACTATCAATCCTTTCCTGTTGTGCTAAGCATGAATTGCCTGAGAAGAAAATTACGATTGGTAATAATAAACAGGCTAAAATTCTCATGATAAATCAGTTTTAATGTTTGATAGATCAAGATTATTTTTTAATGGATCCGGATTATTTTACCGGCTTAAATTTAAGCTCCTGTCTTGTTATCTTTTGAGAAAGCAAATAACCGTGGCTGGGTTCGTAAGTTTTAGAGTACTCTAAAATTAGATAATTCAATTCAGCAAAGCAATAATTTATAGCTTTTACTTACGGCTGAGCATGCATAAATCCCCTGGGAATTATTAATTTCCATCAGGGGATTTAAAATCTTTTTTAGAATCCCAATTAAAGCTAAGTACCCCGGTACATGGATAGTTCATTCCGACTTTCACAAATGAAGTTTCTTTCATTTTATCATTCTTCGAAGGGAGCTCCGCTAACATGTTCAATTTTTAATACATCACCGGTAAGCGTGATGATATAGGCGGTAGTCCCAATGAACTCGAGCGAGGTTGGACGGTCCAGTCCATTCCTGATTTCTGTAAACGTTCCGTCATGATTAACCTTCACCAATGAGCCTGTATTAGGATTTGCAGGAGAGCCCGGCCCGGGCCCATCCCAAAAGCCCTGAGACAGTGCGTAAAGCGTATGGCCACAATTAAACTCCACATCAACCAGCAACCGGGCGCCGGAAGCAACGGTTTTAACCGCGGGCGATTTAGGACCAAACGATACTACCTTTCCATCTTCCGGATTGTGAGGGATAGGACCTGCTTCAGCCATGTATATCTTACTGCTAGATAACGTCAGGCCGGTCGGAACAATATTATCAAATGCCTTTACCTCAGTAACCTTACCATTGAGCGCAACATTCAATAAACGGTTGTGATGGCCATCCGTCACAAGGAATCCTTCGTCATAGGGCTGCATAGCGTATTGCACGCCCGATGGAACAAAGTAATCAGTGTGCGGCGGATTGGCAATGGAGAAAGCACCAATATCGGCGATGACGGTATAACTACCTAGTGCGTCTATTCGATAGATGCCGACCACATCAGTACCGCCAACATCGCTACCGACGAGCGTTACCAGGACGTAAGCAGTCTTGCCAATGAAGGCTATGTCATATGCTCCGCCCAGACCCACGGCCGGAAGTGCGGGTGGCAATCCGCTGGCGAACGTCGTAACACTCCCGGTCTTTGGGTCAATGCGTGAAACCTTGCCCGCCGCGGCTTCAGTGACGTAAAGATAACCATCAGGGCCAATGGTACTTCCAGCTCCGCCCTGGAGGCCTGATACCAGTAGTTGGGTAGGCCCCGGCGTCATCTTAGCATTACATTTTTCGCCAGGGGGAATAGGGTCTTTTTTACAGCCCGTCAGCATCCCTAAAAAGACAAATAAAAAAGCGAATAAACCGGGCAGGTATGCAGCTCGCCTTACATTACTGAACTTGGGTTTAATTTTTTGGCACATAATCGTATTATTTATATGGTGAAAAAAATGTTTGAAAATCAGGTTAAGGTCTTGGTTTTACTTGAATAGATTCACTCTCCTAAAATACAGTGGAAGATTTATTTGTTTAAGTACAATTGGGTGAAATGCATTTACAATAGGTAATCGGTTAAATTGATTTCGTGGATTGCAGGTACCCGATTTAATACCTGGTGATAATACGAAAAACAAATTTGGGGAGACCTATCACAATAACGGATGTTATATAAAGTGAATCCAGTAATTTTTTATTATTAGAAGCAAGCATGTGGAAGCTGTAATGAAGGTCGGGTTTATCAGATCGGCGTTAAAAAACGTCGGGTCAACTATGGTTTCAGCCCACGATAAATTATATAGATAGTTTTTTGAAAAGGGTTTCAAGAAATAAATGAATAAGAATCTATACGCAACGTTGCAAGTGCCAGCCTGCTTCTTCACAAGTGACTGCAGACTCATTCCAGGCGAGGGGGGGAAAATGGATTGGATTGAAAGCAGGAATTTATTATATAAGGGATCCGCAAACCAATGATTCAGGTTGGGCGGATTTTAATTGGTTTAGAGCAGAACCTGTTCAATAAAAAATAAAATAATAACTTAACGTTATTGTCAATTAAAATTTCAACAAAATGAAACCAATCAATATAGCTTTATGTTCATTTGGAATGAGCGGGTGGGTGTTTCATGCGCCATTCATAAAAGTAAACCCCGGATTCAATCTGTATGCAGTGTGGGAGCGATCGAAGAACCTTGCAGAGGAAAAATACCCGGGAATAAAAACATACAGAAAATTAGAAGAAATGCTCGCAGATGATGCTGTAGAGCTGGTGGTTGTCAACACACCGAACTACACTCATTTTGATTATACAAAAAAAGCACTAGAAGCCGGCAAGCATGTAATAATTGAAAAGCCTTTTTCGGTTAGAGTTGATGAAGGAAAGGAATTAATTGAAATTGCAAAAAGACAAAACAGGAAAATTTCTGTATATCAAAATCGCCGGTATGACAGCGATTATAAAACAATGAAGAATGTGGTTGAGAAGAAGTTACTCGGAGACATTATAGATGTAGAAATGCATTTCGACAGGTACAAAGAAGATTTAAGCCCAAAAGTGCATAAAGAGATCCCGGGTCCCGGTACCGGTTCATTGTATGACCTCGGTTCACATTTAATTGACCAGGCCCTGCAATTGTTTGGCATGCCTCAAAAACTCTTTGCGGATGTGCAGGCTATGCGCCCCGTTTCGCAGGTGGATGATTATTTCAACATTTTGCTTTACTATAATACTTTCAGGGTGCATTTAAGATCGAGCTACGCGGTGAGGGAAGCATTGCCGGGCTATATTTTTCATGGATTAAAAGGTTCATTCATTAAGCCAAAAACTGATGTACAGGAAGAGATGTTGCTGGCAGGAAATATTCCCGGAAGCGACGGCTGGGGAATGGAACCCGATTCGCAAAAAGGTTTGTTACATACTGAAAAGGATGGTGAGGTGATAAAAGAATATGTACCATCTGAACGCGGAAATTATAATGAATATTATGATGGCATTTATGAAGCAATTCGCAATGATGCACCCTTGCCTGTAACAGCCGAAGAAGCACTCAATGTTATTAAAATAATAGAGGCCGCTTATGAAAGCAACAGGACCGGGTGTGTGGTAAGCCCGCTATAAAATACAAATACAAACTATTCATCAACATAAAAATTTCATTAAGAGATGAGTTTTTTTTAGCTTTTTTCTTGAAATAGTTATTACCGTTTTAGAGATGGCGCAAAGCGTACATTCTTATGCACAGTAGATGGCAAACACGGTAATGAGGATAGGGAGATTCTTTTTCATTCGAAAGTAAACCTGCAAAATTGATATATGGCCAGGATGTCTTTTGCAGGGTATGCAGAGTTTAGGGAACGCGAACAGCAACGGGAATTATTTTAATCACATACAAAAAAGTGTGGACTTTTTTGTGAACCAGGATGGAGAAGTCCTCATTGCTTAAAAACAATTTAATTTCCTCAAAGGGATCGCCCGATGCAAAGGAAATTAATCCTTCGTGGTTCTTTGCCAAGAGGTGGAATCCTTTAGATTATAACAATCGATGACCTAATCAACCTGGATAAATTTTAGCATTATGAAATTATCAGCTTACACATTAAGAAATATCTCTTCCGCCAATGTTATTGTTCCTGACAAAGCGTTGCTGGAATTACCTGAAAAGGTTTTGCAGTTTGGCACCGGAATGTTACTGCGTGGCTTGCCGGATTATTTTATTGATAAGGCTAATCGCATGGGAATATTTAATGGCAGAATTGTAGTTGTGAAGACTACATCACGGGGAGATGCAGGTGCTTTTGATAAACAGGATGGGCTATATACCGTGTGTGTGCGTGGATTACAGGACGGAAAAAAAGTCGAAGAGAATATTATCAACTCTTCCATCAGCCGTGTATTAAATGCTGCAAATGAATGGGAACAAATTTTAGAGTGCGCACACAATCAAAGCATGCAGGTAATAATTTCTAATACAACTGAAGTCGGAATAAAACTGGTAAACGACGACATCCGCCGCCACCCTCCGGTGTCTTACCCTGGAAAATTGCTTGCATTTTTGTATGAAAGATTCGCGGCATTTAATGGCAGCGAGAAAAGCGGATTCGTTATTGTGCCCACGGAATTGATTCCTGATAATGGAAAAAAATTAGAATCTATTGTACTTGAACTTGCCCGTTTGAATGGCATGGAAGATGATTTTATAGAGTGGGTGAAGCGCTGCAATTATTTCTGTAATTCTTTGGTAGATAGAATTGTTACAGGCACGCCGGGAGAGGAAGTAAAAACGGAAATAGAAAATGAATTGGGATATAAAGACGAATTGGTGACCGTTTGTGAGGTGTACAGGTTATGGGCTATTGAAGGGGACGATCACATAAAAAAAATATTATCTTTTGCGTGCGCTGACGAAGGAATGGCGATTGAACAGGATATCAATTTATACCGCGAGTTAAAATTGCGTCTCCTAAACGGAACGCATACCCTTAGTTGCGGAGTTGCGTTTCTCGCGGGGATCTATACGGTAAAAAATGCCATGGACGATGAAGCAATGGAAAGATTTATTGCAGATCTGATGCAGCAGGAAATAGGCCCGTCAATCCCCTTTGATATACCCGGTGAAGCCATCCGGGTTTATGCCGAAAATGTACTTGACCGTTTTCGCAACCCGCATATTGATCATTATTGGAAAAATATTACTCTTAACTACAGCAGTAAAATAAAATTGCGGTGTATTCCTGTTTTAATAAATCACTATAAAAAATATAACACTGTGCCTGAATTAATTGCCCTCGGCTTCGCAGCATATATTTATTTTATGAAGTCTGTAAAGCAAAATGCAAATGAATTTTTCGGGGAGTATGCAGGGGATCAATACCTGATACAGGATGAGGTAGCTGATAAATTTTACAAATGGTGGCGAAATTCAGATGCGGAAAATGTTGCAAAAGAAGTTTTAAAGGATGCATCTTTGTGGGGTGAAGATTTAAGTGCACTTCCGGGATTTCAGCAATCGGTTAATGAAAAGTTGAATAATATCATTACGAACGGAATGAAGCCTACCCTGGAAAATGTACAACAAAAGAAAATATATGCTCAATGAATCATAAAATAACAAAAGTTCATCCTGCCGATAACGTAATTGTGGCTTTATCCAATCTAAAGGAAGGAGAGGAGTTAGAATACAATGGAGCGACGTATATGATTATTGGGAACGTACCTGCTAAACATAAATTTGTCACGAATGATATGCAGCCGGGGGATGAATTAATCATGTATGGGGTACTGGTAGGAAAGGCGCAGAGCTTTATTTCGCGAGGTTCCATGATCACTACTGCCAACGTAAAGCATGCTGCGAACAGCTTTGAAGTAGGGGAAAGAAATCTTGATTGGCACAAGCCCGAAGTTTCAAAATTTATAAACAAAACGTTCATGGGTTTTCACCGGCCCGATGGTAAAGTAGGCACTGCCAATTACTGGCTGGTAATTCCTTTGGTGTTTTGTGAAAATCGCAACCTGGAAGTGCTGAGAGAAGCGCTCGTAAATGAATTGGGCTATGGCAGAAATCAAAATAAGAAGGCGGAAGTATCAAGGCTGATTGATATTTATAAAAGTGGTAAAAATATTGATGAGATATTGAATGCGGATATAAGTATCCGCGAAGAAGAGATAAAGAAGCAACGGCTTTTTCCAAATGTGGATGGAATAAAATTTCTGTCTCACGAGGGCGGATGCGGAGGTACAAGGCAGGACTCACAAGCCTTATGTGGCTTGCTTGCAGGGTACATCACGCACTCTAATGTTGCAGGTGCAACCGTATTAAGCCTCGGCTGTCAAAATGCACAGGCTGAGTACCTGCAGGAAGAAATAAAAAAAAGGGATGCTAATTTCTCAAAGCCTCTATACATACTTGAGCAACAAAAAATCGGCAAAGAAACTGATTTGATCTCGCAGGCAATCAAGCAAACTTTTGCGGGGCTGGTCTATGCAAATTCAATGGAAAGAAAACCGGCACCCCTAAGCAAAATTTCTATCGGGCTGGAATGTGGCGGCTCTGATGGGTTTAGTGGAATCTCTGCAAATCCCGCTATCGGCTATACCTCGGATTTGTTGGTGGCCTTGGGAGGTTCTGTAATACTTGCAGAGTTTCCCGAACTATGCGGCGTAGAGCAAAACTTAAGTGACCGCTGTGTCACCACTGATACGGCTAAACGTTTTGGTGATCTTATGAGAACGTATAATGACCGTGCGAAGGCTACGGGTTCCGGTTTTGATATGAACCCTTCGCCGGGTAACATAAAAGACGGTTTAATTACTGATGCCATAAAATCGGCAGGAGCTGCTAAAAAGGGAGGTACTTCCCCGGTTACAGATGTGCTGGATTATCCTGAAATGGTTACAAAGCCCGGATTGAATTTACTATGCACTCCCGGTAACGATGTTGAAAGTACGACCGCTGAAGTGGCCTCAGGTGCTAACGTTGTTTTGTTTACTACCGGCCTTGGTACACCTACCGGTAATCCAGTTACGCCTGTGGTAAAGATTTCAAGCAACACAATTTTATATAACAAGATGAACGATATTATAGATATAAATACCGGTACGATTATAGAAGGCAAGGAAACTATTGAGCAGGCAGGCGAACGCATTCTGGATTATGTAATAAAAGTTGCCAGTGGTGAAATTGAAGTAAGTGCAGTGAGGCATTTACAAAACGATTTTATTCCATGGAAGAGAGGAGTTAGTCTTTGAGAATTTGCTAACGAAGCTAATGCCACAAAGAGCCCCCAAAGACTTGACGATGTAATAAGAAGAAACTCCCGGCGTTTCTTTAATTGTTCGTGCCTTTGGGCGAAGTAAATAGATTATTATGAAGAAATTTTTGGATGAAAATTTTTTATTGGAGAGCAAAACGGCAGAAAGGCTTTATCATGATTTTGCGGAAGAATTACCTATCATCGATTACCATTGCCATCTCCCGGTTCAGCAAATTGCAGACGATATTAATTTCGAAAACCTTACGCAAATATGGTTGTACGGTGATCATTATAAGTGGCGTGCCATGCGAACCAACGGTGTAGATGAAAGCTACTGTACCGGTTACAAAACTGATTACGAAAAGTTTAAAAAATGGGCTGAAACGGTTCCGTATACTTTACGAAATCCATTATATCATTGGACGCATCTTGAATTACAAAGGTATTTTAAGATTGATAAAAATTTAAGTCCCGCAACTGCAAAAAAGATCTATAAAACCTGCACCAAAAAATTACAGAAGAAAAAATATTCTGTGAGGCACTTACTTCAAAAAATGAATGTTGAGATTGTATGTACCACTGATGATCCTATTGATTCGCTGGAGCATCATAAAAAAATAAGAGACGACGGATTTGACATAAAAGTTTTTCCGGCATTCAGGCCTGATAATGCGATGAAGGTGGAGGACGTAAGTGAATTTAATTTTTACCTAAAAAAGCTGGAATCGGTAAGTAATGTCAATATCCATTCGTTCCAGTCTTATCTTGATGCATTGAAGCAGCGGCACGATTTTTTTGCATCAATGGGATGTTCCGTTTCTGATCATGGTTTGGAATATGTGTATGCCGAGCATTACACCGATGAAGAGATGAATTTAATTTTTGAAAAAATTCAATCAGGCACAGAACTTTCCGGAAAGGAAAGGCTGAAGTTTAAATCGGCAATGCTTTATGTTCTGGCCATTTGGGATCATGAAAAGGGATGGGTGCAACAATATCACATCGGTGCTTTGCGAAATAACAACCAGCGGATGCTTTCATTGTCCGGCCCCGATTCAGGATGGGATTCGATAGGTGATTTTCAACATGGAAGAGCATTGTCAAAATTTTTAAACAGGCTTGATTCTACCAACCAGTTGACAAAAACCATCTTATATAATTTGAATCCTTCAGATAATGAATTGATTGCAACGATGGCCGGTAATTACAATGATGGAAGCGTAGCAGGCAAAGTTCAATTTGGCTCGGCATGGTGGTTCCTTGATCAGAAAGACGGCATGACTAAGCAGATGAATGCACTGTCAAATATGGGATTGCTCAGCAAACTTGTTGGGATGATCACGGATTCCAGGAGCTTTCTTTCATTTCCACGTCACGAATATTTTCGAAGAATTGTTTGTAATTTATTTGGTAATGAAATTAAAAAAGGAGAATTGCCTAACGATATAAAGTGGACCGGAAAAATAATCCAGGACATTTGTTATCATAATGCGAAGGAATATTTTGGATGGTAGTTTCCTTAATACGAGGCTTTCGTACGGTCATGCCATGGCCAGAAATTAATCGGTTCCATCACTTCATAAATAGATCAGTGCGCGATCTTTATCCTTCTTTCCACACAGCCCGGGTGTGGTTAAACATTCTCTTTCTTGCGAGGTAGTTTTTGCGATCAATATTAGGGATTGGCGTGTATTTATCAGAGGTTAAACTTTTATTGAGATTCATTAAACAAAACAGAAGATATATTGTTAATCTCACGATAAGACATATAAATATCTACACTCTTGTATTGCTGTCTATCAATTAATAAATAAATTTTTATGCTAAAAAAACTGAGCACAGTTGACATATTAATGCTTGTCGCTGCTTTTCTTTCTCTTATTTTCTCAGAAGCCCTATGGTTTTTAAAGGATCACGATGGGGCAATATTTGTAGGTCTTTGGGTACCGTCAATACTGGGGTTCGCAATTTATTTAAAACTTCTAAATGCCCGCAAATGAGTGAATTTATTCCATACTTCGCAGGATTTATTACATTATTATTCGGCTTTGGATTTTACTTTGCGCTGAAACAGGAGCCAAGAGAATAAATTGGTTTTACAATTTCAGCAACCGGTGGTAAGATTATTATTTATTTGATTATTTTTTCGATCACTTCCCCATAGGTTTCACCTACCGGCAACTCCATTTCTTTTATAAAAACACTGGTTTTGCGGACGGCTGTAATTTCCGCTACAGACACCAAATAAGATTTGTGTATCCTTATAAATTTGTTATCGGGCAGTTCAATCTCAATTGCTTTAAGGCTGCTCCTTACAACCAATGGCCTCTTTGTACTTTTTAAATTGATCTTAATATAATCTCTCAATCCCTCAATAAAAATGATGTCATCAAACATCAACTTTACCTGGCTGTAATCAACATTTACAAAAAAATATTCTTTTGTTTGTGTTTCTGCTGGTTGTTGTTTCATGGATTTTAATTCATGCAATTCTTTTGCGCGGTTACAGGCTTTGATAAATCTGTCCAACGCGACCGGCTTCACTAAATAATCAACGACTGCCAGGTCATAACTTTCCAATGCATATTGTTTATATGCGGTAATAAAAATTACCAGTGGTTTATTTTCGAGGCTTCCGATCAATTGCAACCCTGTTAATCCGGGCATTTGAATATCAATAAATACGAGGTCAATTTTATTTTCCTGCATTGCCTTCATAGCTTCAAAGGCATCACTGCATGCGGCAACGAGTTTTAAATAAGGCACCTTGCTAATGTTATCCTGGAGCAGTTTTAGCGCCAGTGGCTCATCATCAACAGCTATACAATTCATCATGATTTAAAAGTTAGTTGCAGGGAAACAATAAACCATTCACCGGTTTTATCAATGTCAGGTGTATGATTATTTCCATATAATAATTCCAGCCGCCTTTTTACATTGGCTCAGCCTTCGTATGTGACCGCTCCTCTCAGACAGCCCAACCCAGCCACTCGTGAGAGCCGAGGCCTGGTCCAACGGCGAAACCATCATAATGAATCTAACCTAACCTATACAAAATATCTTCCAATTAATTTTATAGATTAGTAAAATGAAGGAAGAATATTTACACTACCCTGCAAATTATTTTGCAGCTACAAATCCCGCTGGCCGGGAGACCAGGTGGGGGCGTTACAGGTTTTGTGATTTAAAACATCGCAGTAGAATAAAATTTATTTATTTAATAAAACAAAAATCAATTTTCTATGAAATATAAAATCTGGTTGCAGGTATTAATACTATTTTCCTTGCCGTATTTCGGCATATCACAATCCCTCAAACTGGACCCGGTCAATCCACATTACTTGAATTTTCACGGTAAACCATTGCTGCTCGTTTCTTCCCCAGAGCCTTATGGAGCGGTAGTTAACAAAAAATTTGACTACAAGAAATACCTCAATACGCTGCACGAAGAGGGTATGAACTATACCCGTATTTTTTCAGGAAGCTATATCGAAGTGCCTGGAAGTTTTGGGGTTTCAAGCGAATCCCTGATCCCCGATCCAGGGTCTTATTTAGCCCCCTGGAAACGATCTAACGAGCCGAGCCTGTACGAAGGAGAAGGGAAATTCGATTTTAACCAGTGGGAGCCGGAGTATTTTATCAGGTTAAAAGATTTCGTAAGGGCTGCTGCTTCTCTAAACATTATTGTTGAGATGACTTTCTTCTGTGCTACTTATGAAGATTCGTATTGGATACGCCATCCGTTCAATGATCATAACAACATCAATAATCTTGAACCTTCTGAAAGATTGGCCTTCAATACGCTAAAGAATGAAAAAGTAGTTCACTATCAAAAAGAACTAATCAAAAAATTAACTGTGGAATTAAATAGTTTTGATAATATTTTTTTTGAAATAAGCAACGAACCCTGGTCCGACTACCAGGAAAGGGTTACTTATCTGCACAAATCTTTGATCCCGCCTGAAAAACAGCAGGGAGTACTTTTCCTCCAGTGTAGGTGTTCCAATTTTGCCTCTTTTAAATCACGAAACCTGTAACGCCCCCGCCTGGTCTCCGACCTGCGGGAGTAGGGAGGCTGACCGAGAATCATTTCTATTTTATAATCTTGAATCACTTTTTTTTAAAGGTGTGTTTTATTTAAGTGGTAAAAAATTCAACGGCTTGTTTAAGTCATTTTGAACTTATGTATTTTCTTTAGGTTATGACCAATGCAGATTAATTGCCATTCTGCTGTTGTTTTTTTAATCCCTGCTAAATAAAGATGAACATAATTAAGGTTATGTTTGATGTTGCCAAAAACAGATTCGATACGCATTCGTCGCAGATACTTAAGCTTACCTGCTGCACTATTTAAACGTTCCCTTATTTGATGTCGCAGGTATTCTCGTTTTTCAATGTGTATCTCTCTGTATTTTCCTTTCACACAAAGTTTCTGTTTATCACACAGGGGGCATTCTTTACATTTATACACTTTGCTTTGTTGCTTGTTTCTTCGATGTACAATGTTTGAATAAAAAGGCAGCTCTTTATTTTCAGGGCATATAAAACAATCTTTTTGTTCATTATAAATAAAATGATTTCTATGATAAGGATTTTGTTCTTTGTCTGCTTCGGTATTCATTTGCTGGTCTGGTATATAAATGACTTTGTTTCTCTTGTCAAGTTCTTCATAATTATCAAAGGAAGCATAACCGCTGTCTGCAAGGATTTCTTTATAATTTTCTCCTGCATTTAATTCTGCATTGTTTACAGTTTTAATGGTATCTGTACGGTCACTGGGACAGTTGCTGGTATAGGCGCTTACAATAATGCCGTCTTCACTGATGGCTGTTTGACAACTATAATTCACATCAATCTTTCCGTTACCCTTAATAAATTTTGCTTCTTTATCTGTTAAATTAACCCGCTCGTTTTCTTCATTCATATGTTCAAGCACTTCTTTAATCTTCTCTTTTAATTTTTGTTTTGAACGTAATGCTTCCGGCAATTCATCGCCACGTTTTTCTCCGTATTGTTGGTCTTCCTTTTTATCTGTTTGTGCAGCTTCATTCAGGATATTTTTAATTTCGGAATCTATGCGCTCAACCCATTGCTGATACTGCTGTTTTGTTTTGCTGCGTTCTGCACTGGCATTGGCTTTCAATTTGGTACTATCAATAATTAAGGTACCTGCCTTACACATCCCAAGGCCTTTGCATAATTGCACAATGTGCATGAAGGCTGTTTGAATAAAATCTATATTGTCTTTTCTAAAGTCATTAATCGTTCTAAAGTCAGGTTTATGCATAGCAGCTAAATACATAAACGCTGTATCGCTTTCACAAGCTGCCGCAATCTTTCTGCCTGAACGCATGCCAATACTATACCCATAAAATAAAACTTTAAGCAACAAATGCGGGTGATAACTTTTTTGACCCAGATAGCTATACCTGGCTTCAATGACGCTTACATCAATGGTTTCAACAACATCATTAATTACTCGTGCCAAATGACCTAAAGGAATAAAGTCCTCAACACTTGGCGGAAGCAACATTAATTGATCATTATTTACTGGCTTAAATTTTTGCATACTTCTTAGACAAAAATTATTTACTATTTAATGCTTGCTACTTATCAACAACTGTGGAATTCTCGGTCAGCCTC
>JBBRSV010000040.1:0-33793 GCA_038245055.1 Chitinophagales bacterium | reverse complement strand
GTTAGCTTTTTCTAATGCCGCAACGGCTTGCGGGCTTAATGATTTTTTTTTCCATGATCCTGTAAATTTTAAGTGAATAAATAAACTTACAATTTACAGAATCTATAACTCAGCGCCTGTATAGGCGATGTTAGTTCAACGTCTGTATTTCCGAAAGTACGAACTATCTCCCCGTTTCTATCAAAAAAATATCACTGCTGATTTTCAACAGTTTAAGCCGTTTTACCGCAATACATATTACATTTAATCCTGTTACGCAAATACAGCTCATTTTATTGTAGTAATTTCTCAATATCTTCTAATGGGCTAATGATATTTACCAGGTCTTTATTGGTAACATGCAAGTAACCCAGCGTTGTTTTTATGTTACTGTGCCCGAGTAATTTTTGAATGAAAGTAACATCGATTCCTTTTTCCAGCAGGTGGGTTGCAAAGCTATGCCGCAACATGTGCATGCTTCCGGGTTGGCGTATTCCCGCCTTTATTTTTGCCCGCTGAATAACCGTTTGCATACTGCGTTCGCTTAAATGCTCTTTTTCAAATTGTCCCTCAAATAAATACTCTTTTGGTTGGTACACTTTGTAATAGTCCCGTAACATGATGAGCATGCTGGGACTTAAAGTAACCAATCTATCCTTTTTGCCTTTGCCATTTGAAATGTAAATTACCCTTCTTGCCCCATCTACATTATGCACCTTTAAAGACACTACTTCACTTACACGCAAACCACATGCGTAGGTTAGCATGATGATGGTTTTATGTTTCTTATTTTCTATGGAGTTTATTAATGTGGCTATTTGTTCCTTGCTAATAACTTTTGGCAATAGCTGCTGCTTTTTTGGTCTTGGTATCTCCCAGAAAAATTTTTCCCGGTGCAGCACCTGCTCATAATAAAACTTCAATGCATTCATGCGACTATGAAGTGTATTTTCTTTTAGATGTAAAACGCTGTGGCAATACTGAAGATAATCTTTCAACCGATCAGCCTCGAAATCTGCGGCAGCGTTTACACCCAATATTTGCAAAAATTGTAAAAACTCGTTGGTGTAGGTTTTTATAGTACTTGTGCTATAGCTTTTTAATATAAGATGCTGCTTAAATTTTTGAAGAGCAAAAATGTTTTCCTGGCTTAGATTATTATGCAACCGGGCTGCAGGTTGCACTGGCGGTTTGTAATATTGAGGCTGTGGCTTCCCTTGCACTGGCTGCGTAACAACCATAGTGTTTGGTAACGATCGCTTTTTTCTTTCAAGCAAATATTTTTTTAAAGGTTCTACATTTAATTGAGCCTGCCCCTGCAAAACTCTTGAAAGCAATTCGTAATTTTTTTCTGTACATGGTAGGTACCAGCACTTGTTACTCTGGCTCCATTTCGCACCAGCTTTCTTTTCAAAGTAATAATTAAGATTAAAACTTAACGGGCTGTAAATGCCAATGCACTCGGCAGAACGATGCATTAAAGGCTTTAATTCTACTATGTGCATATCTAAAATTAAAAAAATTAAAAGAAAGCTTATCTAAAATATAACTTCCTCCGCATTTTATTTAAATAAAAACCCGTTTTCATTGCAAAAGAAATCTTTTCAATTCCAGTTTAAATATCATCCTAAAACTGGCATTTAGATGGCCGTCAATTTTTTGATCGCATTCAACATATCTCAACTATTTTTTTTATTAACAACCTCCTGCCCTTCTCCCCTGGCATAAGCTTTACAGGAAACGGCAGCTTGTGTTTATTAAATATGCTCCTTGCTTTCTTTCAATTTATTGTTTCGCTAACCTGCAAACATTATCGCCGTGTTCAGTCACAGTTTTAGCTCGAAGTTGAAAGACTGCCCGGAAAGTAACTGTTACAATTCTTTCCGAAACCGTCTCCTCTCCTACCAAAAACCCAAATTCCTTTGACAAACAATGTCGATTCCTTCACAGAAGATGCCCTTCTCTTTACATACTTTCGCGATTCCTGGCGAAAAATCGCAATTGTTTGTAACAAACGCTGCATTCCTTTACAGACAATCGCAATTGTTTTTAACAAGACGTCGAACTCTTTACACACAATGACCATTGTTTGTAATACAATTGCCAATGTCTTGAACACAATTGCCAATGTCTTGAACACAATCGCCAATCTTCGCGAAAATTCGGGCTTATTTTTTATTATAAAAACAGGAAAATATTCCTTTTTGAAAATAAAATAATGATCATTAAAAATTATTTTTTGCAAAAAATGTGGTTTTCATTATGCTGGTGTGCGCACAAACCAGGCAGCAATTTGAACTCTGCTAAAAAGTACTGGGTTCGCGTGGCTGCAGTTGGAGCCTACAAAAGGTGGTGTATAGCGATGCTATTAGCCGCGTGGTACAATAAAATGCTACGGAACGGCTGGCCCTTGCGGCCGTTCATTTTTTTTAAATTACCCGCTTTAATTTTGTCAGGTTACTTGCTATTAGTATTTATCTTCATCAAAAGATTTTCAATTTTATCAGTGATTTTAAAGCGTCAGTAAAAAACCACAGTCAACAATAAAAAATAGAACTATATGAGAAAAATAATTTCATTTATGCACATATCGCTTGACGGTTTTGTAGCAGGACCGAACGGAGAAATGAACTGGATTAAAGTTGATAACGAAATTTTTGATTATGTCGGCAAGCGGATAAGCGAAACCGACACTGCATTATATGGACGGGTAACTTATGAGATGATGGAAAATTACTGGCCTGCTGCAGGAGACAAGCCTGATGCGAGCAAGCACGACATTGAACATTCAAAGTGGTATAACAAAGCTCACAAAGTTTTTATATCAAAAACAATGAAAGATGGGGATTTGCCTAACACGACAATTATCAGCGAGAATCTTTCGGACAGAATAAATGAAATAAAACAACAGCCAGGTAGCGAGATCCTGCTTTTTGGTAGCCCGACAGCAACACATGCCCTTATGCAACTGAACTTAATTGACGGCTATTGGCTATTTGTTAATCCAATTATTCTTGGTCGGGGCATTCCATTGTTTGTAGACATCAAAGACAAAATAAAACTAAAACTATTGACTACCCGGCAATTTACTTGCGGGGTGAGTGAACTGAATTACCTGGTGGACTGACAATAACAACGAACCCCTAACCCTCGCATTGGCGCACATATACAGCAAGGATAAAGACGTGTTGGCATATCTCTGTTTCATAAAAAATTCGACATCCTATAAGGCCCTTCCTAAATTTACGAATGAGCACGAAATATAAATATGCCGATAATAATAAATCGAGTATCCATCAATTTAATTTAAAAAAAAAGTCCTTTTCAAATAATAAGCTGACGTGGCTTCATCCTGGCAAGTAGTAAATATTATGTTTGCCTGCGCAATCTGGTTAGCGGTAAGTGGAATCTTGCGAAAGATCATTTGGATTATCATTATTCTTCTGCAAGATTTTATGAAACTGGTGTGAATGAATTTGGATTTTTAAATAACCTGTTTAATGGTGATGTATAGAAATTGGTTTCGTGTGCCACGAAACAAGGAATCGGTTCCCAACCTGAGGAATTCTACTGCACGATATTAATAACAATGAGCTTTTATTTATAAATTTGGTAACGGTACCGGCAGGCCGAACTCTATTTTTCGGCCTGCATAAATGCGTACCGTTGATATAAATTACATAACCGGTTCAATAATCTAACGCAACGCTAAGAACATGCGAAACATACTTTTAACCCTGGTTTTGACATTTATTATGGTTAACATTTTTGGACAGACAGAAAAACCAACTTACAAAACAATTGCAGAGAAATTGGAGACTAACTATAATAATAGCAATTATGATAGCATTTTTACAATGTTCTCATCTGAAATGCAAAAAGCTTTACCACTTGACAAAACCAAAGATTTTTTTGCAGGCTTAAAAACTCAGGTCGGACAAATCACAAAAAGACAATTTGTAAAATATCAGGCAACCTACGCTTCGTATAAAACTAATTTTGAGAGAGCATTATTTTCTGTAAATATTTCGGTTGACAACAATTCAAAAATTAATGGATTATTTGTCAAACCATTTATCGATGAAAGTTTACCAAAGATTGAGAGAAATTCAACCAAATTGAAATTGCCATTTAAAGACAAATGGACTGTTATTTGGGGCGGTGATACCAAAGAATTAAATTATCACGTTGAAAGCGAGGCACAGAAAAATGCTTTTGATATGGTAATAACAGATAGTAAAGGAAAGTCTTATAAAACGGACGGACAAAAGAATGAAGATTACTACGCTTTTGGAAAAGAAATTTTTGCACCTTGCGATGGAGAAATCGTTTTAGTTGTTGACGGTGTAAAGGACAACAAACCTGGAGAATTAAATCCAATCTATGTTCCAGGGAATACCGTTATTTTAAAGACGACAAATAACGAATACTTATTTTTCGCACATTTCAAACAAC
This sequence comes from Chitinophagales bacterium, assembly GCA_038245055.1. GTDB lineage: Bacteria > Bacteroidota > Bacteroidia > Chitinophagales > Chitinophagaceae > Ginsengibacter. The sequence goes on along the minus strand of JBBRSV010000040.1, from coordinate 29,359 downwards.
ATTCAATTAAAGTAAGCGAAGGACAAAAAATAAAACAAGGACAGTTGTTAGCACTTTGCGGAAATTCAGGTAATTCCTCGGAACCGCATTTACATTTTCATATCCAAAACGTAGAAGACATGAATGTGGCGACAGGTGTAAAATGTTACTTTGACAAAATAATTGTAAACGGACTCACCAAGACAGATTATTCACCAATTAAAAATGACAAGATAAAAAACGAAGGGGAATAAATTCTGCCAGTTGACTATTAAGGAGTTTTTCACCCCCTGCCCTCACGGAACCGTACCCGAGCCTCTAAAATATGGACAAAGGAAATATTCTTCATACTTTAAATATCATCATACATATTTCTGCGGGAACAATGGCTCTTTAGCTGCGTCGTCATCTTATATTCCCGCTAGCGGCATTCTTATCAGCTTTTGTTGTTAACTTCATCTGTAAATTATATAATCACCGGGGTTTTTGGGCTGAACTTTCAATGAATAGTCTAGCATCGGCAATACATGCCGTTGGCTATAGGCAAAACGATATTACAGATTCTTAATCAAAGCATAAAATACCATGTCAATAACAAAAGAATCAGAATTAACCGGGATGAAAAAAGCAAGTGAAGCTGTTGCACTCACTTTAAAAGAAATGAGAAAATTTGCCAAACCGGGTATGACGACAAAGGCATTAGATAATTATGGCGGACAAATTCTTAGTGACTTAAAAGCTAAATCAGCACCATATTTGACCTATGGATTTCCTGGCTGGACTTGTATAAGCGTTAATAATGAATTTTGTCATGGCATACCTTCTGAGAAAAAAATACTTGAGGAAGGAGATTTAATAAATATTGACGTGTCAGCAGAATTAGATGGCTTTTGGTCGGACAACGGAGGATCATTTGTTCTGGGAGAAGATGTAAACCAACACGAAAAACTTGTTGTGGCTTCCAAACAAATTTTACATAAAGCAATACATACTATAAAAGGCGGGGTTCGCATTTCTGACATCGGATTTTTGATTGAAACTGAAGCTAAGAAAAGAGGTTACAAAGTCATTAAAAATTTGACCGGACATGGAATAGGAAGAAGCCTTCACGAAGAACCAGGCGAAATAGCAAATTACAAAGACCGCTCTAACTTTACACGGTTTAAAAAAAATGCTGTTGTTGCTATTGAAACATTTATATCAACCACATCAACTTATGCTGAAACCCTAAATGATGGTTGGACAATGATAGGAAATAAGGGCGGCTTTATGGTACAACACGAACATACAATTATTGTTACTGATGGGAAACCAATAGTACTAACGGAGATGAATGAAATTTGGAATTAACTGCTATGGCAAAATAATTTCTCCATCAAATCCGCGTAAAGAATTTTTGCCAACAAAATTGCCGTCACCTTTCGCGTATATCGTGCTCTCAGATCATTGCTTATTTCACCATACTTTTTATTTCCTGCAATTTTAATAAGGCTTCAACGGGCGTGAGGCGGTTGATATCAACCGCTTCCAGAATTTTCCGAATGTCTTCAAACGCCTGGGAATGTGCATCAAAAATGCTCAACTGTAATTGCGGTGCGGCAAGTTGCTTTAAATTGTTCCTGGTATTATTCTTACCTTTTTGTTGATGATCATTTGCTTCCCCGGGGTCATCGACATACTTCAATTCAAGTTGTTTTAAAATCTCATTCGCCCTGTCAATAAGCGATGGCGGCATACCAGCCATTTTTGCTACATGAATACCGAAGCTGTGGGTGCTTCCGCCTGCTGCCAGTTTGCGCAAAAAAATAATTTTGTTACCAGCTTCTTTGTGCGTAATGTGGAAATTTTTTACCCGGTCGAGTTTATTCTCTAACTCGTTCAATTCGTGATAATGCGTAGCGAATAACGTCTTAGGCATAAACGAAGATTTTTGCAAATGCTCTACGATGCTCCAGGCAATCGATATTCCATCATAGGTTGAAGTGCCGCGCCCTATTTCATCTAATAATATAAGGCTTCGGGAAGTAATATTGTTGATAATACTTGCAGTTTCATTCATCTCTACCATAAAAGTGCTTTCGCCACTGCTAAGATTATCGTTAGCGCCTACACGCGTAAAAATTTTATCAGTCAGCGGAATTCGCGCTTCGTCTGCCGGCACAAAACTTCCCATGTGCGCCATTAAAGTAATTAACGCGGTCTGCCTGAGGATGGCGCTTTTGCCACTCATATTGGGACCGGTTAAAATAATAATTTGCTGGCTTTGCGGATCCAAAAAAATATCATTGGGAATATAGGCATCTCCCTGTGGCAAATTCCGCTCTATCACCGGGTGGCGGCTTCCCTTTAAATCAAGCTCAAAACCATTATGAAGATGTGGCTTCTTATACTTGAATTGCAAAGCATTATTTGAAAAACAAATGAGGCAGTCCAGCACCGCCAATACATGACCGTTTAATTGTATCGGCGCAATGTAATCCTGTAATTCATTCAATAATTGTTCAAATATTTTTATTTCCAGCTGTAAAATTTTATCTTCTGCACCCACAATCTTTTCCTCATATTCTTTCAACTCCGGCGTAATATATCGCTCGGCATTGGTGAGTGTCTGTTTCCTCATCCACGTTTCGGGAACCTTATCTTTATGCGTGTTGGTAACTTCCAGGTAATATCCAAATACATTATTGAAGCCGATTTTTAAAGAAGAAATACCGGTAAGCTCCGTTTCTTTTTGTTGCAATTTAAGCAGGTGCCCTTTACCGTTAGTTACTATACTTTTGAGGTCATCAAGGGTCTCATCAATTCCTGTTGCAATAATATTTCCCCTGGAAGCAGAAACAGGTGGGTTATCAATTATTTCTTTAAAAATTTTGTCACTGATATAGCGGCATGGGTTCAGCGAATCGCCAAGCCTTTTAAGATATTCGTTGGCCGATACATCACAAAGTTCTTTTACCAAACCTACAAGCCGTAAACCTTTGCCTATTTGTAAAACTTCTCTTGGATTAATTTTCTTTAAAGGGATTTTACTTACCAGCCTTTCAATGTCCCCGGCCTGCTTTATATGTTGACCAATCTTATTCCTTTCTTCAGGTAATTTTATAAAATATTCAACAAGCTGTTGCCGTTCTTCAATCGCAGTAATTTCTGTAAGAGGCATCACCATCCAACGCTTCAACAACCTTGCCCCCATTGGCGATGAAGTATTATCCAACACTTTTAATAAGGAATTATTACTTTCTACGCCGCCCAGTAATTCGAGATTTCTTATGGTGAATCGATCCATCCAAAGATGATCTGCTTTATCAATTCTTTGTAGCGAAGTAATGTGTTGAAGGTTGGGATGCTCGGTATCTTTGAGGTAATGAAGAATGGCGCCTGCAGCAACGATGCCAGAAGATAAATCTTCAACGCCAAACCCTTTCAGGCTTTGCGTGCCGAAATGTTTTAGCAGGCTTTCTTTTGCGTATTGCTCCGTAAATATCCACTCATCCAGTGAATAGGTATAAAATTTATTCCCAAAAAAACTTTTAAATTCTTTCTGATGATTTCTCTGAAAAATTACCTCAGCCGGATTAAGCCCTTGCAATAATTTATCAGCATATTCTTTGTCACCTTCCGCAATAAAAAATTCACCTGTGGAAATATCAAGAAATGAAATGCCGGTTTTATCGGCATTAAGATAAATGCCGCACAAAAAATTATTATTGTTGTGCTCTAATAATTTATCGTTTGTGGCTACACCCGGGGTAATTAATTCTGTTACACCTCTTTTTACAATTCCCTTTACCAGTTTCGGATCTTCCAACTGATCGCAAATTGCTACGCGGTAACCGGCCTTTACCAGCTTGTGCAAATAAGTATCCAACGCATGGTGAGGAAATCCGGCAAGTTCAGGCGCCGTTGCGGAAGTACTGCTTCGTTTGGTTAAAGTAATGCCTAAAACACGTGAGGCGGTAATTGCGTCCTGGCCAAAAGTTTCATAAAAATCTCCTACCCTAAAAAGCAAAATGGCGTCCGGGTATTTGGCCTTGATCGCACTGTGCTGCTTCATTAACGGAGTATCTTCTTTAGCCATTTCGCTTTTTATAATTAAATTTTTGCTTTTATAAATTAAAGTAAAAGTTTACTATCCTAACAATTAATCATCTTTTCAATATTTACGTATGTGGTAAATATCGTCCTTCTCCCGGCAGAAGGGTTGGGACGAGGCTTTTAACTATTTTTGCAAATTAATAGCCTTTTGATGAGAAAACTGGGTATGGACGAATTGAACAGGAAATCTGTAGAAGAATTCAGGCGCGCTGAAAAAATTACCGTTGTTGCTGTTTTGGAAAATATAAGAAGCGCTTATAATGTGGGCAGTGTGTTTAGAACTGCTGACGCGTTTCTAATTGAAGCAGTTTATATCAGTGGCTATACCGCTAAGCCTCCGCATAAAGAAATTACAAAAACGGCTTTGGGTGCGCAGGATTCGGTAGCGTGGAATTATTTTGAAGATACAAAAGCCGCGATAGAATTGTTGAGAGAAAATCAATACAAAATTTTTGCTGTTGAACAAGTTGCTGATAGTATTTCCCTTGAAAAACTTGCAGAGTTTGACCTAAACAAAACTGCTTTTATTTTTGGCAATGAAGTTTCCGGTGTTGATCAGCAAACTATTTCCCTATGTGATGGTTGTATTGAAATTCCACAATTTGGAATGAAGCATTCTCTAAATATATCTGTGGCTGCTGGAATTGTTTTGTGGGAGGCGGTAAAAATAAAATCGCTACCTGCTGTTTAAAATTATCTAATTAAGTATGGTGAATTCTGTTAAAAAATATTTATCGCTTGTAACCTTTGCACACACAATTTTTGCAATGCCATTTGCACTGATCGGTTTTTTTCTCGGGCTCAGGGCCATGCATTTCGAAACATTAAAACCGTGGTGGGAATTATTAATACTGGTGTTGCTTTGCATGGTGTTTGCCCGTAGTGCGGCAATGGCCTTTAACCGCTGGCTTGATGCAGGGTTTGACGCCATAAATCCAAGAACTGCAATCAGGGAAATACCGGCAGGAATCATCAGCAAAAGAAACGCCCTGGTATTTGTTGTGATAAGTTGTTTTGCTTTTCTTGCTACAACTTATTTTATCAATGCTGTCTGCCTTGTATTGGCGCCGGTCGCGCTGTTCGTCATTCTCTTTTATAGTTTCACCAAAAGGTTTACCTCTTTATGCCACCTAGTACTCGGGCTGGGCTTAAGCCTCGCTCCTATTGGCGCTTATATTGCTGTAACGGGTAAATTTGCGTTAGTACCCGTCTTATTTTCACTGGCTGTTATTTGTTGGGTAAGCGGCTTTGATATTATTTATGCATTGCAGGATGAGGAATTTGATAAGGCTTATAACCTGCATTCAATTCCTACGTGGCTCGGAATTAAAAAAGCGCTGCATGTAAGCGAATACCTCCATTTTTTATCCTTTACATCTATTTTTGCCGCGGGTGTTTTGGGCAACTTCACCTGGTTCTACTGGATTGGCGCCGCTATATTCGCCTACTTTCTTATCTATCAACATACGTTGGTAAAACCAAAAGAGTTAAGCAAAGTGAACAGGGCATTTTTCACGTCTAACGGTATCGCATCGGTCGTATTTTCCGTTTTCGTTTTAATTGATATTTTTTATAAAATTTATTTTTAATTACTGCTATTTTTATGGCAAGAATACTCTGCATAGATTATGGGTTAAAGCGTACAGGCATAGCCGTTACAGACCCTTTACAAATTATAGCGACGGGTTTAACAACGATAAATTCAAACGAGCTTTTTTCTTTTTTAAAAAAATATTTTACGCAAGAGGAGGTGGAATTAGTAGTAATCGGCGAACCAAAAAATTTGGACAACTCCGATACGCATGCCACGCCACTTGTAAAAGCGGCGATATTAAAATTGCAAAAAGAGTTTCCCAACATGCCTTTAAAAAAAGTCGATGAAAGATATACCTCAAAAATGGCGAGGCAGGCAATGCTTGAAATGGGCATGAAAAAGAAAGACCGCAGAAACAAAAGAACCGTTGATGAGATTGCAGCGACCATCATGTTGCAGGAATATATGCAGAGCTTATCCTGGTAGTTTTATAGGGATTATTATTCCCAATTTCTTAATAAATCAGTCTAAATCAATACGTCTTTTACTTCTGAAAAGTTTAAATTTGCTGGAATATTTATTTAAATTAACAACACGACAAGCAGCATTCATGGTTTTACCGATAGTAGCATATGGAAACCCGGTTTTAAGAAAGGTGGGCAAAATAATTTCTCCTGAATATACAGGCCTTACAAAATTGATTGAAGATATGTGGGAAACCATGTATAACAGCCGTGGTGTTGGCCTGGCTGCTCCGCAAATTAATGCGGATATCCGCCTTTTTGTTATGGACAGCATCCAGATAATTGAAAATTTTGAGGAAGATGAAAAAAAAGATTTTCCGGGCGACGAAGGTTTCAAAGGTGTTTTTATCAATGCCAAAATAAACAGCGTTAACGGTAACGACTGGTTGTATAATGAAGGCTGCCTCAGTATTCCGAAAATCAGGGAAGATATTTTAAGAAAGGAAGAAATAAATATCAGCTACGAGGATGAAAATTTTATTTCGCACACCAGCACTTTTAAAGGTGTAACCGCCCGCGTTATTCTTCACGAATATGACCATATTGAAGGCAAACTTTTTATTGATTATTTAAAGCCACTAAAGAAAAGTCTGCTCAAGCGCAAGCTTTCAGATATTACCAAAGGAAAAGTTTCGGTAGACTACCGGATGTCTTTTGGTAAATAATATTGATGAAACCCTGGAAACCTTTATCATTAATTTCAACCATGTTTAAAAAAATTTTTGCAATAATTTTTTTGTTGCAATGGTCATTTTTATTGTTAGCCCAGGTAAAAAAGGATACGACATTAAAAGTTGATGGCAACTATATTACGCTATCAGAAATTGTTGTAAATAATAAATTAGACGTAGCGGCATTTATAGAGCGCGTTAAAAAAGATACCACATTTTATAAAGCCTTTCGTAATCTGCACATCATTGGCTATACTTCCATAAATGACATTCGCATGCTTGACAAGGATGGCAATACTGAAGCATCTTTAAAAAGTAAAACCAGGCAGGTGCGCACCGGCAATTGCAGAAAGATGGAAGTATTGCAACAACAAATTACCGGCGACATGTATGATACTGAGGGAAACTTCAATTATTATACGGCGGAGATGTATGCCGGGCTTTTTTTTACAAAAGACAGCGTGTGCGGCGAAGATAACATTGTAAAGGGGCGTGAGTTTTCAACAGCGGGATTGAGCGGAATGGAAAAGCATAAACAGCAGTTGAAAATGTTGTTCTTCAATCCCGGAAAAAAAATTAATGGCCTTCCTTTCATCAGTGGTAAAACAGAAATTTTTGATGAATCCATGGCTGATAAATATGATATGAGTATTGACCTTCGCAATTATAATAAAAACAGTTGTTACGTTTTTACAGTAAAAGTAAAAAACGATAAAAGAAGTGGCGTAGTAATCAATGAAATGACAACATGGTTCAACGAAAAAACATTTGAAATAGTTGCGCGCAATTATTCACTAAGCTACGATGCGGGTGTATTTGATTTCGATGTACGTATGGAAGTACAAATGACAAAAGTTGGTGATTTGCTTGTGCCTGCCGTGCTTCAATACAATGGCAATTGGAAAGCAATTTTTAAAAAAAGAGAGCACGGTGTTTTTACCGCAACCTTGTTTGATTTTGTAAGGTGATTGATTACACCAATTTGGTAAGGTGATTACACGAATTTTTCTTTCGAATTACACGAATTATGCAAGTTTTATGAACTCATGAGCCGCAGGTCAATCCGTGATTTTATGTGCAACAATTAAATTCACAGCTGATGCTTTTATTGCATCTGCTTCAACCTTATAAATATTCGTGCAAATCTGTGTAATCCGTGGCAATCAGTTTCTGCTGGTACTATATCTTCTCCATTTTTCAATTACCGCTTTCATATCTTCAGGCAATTCGCTTTCAAAATGCATTGGCTTTTTGGTAATCGGGTGTATAAAGCCAAGTTGTTGTGCATGAAGCGCATGACGAGGGCATAATTCAAAACAATTTTCAACAAATTGTTTGTATTTAGTAAAGACCGTTCCCTTTACAATTCTATCGCCACCGTAAGTATCGTCATTAAAAAGTGGATGGCCAATAGATTGCATGTGTACGCGAATCTGGTGCGTACGGCCCGTTTCCAGCCTGCACTCTACCAACGTTACATAATTAAATTTTTCCAACACTTTATAATGGGTAATCGCTTCTTTGCCATGTTCTCCTTCAGGGTATGTGGTAAACAATTTTCTAAATCGCTGGTGACGGCCCACATGCGAATTCACGATTCCTTCCGTTTCTTCAAAGTCGCCCCAAACCAAAGCAACGTACCTGCGGTGTACGGTGTGATCAAAAAATTGTTTCGCAAGATCCGTCATTGCCTTAGGGGTTTTTGCCATAACCAAAAGGCCCGTGGTATTTTTATCTATGCGGTGAACGAGGCCAAAGCGCGCAAGATCCGTCTCATCAATATCAGGATTTTTTTGTTTTAAATAAAATGCTACCGCATTAACAAGCGTACCTCCGGGATTTCCGCTGCCGGGATGAACCACCATTCCCGCTTCTTTATTTACCACCATTACATCATCATCTTCATACACTATTTCAAAAGGAATATTTTCCGGAACAATTTCTGTGGAGTCTCGTAAATAAGTATCATACACCACAATTTTATCATCGGGCTTTACCTTATAATTTGATTTTACGGCGTGTTCATTTACAATTACCCTTTCAGCTTCTATTGCCTGCTGTACCTTATTTCTTGTGGCGCCTTCAATACGGTTCATTAAAAATTTATCAATACGCAATGGCTCCTGGCCCTTTGCACAAATTATTGAGAGGCGTTCAAACAATTCTTCCGTATCATCCTGTATGTCCTCATCAATCATTGTGTAGAATTTAATGCTTTAGTTAAAACCACTAATAAGCTCTCAAGATTTTTTGTGCAAACCTAACATTATCCCCGCAGAAGTCGGATAATCATAATAATGATGGCTACTAAAAAGAGAAGAATTGATAAACGGTTCATGCCGTGCATGTAGCCTATCCACTTGGTATGTGGAGTATTTGGATCCTTTTTTCTAAGCCAAAGATATTCAGCCACTTGTTTCCATACACCCATGAATGCAACATTTTTTATTAATTAATTTATATGGCTTGATCAATTTCATCGGCAGAATAATCGAAAAACCAAAGGTACTGTAAACTTAAATTCTTTAGAAAATAGTAAAATTGCTTTAATAAAATTTATTGATTTGAATCCGGATTGATAACAACATTTTAAGCAGGTTGGTTGAATAATTTTAAAAAAATATTTACTTCCATGTAAAGAAAGCTGGCCAATAACACACCAAAACTTCCTAATTTGGCGTAATGAAGAAAGTCATTAAAAAGCATCCGCTCGCAATTCGCTGGTTTCATTGGATAAACTTTCCGGTACTTGCGATAATGATATGGAGCGGCCTGTTGATTTATTGGGCGAGTGATGTCTACCGCCTTGGCTGGGGAGATAAAACAGTCTTGAAATTTTTTCCTACTTCTTTTTACAAAGCGTTGCATATTCCATTTCGCCTGGCAGAAGGCATGAGCATTCATTTCTTTTTTATGTGGTTTTTTGCGTTGAATGGATTTGTTTATGTATTGTATCTTATATTTTCCGGAGAATGGCGGTTAATAGTTCCAAACAGGAAGTCTTTAAAAGAATCCTTTCTTGTTGTGTTGCATGATTTGCATATAAGAAAATCTGTGCCACCACAAAAAAAATATAATGCTGCGCAAAGGATCGCTTATACGGGTGTGATCATCATGGGGATTGGATCGGTATTAACCGGGCTCTCCATTTATAAGCCCATACAGTTTCAAACACTCTGTAATCTTTTAGGAGGATATGAATGGGCGCGGGCCGAGCATTTTATCTTAACCATTCTATTTACTTTATTTTTTATAGTCCATATCATACAGGTAATTCTTGCCGGGTGGAACAATTTTAGAGGCATGGTTACGGGCCTGGACGTTCTTACCGATAACACTGAAATGATTGCAGCGCCAATTGGTGTAAGTAATGCAACCTTTCGCAACCAACCAATTGTTGAAATTACAGAGCCATTTGGAAGGCAGAAAAAAAGCGAAGAAAATTATAAAGATGTCGAAATGTTCAATGAAGAAAACCCATTGCATCCTTCAATAGAACCAGTGGATGGCCGGGAGAAAAGTGACCCGATTTCCAACGATGAAATTATTCCGGAGCCTCCGAAAGAAAATAACGAAACCCAAGACAAATGAACTACAAAGAAGAAATACCTATTTCGGAAAAAAAGTTAAGAAAGAGAACGCTCATTTCTTTTTCTATTTTTATTGTACTGTTGGTGGCTGCGCTAATAGCCTGGAATAAACTTCACGAGCAGCCCAAAATAGCAGGAGCGCCGGGCACTTTGAGAAAAGGATTAAATTTTAATGGCACTTTTTTTTCCAATTTCTTAAGCGATGATCACCTTGCAAAAACATATCCACTTTCGGCTGCCGTTCCCCACGTTAGAGTTAATGGAAATGCAGGGATGGAAAATGATTTTGATACTGCTACATGGAAACTCCAGGTGGTAAGAAATCCCGGGGATACTTTGTTTTTAACAATGGATGATATAAAATCTTTACCAAAAACCGATATTATTTTTGATTTTAAATGTATAGAAGGTTGGAGCCAGGTTACGCATTGGGCCGGTGCTAAGTTTAGTGATTTTATGACAAAGTATAACCTCAACGCACAAACGCAGATGAATTATGTTGGCCTTTTGACGCCAAATAAAAAATATTATGTTGGCATAGATATGCGAAGTATTATGCATCCGCAAACGTTGCTTTGTTATGAAATGAATGGTAAGCCATTGCCGATGAACCAGGGTTATCCGCTGCGTTTAATCATCCCCGTTAAATATGGCATTAAACATCTCAAAAGAATCGGCACTATTTATTTCAGTAATGAAAGGCCTCCTGACTACTGGTATGAGCGAGGCTATGATTACTTCTCCGGGTTGTAGCATTTTTAAAATACTAAAGAGAATTGTCTAATAATTGATTCGTTATTAAATTGCATGAGCAAAATAATAAACCTAATTTTCAAATCATTGTATGCCTGCATATATAATTGTTGATGTTCAAATTAATAACGTCGTTGAATACGAAGCTTATAAAAAACTCACACCTGCTTCCATTCTAGCTTATGGCGGAAAATTTATTGTTCGCGGAGGAAAGACTGAAACGCTGGAAGGCGATTGGAATTTCGGGCGTATCGTAGTCCTGGAATTTCCCGACACAGAGCAAGCTAAGTCCTGGTGGAACTCATCCGAATATGCACCGGCAAAAACGATCAGGCAAAAGTCTGCTACCACAAATATGATTTTGGTGGAAGGTGTCACATCTTTATAATACTCCTTTCTTCAAAAAGAAATCGCTCGTCTTTTATTTAAATCGCGGACTAAGAATATGAATACACCGGGAATACAAAAAACGTTAACTGCTGCAAAAGTTGCCGAAGGCACCATTTATCCTGTTTTACTTTTTATAAGTTTTTCGCATTTGTTGAATGATGCAATTCAATCTTTAATTCCTTCCATTTATCCCTTGTTAAAACGCTCATTCAATTTGAGTTTCGCGCAGGTAGGGCTTATCACGCTTACGTTTCAGCTTGCTGCTTCGCTGTTTCAGCCATTCGTTGGCTCCTATACCGACCGAAAACCACAACCGTTTTCCCTGGCATTTGGCATGAGCCTTACACTTGTCGGATTAATATTTTTAGCCTTCTCAAAAAGTTTTTCAACAACGCTTTTGTCCGTTGGGTTTATTGGGTTGGGATCAGCAGTTTTTCATCCCGAAGCTTCGAAGGTTGCCTATATGGCTTCCGGGGGAAAACGTGGGCTTGCTCAATCTATCTTCCAGGTTGGAGGCAATACGGGTAGTGCTTTGGGGCCTTTATTAGCAGCCCTCATAATTGTGCCCTATGGAAGATCGCACATTTTATATTTTTGCATACTTGCGTTGATTGCATTTTTTGTGTTGATCTCCATAGGGAAATGGTATAAAAAACATCAACACCTTATAAGGCCAAAAAAGCCCGTTGGACATGTTGATTTATTGCCCTCTTTTTCAAGAGCAAAAATCATTTCATCAATCGCAATCCTGATGTTATTGATTTTTTCCAAATATTTTTACCTCGCCAGTATGAGCAGTTATTATACTTTCTATCTCATTAATAAATTTGGGCTTTCTGTTCAAAATTCACAAATACATCTTTTTATTTTTTTAGCAGCCGCCGCTGCCGGAACATTTATTGGCGGACCGCTTGGCGATAAGTTTGGCCGCAAATATGTTATTTGGTTTTCTATTTTAGGGGTCGCTCCATTTACACTTTTGCTACCTTATGTTGATCTTTTTTGGACCAGCATTCTAACAGTTATTATCGGGTTTATTCTTTCATCTGCATTCTCGGCAATATTGGTTTATGCGCAGGAATTATTACCCGGGAAAGTAGGAATGGTTTCAGGACTTTTTTTTGGCTTTGCCTTTGGAATGGGCGGCATAGGTTCAGCAGTGCTCGGTATATTGGCAGATAATACCAGTATTTATTATGTTTTTAAAGTTTGCGCATTTCTTCCGCTGATAGGATTGATAACGGGGTTTTTACCAGATATCAGGGAGAATAAAAAAATAATTTCGAGTCCAGCTTAAAATATTTTCAAAACAGTGTTAAGGTTAATATAGCTTGCACATCCGGTTCATCAATTAAAAATCAATTAGAGAAATGGCATTTATGGAAAAAGACCTGCTGGTAAAAAAATCAACATTACCAGGAGCAGGAAAAGGATTATTTACCAATGTATTTATTCCCAAAGGAACGCGTATTGCAGAATACAAAGGAAAAATTTCGACCTGGAAAGAGGTAGATCATAAAGATGGCTTGAATGCATACATTTATTATGTAAACAGAAATCATGTAATTGATTCACATACCTATAAGGATAACCTTGCCCGTTATGCCAATGACGCGAAAGGATGTGAAAACGGAATTAAAATAATGAACAATTGTATTTTCGTCACTACAAAATTGCGCGTGTTTCTTGTATCAAAAAAAAATATTCAACCCAATTCGGAAATATTGGTACGATATGGAAAAGAATATTGGGATGTGATCCGCTTTAATAAGGCCGAGGCCGAGAAAGAAAAAGCCAGAAAGGCCAGGGGTATAAAAAAACCTTTGGCAAAACCAGTCAGCAAAAAAAAATGATCTCATGCGCACAATAGATAAATTTCCCGCGCAGCAAATCAAAAGATTTTTTTAAAAAAATTATGAAATATTATAAAACAATTGGCCTAAGCGCGTGTGTGCTTTTAATAATAAGCTGCTTTTTACCCTGGACATACTATGCTGATATCAATAAAAATTTTACAGGGTTTTACACTGAGAAGAATATGTATGGTAAGCCCGCAATGTTCTTTGTTTTTATTGCAATTGTATCTGCCTTATTAATTTATGCAGATAAACTATGGGCTAAACGAACACTCATCTTTTTGGTGGCACTTTCTATAGGTTACCTTATTAAAACTTATGTATTGTACACTTCATGCTACAATGCATATTGCCCGGAAAAAAGATATGGCCTTTATGTATTAATCTTTAGCACACTACTTCTTACGGCCGTTGCTGTTTTTCCAGATGGTAAAATTATGGATGACAAAGAAGCGCCGGCAGAAGAAATTGTGACTGAAAAAAAATAGGAATTATTCGAAAAGTTCAAGCTTATTTTTAGGCCGCTTTTCCTGAAGCCAAATAAAATCTTTTAAAAATTTTTGGTCTTCAGGAATGTGCCTCATCGGATACATTTTCCCTTTGACATCGTTTACAAATAGAACCTTTTTAAGATCGTCATTTTTAAAATAAAGATCTATAACATCTCCCGTGGCCCTGTTCATTCCAATATAGGCGCTGTCTTCGTCCTGCGCATAATAAATACTTTCGGCCTGGGAACCTTTCACACGCATATAATCGATCGCGCCGTCAATAAAATACCCATTAATTGTTTTGCCGCTTATTTGGTTGTAAAAACCTTGCGTGGTTTTGTTTACAATCATTCCCCTTTCAAATGTATAGAGCCTTTCAGGTTTTCTATTCTTTGTATATAAATAAATAGTGTCCCCGGTAATTTGTGTGTGACCGCTCCAAATTACCGGGCTATAAAACAACCGGAATACAGAATCTTTTGCAGAAAAGAAAAGGCTGTCGCAAACACTTTGCAGCGAATCACTAAAGATTCTTACATGATGGAATGCCAGGAAATATCTTGACGAATCTTCACTTTTATCTCCAGGTTTCTTTAATGATTTAATAGAATCAGGCAAAGACATTTTGCCTTTTTTTAATAAAGATGTTGCAGCATCAGCTTTCGTTGAATCACTTTGAAAAGGAATTAATTTTGAAGAATTATACCTGGCTGTATCTTTTTTTAAAGCAAGTAATTTGGCAGAGTCTATTTGTATAGAATCCTTTTTTATTAAAATTAATTTCGCAGAATCAACTTTCGTTGCATCTCGCTTTAATGGAAATATTTTGGAAGAATCTGTAATGATGATTTTATCTTTTTCATCGGGCGGATTTTTCGGGACGCTGGCTTTGGGAACTGCATTTAAAGAATCAATTGTGTGCGCAAGATTATAGGATGAATCCCTTTGATTTTTAAATTTTGAAGGTGGCCTGTTTGTTAAAGGCCGGGATGATTGTAAAGTATCTGTCCTGGTTTTTTGAAGTACCGAGTCGCTTAGAACAGAGTCCTTTCTCAGGATAAATTTATTATTTTTTACCATAGAAGAATAGCCGGAAAAAATAGTATCGGCAGCAACATAAATACTGTCTTCTTTTTGCTTTATAATCAACACAGGCTTTCTTGTTGCAAGAAATGAATTATTCTTTTTATTTAAAAAAATCTGGTTCGCTAAGACTATAAATCCGCTCGCAGTATCGCTTATAAGAGCATTGCCTTCCAATTGTGCGCTGCCGGATTTATCATCTAACGCCATGTTGTTAGCGACATACACCCGGCCGCTACTGTCCTTAACCCTTGAACGGCTGGTGAATAAAGCATTGCCCGTGTTGAAGTCATAAGTGCCTTGTGTTGTATAAATATCTGCCTCTTTAGTTTGAATGCGCGTATTACCCGAGAAGTTAGATCCCTGGGATTTCATGTTGTATAAAAGCGAATCGGTGGTAATGTGTTTTTGAGGTTCAATTACATCAACATTATTTTTAAAATACACATCTTTTGTATCAGCATAGTAGGTTCCATCATTGCTGGTAATTGTTGTTTTACCATTAATAACTTTTCCTCCATTGTGATAATTTCCAATTCCTGATTGAAGGTTATAATCCAGTGCTTGCGTGTAGAGTGTGCTTTTTTTATCATTCAGCCGCACATCTTTTTTCAGGTAAGCGGTTTTCTCCGTACCAATATATTTTAGGTATTGAGAATAGGTTTGCACGCTATCGGCCTGGTTGATGTGCACGTTACCAAATGCCTCCACCACGTGAGTAGCAGGATTAATAACGATACTATCTCCACTAAAAATTGTTGTTCCTTGTTTTATAACAGCACCGCCGGCGATGGTTTGTAAAGTAGTCGTAGAATCTATGTTAATGCTCCGCATGCTTGGTCCACGAATGATCTCAAATTCTTTAATGGTTGTGGTAGTATCAGGGGAAGTTTTTAAAGAATCGCTTTTGGGAAGCGGAACCTGGGCAAATGAAATAAAACTTATCTGAAGAAAAATAATAAGGAAGACAATTTTAGCTGGCGTGAACATCTCTTATTTCTTCACTTTAATTGTATCATCCGTTAATGGTGCGGAGAGATAATTACCTTTATCCTTTTTGCCAAAAACTGAAATGTTCACATAACGCTTCGGATGGACTCTTATATCATCTATGAGAATATTTAATTTATTGGAAGTCTCCTGCAGATTGTTATATAATTTCTTGTCGTTCAAAAGCAATCCAAGGGAACCATCTTTACTATTTATTTTGGCAGATCCCTCTTTAAAATTGCTAACAGCCACATTCAATGTATCAAGCGTGGGCTTTAGATCAAGAGCCGCAAAGTTTGCAGTAGCTTTTTGCGTATTTGAAAGTATGCCGTTCAGCTTTTCATTATTTGCATTAAGATTAGCCGTAAACGCATTAACATTTTTCAACGCACTTGCCAATGCTCCATTTTGTTGGTTAAGCATTTGTTGTAAGGATGAAGCTGATAAAGCAAACGATGCGGTTGTTGTATTTAAATTAGAAAGAATTCCTTTAATATTATTTTTAGCAGTAGGATCAAATACAGTTGTTACAACATGCAGCACGGAATCCAATGATTTAACAGCGTTTCTCACCTCGTATAACACAGGGTTGATAATTTTTAATGCTTCATCAAAAGCCCCGCTGCTAAGCGATGTTAATAAGGTATCGCCGTTTTGTAAATAAGTTGTTGAATTTCCTAATTGTATTTCAAGGGATGGGCTGCCTAAAAGACCAGGATTGATTACTGCTAAAGAGTTATTGGGAATATTTATATCCTTGGTAAGGTTAACAGTAACCACAATACGTTTTAAATCTTTTCCACCATCAAGATCGTTGACATTACCTACATGAAGGCCGTTAATTACTACCGGGTTAGATTTATTGAGGCCCTGCACATCAGTGTAAACAGCGTATATGTGATGTTCTTTTTTGAAAAGACTTTTTCCTTTCAGAAAATTAAATCCAAATACCAGCAGCACGACGCCGACAACTGTCATCACCCCAATCTTCGTTTCGTTATTAATTTTCATGTATTATTATTTGTAATATGGAAGGCCACTCACTCCCGTTAAAAATTTTCGAGATGGCAGTGCGAAAATAGTAAATCTTTGTTGGCAGACAGTTTTCAGCCTTTTTAATTAATAAAACGTTTATTGGGAATGATTGTTCTTCTTAACAGCCAGGGGGCAATGAAGCTTTGAAATGATAAGAAAGGTATTTTATTTGGCGGCGTTAAGGTTAGCTTGTGGCGTTTCTACCTGGTTCCTGTATTTTATTAATGCGCGTGTGATTGCCTCCGCAATTTCCTGTTGTCCTTTTTCACTATTAAGATATCTTTCATCTTCATAATTGGAAATAAATCCCGTTTCTATTAGCACCGCAGGCATTTGTGTAGCATGCAATACCCAAAGGCCTTTTTGGCGTTGCCAAACACCCAGGTCATTTCTGCCGTAACCGGCAATTTCTGCCTGAACATCAGATGCCAGCTCATAGCTTTTCTTAAAATAATGCTGGGAATAAATTAATGCACTTGCCTTCCATTCGGGACTATCATAGTTTATGGTAACCGTGCTATCGTTATCGGCAGTCTCAAATGGCAGATCGGAATTTTCCAATGCTTTAATTTTGTCAGCAGATTGACGGGCAACCAATATCAACGTACTGGTACCTTTTCTTTGTGTAGGAATTTTAAAATATTCTCTTTCCGCAACCGTGTGTACGTGCGGCGTGCGGACTTTTTTTCTTTTCTTTCCCTTGCCTACAGAACGGGTAGTGTAATAAGTTTCCTTTTTATAGCCAATAATTCTGGAGCCGGTTTTTAAAGTTACCGCATCTGCGTGTATGCATACAAAAAGATCACCGTGATGGTCATTGGCAAACTGCGCTTTTTCCCTTACAGAATTAAACACATCGGTGGTACGAGTTGGAATGATGTTTACATCAGGCATCTGTTTTCTCAACTCATCAACCAACTTCATGGAAATGGCAAGAGTAATATTTTTTTCCTGGGATCCCAATGTTCCTTCATATTCTCCCCTGGCACCGTGATCTTCACCTCCATGGCCCGGATCAACAATTATGGTCTTTATCTTTTTTGGAACTTGAGCTTTGGTAGTAATACTGAAAAGTAAAATTGAAAATAAAATCAAACACAATTTTTTTGATACAATCATTTTAATTCTTTGGTTTTAACGGATCAACAATTTTTGAATTTATAATCTTCACATATCCTTAATGCGATAATCTCTATTTTTGTTACAACTGCGCCACTCATGATAAACAAAGTTAGCTTAAAATACACTTCTGCATTGGCAGTTTCGGCTATCCTTTTTATCATGAACGTACAAAGCAAGGATAAAGGTTTTCTTAATTCAGCCTCACTCAGAAATTTTATTTCAGCAGCCGATACAGTGATACCCGCAAAGAAAAAAAATATTTCTGTAGAGAAAAAGCTAAATTCTATAAACGATACGTTACCGTCAAAAATTGTTAACACGGATACTATTCCATCTCCGGGGATAGATTCTGTTTTAAAAGGCGATACAGTTTCTATGCGGAAAACTTCGGATACGCTTGCTTTCAAAAGTTCGAAGAATGCACCGGATACAACTGTTGAATATAGCGCTGAAGATTCCATGGTGCTGGACGTTCCAGCAGGTACAGTAACACTTTATGGAAAGAAGGCCACTACGCAATACAAAGACAATAACCTAACAGCGCCGGTGATTGAATTTGACCAGGCAAATGGAAATATTCTTGCTTCAATTAAAAGAGATTCGACAGGTAAAGTAATTTCATTGCCAACCTACAAGCAAGGGGATTTTCTTTCGCAAAGCGATTCAATAAAATTTAATATGAAGAGCGGTAAAGGGCTTACAAAAAGCACCTATACACAACAGGGAGAAATGTATGTATACGGAGAGGTAATTAAGAAAATGGATAACGATGTTTTTTATGCATTGAGAGGAAGATTCACCACCTGTAATCTTGACACGCCGCATTTTGCTTTTGTAAGTAATAAGATAAAATTTATTAATAATAAAGTGGCCATTACCGGGCCGGTACATCCTGAATTTGAAGGCGTGCCTATTCCCATTTATTTTCCTTTTGGAATTTATCCATTAAGCCAGGGAAGGCATTCAGGGCTGTTACAGCCAACATTTACAACCAATCAACAACGGGGACTTGGTCTGGAAGGATTAGGATATTATAAAGTTATGAATGAAAACTGGGATGTTATTTTCAGGGGCAGCATATATTCTTATGGAGGATGGGCGGCGAGTATTAACCCACGCTACCTGAAACGATATCACTACAGCGGAAGCCTGACTTTTAATATCCAACAATTCAATCAGAATTTTAGACATGATCCTGATTTTGTTCAAAATAGAAGTTATAATCTTGTTTGGAACCACTCGATGGACAGCAAAGCCCATCCGGGCGTATCTTTTAATGCAAACGTAAATGCGGGCAGCAGCAGCTACAACAGGAATGTGTCGGATAACCCTTACATAAATTTTAATAACCAGTTACAATCTTCTATCGCTTGGTCAAAAACATGGAAGAATAAAAATTTGACAATAACTGCAAATCATAACCAGAATACTAATCTAAAAATTATCAACGTAAACCTTCCAGACGTCGCCTTCAACCTTCAAACCATGTATCCTTTCAGAAAAAAGGAATCTGTCGGAACGCCTAAATGGTATGAAAATATCGGCATCGCTTACAATGGAAATGCAAAAAGCCTTTTTTCATTCTATGACACCGTGCCGCAGATCTTTAAACAAATTGCAGACACATTCCAATTTGGAGCGCATCACTCATTCCCTATTTCTTTATCACTGCCGCAGATTGGCGCTTTCCAGGTTGGGCCTTCCGTTAGTTATGATGAAACGTGGTACCAAACAAAAACTTTTCATTCATGGGATACCACCAGTAAATCTTTGCAAACAAGGGTTCAAAAAGGTTTTTATACTGCAAGGCAAATGACATTTGGCCTTGGCGTATCAACACGCATTTTTGGACTAATAACCGCGAAAAATAAAGATGCGAAAATTCAGGCGATACGGCATGAGATAACACCAAGCCTTGGTATAAGTTATAAGCCCGACTTTAATAAAAATACTTTTTACTCTACACGAGTTGATACCGCAGGAGATATTGGCCAATTTTCTCAATATGAAAGAAATGTTTTTGGCCCTTATTCGCCCGGAAGGTTCGGAGGATTGACGTTTGGCATTGATAATAACATTTCGATGAAGGTGAAAAACAGGAAAGACACCGGCGAAAATGCGCTGAAGAAAATATCTATTATCGACGGTTTAAGCATTAACGGAAGCTATAATTTCTTTGCGGATTCTTTTCAATTAAGTCCGCTATCTGTTTCGGCAAGAAGTAATTTATTTAATAAAATAAACATTACCGCGAATGCGCAACTGGATCCTTATGATGCGAATGGACAGGGTCAAAGGGTGGATCAATTACTATGGCAGCGCAAGCCGCTTTCTTTAGGTCGGCTCACGACGGGGAATGTATCGTTATCAAGTTCGTTGCAAGGAGGCAATAAAAAAACGGGCTCAACAAAACCGACACTAAAGCCGGACCAATATGCCGCAGACGGGTACTCGACTGATCAATATAATAATGAGATAAACCATATAAGAAATAACCCGGGCGAATATGCGGATTTCAATATTCCATGGTCACTGAATTTTTCTTACGCACTATCATTTTCTAAAAACTATATTCTGAATACTGGTTTTGCTACCAACTTTACGCAGAATGCAACCTTTGGCGGAACACTTGCCCTAACTCCTAAATGGCAAACTTCACTTAATGGCTATTATGATATTAGCAGTGGAAAAATAAACCAGGTAACTGCTTCTATTTCGCGGGATTTACATTGCTGGCAAATGTCTATTTCAATCTCCCAAAGTAGTTTGTTCCATTCCTTCAGCATTAATATCAGCCCAAAATCTCCACTTTTACGAGATCTTAAAGTGAACCGAACCAGGTCATATTCCAGCGGTTATTAACCGGCAATTAGCTAATCCCTAAAAAAAAATCCCAACAGGTAATTTTTAATAACGGTTTGGTGCGCAGAATGAAAGGCAAAAAAGATGGAAATTATTTTCCATTTTCCTTGATATATTTAATGAAGGTTTTTATAAAAAAACCATTGGTAGCCTTGCTTAATTTAGCGTCGCAAAGATGCATAGCAATTTTTACATTGTCGCAATTAGACGTTATCACGTAGTCAATTCTTTCGCCAGTGTTAAGAGATACTATCACACCCGTAAATTTTATACAGCCCATTTCATATTGCTTCAACTCTTTTATGGGCACTTTAGTTGAAAGCCTCGTTTCAATTTCTTCCAGGGCCTTTATAAACTCCGGCAGCATTTTTTTCTCTACAGGAAATAGCCTCTTAAATTTATCATTGGAGGTTATGATATTGGAATATTTTATCGGATCTGCAAGACGCATGTCCAACAAAGCAAATTTTTGCGCCTGCGAGTTTCCAAACACACAAGTGAAAAGCACGAGTAAAATATATTTCATAAGCAGTTTAATTATTATTTGTATTCTCCAAAAACGGATCTGAGGCTATCAGAAATTTCTCCCAACGTGCAAAAATTTTCAACAGCCTCAATTACTACAGGCATCAAATTTATATTCTTCGCTGCATGCTCTTTAATTTTCTTCAAACTTTCAGCCACCTTATCTCCATCTCGATTGACCTTCATTTTTTTTAATTTATCGGCTTGCACCTGCCTGATACTATCATCTATCTTAAAAGCTGGAGGCGTAATTTCCTGGCCGCCGGTAAAAGCATTCACCCCAACAATGACCTTAGTTTTCGCTTCTATTTTTTGTTGATAAATATAGGCACTTGCCGCAATTTCATTTTGAATATATCCTTCTTCAATTGCATGCACGCTACCGCCCATATTGTCAATCGTGTCAATAATTTTCCAGGCCGCACTTTCTACGTCATTGGTAAGTTTTTCAACAAAAAAACTTCCGGCCAAAGGGTCTGCCGTATCGGTAATACCGCTTTCGAACGCTATTACCTGCTGGGTACGCAATGCCGTTCCTGCTGCCTCTTCTGTCGGAAGATTTAGCGCTTCATCGTACCCGTTAGTATGAAGGCTTTGTGTGCCGCCAAGCGCTGCCGCAAGCGCCTGGATAGTTACCCGGCTGATGTTATTCAGCGGTTGTTGGGCGGTCAATGTGCTGCCCCCAGTCTGTGTATGAAAGCGCATCATCATCGCTTTTTCGTCTGTAGCGCCAGCGTCTTTCATAATTTTCGCCCACATCCTGCGGGCTGCTCTAAATTTTGCCACCTCTTCAAAAAGATTATTATGCGCATTAAAAAAGAAAGAAAGTCTTTTTCCAAAAACATCAATATCAAGCCCCTTGCTTAATGCGGCCTGCACGTAAGCCTTACCGTTACTAAGTGTGAATGCCAGCTCTTGCACAGCCGTACTTCCCGCTTCGCGGATGTGATAACCGGAAATAGAAATTGTATTCCATTTTGGCAATTCTTTACTGCACCATTCAAAGATGTCGGTAATGATGCGCATGGAAGGTTTTGGCGGATAAATATAGGTTCCCCGCGCAGCGTATTCCTTTAAAATATCATTTTGAATAGTGCCTTGTAATTGAGTGAGATCAGCACCTTGCTTTTTTGCAATCGCCACATAAAATGCAAGCAAAATAAACCCGGTTGCATTGATCGTCATCGAGGTAGAAACATCTTTTAAATTGATGTCTTTAAACAACGCTTCCATATCATCGATGGAATCGATTGCCACGCCTACTTTTCCAACTTCACCTTCAGCTAATTCATGGTCGCTATCATAACCAATTTGCGTAGGAAGATCAAACGCTACACTTAAACCGCTTACTCCCTGGGAGATAAGATAATGATACCGCGCATTGCTTTCTTCAGCGGTGCTAAAGCCGGAATATTGGCGCATGGTCCACAACCTGCCGCGGTACATATCCGGTTGCACGCCACGCGTAAAGGGAAATTTGCCCGGAACCTCTCCGGCGGTTTCCGGAACGCACGTATTTAAATCACCAAAATTGTAAACTTTCTTGATTTCTATCCCGCTATCTGTGTATATTTTTTGCTCTTCTTTCATTTGTGCATTAAAAACCCTGAATTGAAGCGCAACTGCTTAAGCAAATGGAATGCTTACATGAGTTTCTTCGCCTCAAAGTTAAGGGCTTCTAAAACAATACTGTGAAGAGAGGCTTTGGGATTGTGGATAACAAAATCGATTATTTGTTTATTGAGGTCCATGGAAGATGCCTGAAATGGCATAGTGGCGGCAAGTTCATTCACCACATAAATATTTTGTTCTTTGAGATTGTTGACAGCTTTCCAAACTTCGGGAGATACATACACTTGCTGGCTGATATTGTATTCATATTCCTGGCGGATCGCGTCTATAAGTGATGACTGCATTTGTCTTGATGAAAGCCCTGTGTATGGCACACGTGATAATAAATTCTGAAGGGAAATTCTTTCGGCTAACAAAGTGAGCCTCTCATAAGCCTGCAAACGTAACTTTAAGGTATCAGGATTTAAAACTGCTTTATCCCTGGTTTCCTTTTTCATAGAGGTAAATTCAGTTATCATCCATATAATGGCTAAAAATACCACACCAAGTAGAATAATGACAATAGTTTCAAATGTTGACATTATGATAATTTCAAACAAAAATAATCAATCCGAAAGGAAAGGATTGTAATTTTGCAAATGATTAAAGGTTATAATTACCAGCTAAAAACGCTGTCAGCGCAAATATATTTTCAAAAGAATAAAAAATATTATGGATACAATAAATAAGACGCCCGTTAAATTTACCAGCGGAGCCACTACGGAAATTAAAAGATTGATGAAGCAGGAAAGTTTTGATACAAAAAAACTTTTACGCGTTGGGGTAAAAGGCGGCGGCTGTTCCGGAATGTCCTATATACTTGATTTTGAAGAAAAAACAGCAAATGACGAATATTTTGAAGTAGATGGAATTCCCTGCATCATCAATCCTGCTCAAAGCATTTACCTTATTGATATGGAAATCGATTTCGAAGGTGGCTTAAACTCACGTGGCTTTACCTATAATAACCCTAATGCCAGCACTACCTGCGGATGCGGTAGTTCATTCGGAGTTTAAACATTCTATTTCATTCAGGATGCATCAATCGTATCGTAGACTACAACCTTACTCCAAAATTGCGCGCATTCTTCAATAAATTTTAGGTGAACGGGGTCCGTTTGATATATATCCTGGTCTTCTTTATTGTCAAATAAAAGCAACCACGAAATGGCATAAGTGTTTTCAATTACTTCACGATTAGTGGCCGCAGGCTTACCGATATGAAAGGATTTAATGGTAGCAGCCGCTGAAAGTTTCTTTAATCCTTCCACAAGATCTTGCTCATCTTCTACAGAATTAGGATTTTTCAGCCAAAAAAATACATGATGAATGAAACCGTCTTTTTTGAACATGATAATAGTTTTGTTATTAAAAAATGAAATGAAGCAATTCTAAATTATGAAGCTGGTCTATCGTTTTCTTGGCCTGCAATGTTTATGGGCATTTCTTTTAAAGTGGTGCCGCCTTTGATACCAAAATCCAAAGTACGTATAGGGAAAGGAATCATGATATCGTTTTCATCATACGCCTTTTTTATTCGCATAATAGCTTCGCTGCCGGCCTGCAGGTAAACAGGCTGGTCCGGTGATTTAATCCATAAGCGTATTACAAAATTTATTGAACTACCGCCAAATTCCTGGTAAAACATGGTGGTTTCATCTTCATCAGATAAACCCTCTATTCCCTTCACAGCGTTCAAGGTTACGTCCAGTACTTTTCGCAAATCTTCCCCATAGGATACGCCAATTTTAAGATCAATTCTTCGTTTTCCCAATAATGAATAATTTTCTATGGGGTTTTGAAAAACTTCTTTATTTGGAATGATGACCATTTCGCCCTGGAAGGTACGGATGGTCGTGTCCCTGAGATTAATCTCTTCCACCTTTCCCATATAGTCTTTTATTTTTACGGTATCGCCGATATGAAGCGGCCTCCGGAATGAAATAAAAATGCCAGAAATAAAATTTGCAGCAATGTCCTGGAAGGCAAAAGCAAGCGCCAATCCAATAATTCCTGCACCTGCCAACACAGAGGTTACTGCCTTATCAAGCTGGAGAATACTTAGCACAATAAAGAACGTAACGCCGATAAAAAAAATGTAAATAATTGAGGCAAATAATCCATTTAATGTGGTATTGGAAGATGCCTTTGCAATTAATTTTATCGCTATCCGCCTGATACGCTTTGCTAAAAATAAACCTATAACTAAAATAACGGTGGCCAATAAAATATTCGGTAACATTTTTATAAAACCATGCGTCCACGTCGTAAGCTTTTGCATGATCAATTGGTAGGCTTCATTAATATCCATGTACATGTTTTAAAAGAATATAGTGATTTTTTTCAATTTTAGGCGATAAAAGATCTTTGGCAAAAAAGATGTAGATAATTATAGCGTTTTATATTATCACCAATTGAACTGTACTTCCTGGCCTTCCAATCTCCATTTAGATGGAAATTGATCGGTGAGCCAATCCACCGGCTCTCCTACAGGTTGTTGTTTCGATGCCTTGGCAAAACTTTCAGTGATAACCTTTTTCTGTTCTTCGCCTACGGCGTTTGGCTGCGCTGATATAAATAACGGTGCACTGCTTTTAGCCAGTAATTGCATCCACTGTTTATTTTTATCCCACGGAATTTCCTTTGTGAGCCCAACACAATCACCATCAGCCTCATAAAAAGTTTCGTGTTGAACCATTCTAAAACCAAGTGTATTAACGCCCATTTTTTTTGTGCGGCTCCATTCTTTTCCACTGGTATCATCGCCGATGCGGTTTAACTCAAAAATGCCTGCAGATAAATGGCTCATAGTATTGCAGCCGATTAAATAAATACTGCCGGCCGCCTCACGCATTGATTGATATAAATGCAAAATTATTTCTGCATTCGTTTTATGGTTGTCATTAAATTGCCATCCCGCACTTGTAAGGCCATCTTCCATTTGAAAACCCCATTTTCCAAAAATATCATACGTAGTATAATCGTGTTTAACCATTTCGAAACCCCATTGATGGTAAGTGTTCCAAAGGTTTTTTATGCGTTCAATATTTTCCTCAATCGTCGGATCAAGAAGTGGTGTTTTCGGATCATCACGGCCAGGGATAGACGCCATCAGTAAACTCTTCTTGTCGTTGTGCCTGGCGCATAAAGGTCTTGTCCACAATCCGGGACGCATGCCGGTTTTCTTTATGGCTTCTGCCAGCTTTTTCATGTCGCCAAACTTGCTGTTTGAAACTGCAAAGTCATCGCCCCAGCAGCAATCGTCGGGCAGTAACGGAGACTTGATTGCCCAACCAGCATCAATTACTGAAAAAGGGAGATTATCAGAATTTGAGGCTAAAGAAGCCATTAAAGAAGTTGTTTCCAGTATAAGGTCAGCGGAATTACTCCCGTAAGCAAAATACCAATCATTGATTCCATAAACCGGTTTTTCGGTCAATCTTGGGGTATCACACATTTGTGAACAAAACCGTCTCACAGTGGCGAAAACATTTTCATTATCTGCCTTTTCTGTAGTCACAATATCCGCCGCATGAAGTTTTCTGTCTTTTAGTTGCACACCATTACCACCTGTTCGGGTATCCAGCGTTAATTGTAAATTATCGTTTGTTATTTGCCAGGAACAAATAGTACTGCAACCTGTTTTTACACCAAAACAAACGGTGTTATTGGCATCATGCGCAATGCAATACCAGGGTAGTTTTTTTGTGTCACTGATTTTTTGCCATGATACTGTACCATAGGTTCTCTCCCACGCATCGCCCAGGATAGCAGAAGTATTTGAAGTTGAATATTTCCATGAAAGTTTTATCTCCTGCAAAGGTAGCGATGGCGCTTGTGCAAACACTTCAATTTTATCAGTCAATTTTTTTAATTGAACGATCACATCTTTATACTTCCAGGTGTATTTATCAGAAGATTGTAATGCATGATATTGATCGCCTGAAAGAATTTCAACCTTATCAGGCATTTGTATAACGGTATTTTTTTTACCCCCAGCTTTTGAAAAATCAGCAATTAATAAACCAGCTATAGAGAGCGATGACATCTTAATAAAATTTCTTCTCCGCATGTATTTTCTTTTTGTTTAGTTGTAAAGGAAATAAAATGAAAATTATTTATTCGAAGTAGATCTTTACTGTTTGATAGAGCAGGCGGTTCTGCATATACTGTGTTTGTGTATTCAATTTTTCTGAATACCCTTCCAGCCCAAAAAGACCGGCAGCGTTTCCTTTGTTTACAGCAATTTCCAGGTAATTGGCTGAATTAAATAAAGCTAATTTTTCGCTTTCAAATACATCAGCATATGTCTCACTGATCTTATCAATGATCTCATCTCTTTTAAAAACAATTTTAAAACTTCTGCCCCGCCGCTGTTCTTCAAATTCTTCCTTGGTGATATTGATGATCACATTTTCAAAATTATCAATGAAGATGATTTGGCCTTCAATATATTTTGGGCCAAGCAAAGGGCGCAAAGGATTTTTTACTTCGATAGAAACGCTGCTATCACCCACTTCATCCATCGTGCTTCCTTCCAATAATTGTTGATAGGCTTTGCCAAAAACAGACGCGCAATACAAAGTATTTTTTTGCGCAGAAGACTGCAAGGGGAGCGCTACAATTTTTTCCGGCGCTTCTTCCAGGATCATTGTTATCAAACCATTATCTGCACAGCCGATGTATTGATTATCATGTTGAATTAGCAACAGATGTTCCGGTCGTTTATCAAACAGGTTAACCAAAACAATATGAAAAGTATGTGGCGGAAAATTCTTTATTGCATTGCGGCAAACGTATGCTGCCTGCGGGTAGTTGAATGGAGAGAGTTCGTGTGAAATATCAACGATATTAAAACTGCTATTAATGCTAAGCAATTGGCCTTTCACAGCTCCCGTTAAAAAATCCTGTCTCCCTATGTCAGATGTGAGCGTTATTAAAGGCATTCAAATTATTTACGCTTTTCTTAAAATTAAAAGATAATAAAAAAGCAATGAATAGTATTACAATTATTTTACAAGGTTCCCATTCTTAAAAAAAAATTTGCGAACCATTTTATCCGCGAGGTTGGGAAAATATTTATTCATAAAAACGGTGCGCTTACCGTTAGCAGTTAATACAAGCGTCCGCTTTCTTTTTGTAATTGCATCTATAATATGATCAGCACATTCCTCTGAGCTCATCATTTTCCCTTCGTCCATAGGCGATTCTCCCTGGGGCTTGGCATCTTTATTTAAAGCCGCATTTCTTATGTTGGATGTTGTAAAACCAGGACACACCCACATTACGTTTACCCCGGTGTCAAGTAGTTCGGTCCGTATGGCCTCCAGCCAGCCATTTACAGCGAACTTACTGGCGCTATAACCGCTCCTACCCGGCAAGCCCCGATAACCGGCAATCGAGGAAACACCTACGATACTTCCTTTACTTTCAATGACAGCATCCATGGCAAATTTTGTACAATAAACGGTGCCCCAAAAATTAATATTCATTACATTTCTCAGGGTATCCAATTCAGTGTCTTTAAAGAGCGCGCGCATTGATATGCCAGCGTTATTTATCAAGATATCAATGCCACCAAATTTGGCTATTGCAGCCTGAATAAAATTTTTGCAATCTTCCTCTTTGCTCACATCAGCGATCATGGTAAAAAGTGGTGCGTCTTTATGTTCATTCTTTAATAAATCAAGCTTTTGCTGATCGCGGCCGCAAGTGGCCACCTTCGCGCCCATTTTTAAAAATGCAGCAGTTAAAGCCTTCCCGATTCCATCACTTCCACCGGTAATTACCACAATTTTATTGGAGTACATTATACAATTTTATAAGGGACAAAAATAACATGGATGTTGGTGTAATAAAAGATTATTTTAACCCGGATCGATCTTATCCTCAATAACTTCTGTAAATAATTTGTTGCAAAATCTTTTTACCTTATTTTTGCACTCCTTTAAAAAGAATTGGTAGCTCAGTTGGTAGAGCAATACACTTTTAATGTATGGGTCCTGGGTTCGAGTCCCAGCCAGTTCACAACGAGAAGTTTCACATTCTTCAAATGTAGTATTGAAGCGGATTCTGGCATAACGTCGAAATCCGCTTTTTCTTTAGGCAGAATTTTCATTCTACTTTTTCCTGTTTTCCGCATTGGGACACCCGATTAAATTTTAAACAATTTCAGTAAATATTTTTGTTCTTCATTGGGTAAATGCAATCTTGATTCTTTTGTTTTTGATATAGGTGTGAGGATGCTT
>JBBRSV010000039.1:0-34214 GCA_038245055.1 Chitinophagales bacterium | reverse complement strand
GTCAGCATTTTAACTTGTACCCCCGGCGAATTACTTTATTCAACCTTCGGCCACAGCGCCATTCGTGTAACCGACAGCGTTACTCATAGTGATATCGTTTACAATTACGGAACTTTTAATTTTGACGAGCCGGGATTTTATACAAAATTTATCAGGGGTAAATTAAATTTTTACATTTCAACAGATGACTTTGATTCATTTATTTATGAATATGAGCAGGATGGGCGGGGCGTTATTGAGCAGACTTTAAATTTAACCTGTTCTGAAAAGCGCAATATTATTACGCTGCTCCAGGCAAATATGATTGGTGTGAATAAATTTTATAAATATGATTTCACATTTGATAATTGCACAACCCGGCTACGCGACCTTTTAAGCAAAGCCGCCGACACTGCTGTTCACTTTTCAAATGTGGTGCACAGCAAGAAAACATTTCGGGATCTCATTTATGAATACCTCAATTCCAACGATAAGCAATGGAGCAAACTTGGCATAGATATTTTACTGGGTAGCCCGATGGATGCCGTAATGAAGCCCAGGGAGGTTATGTTTCTTCCCGACTATTTAATGAAAACATTTGATAGTTCCAGGATGGACTCGCGATCTCTTGTAAAAGATAAACAACAGATTGTGCCTTTAAATTTACCACCTGTTGTCGTTAATTATTTTACACATCCATTTTTTGTATTTACGTGCGTCTTTCTTTTAGTTGTTTTTCTAAGTTTTTCAAAAAATACTTTTATAAAGAGATTGCTGGGCGCCTTTGATGGATTCATGTTCTTCATTACTGGGCTCCTGGGATGCCTTTTAATCTTTATGTGGTTAGGAACGGATCACTTAATGACTAAAGATAATTTCAATTTGCTTTGGGCGTGGCCAACGAATGCGATTGCCGCATTTTTTGTTCATTCAAAAAATAAGAGGTCGGCTAAATATTTTTTCATTTATTCTGTCTTTAATTTAACGCTTTTTGGTTGCTGGTTTTTCCTACCGCAACACATGAATCCTGCGCTTATGCCCATTATCGCTATACTAATTTTCAGAAGTTTATTTTATATCTCCAGGGAAAAAAATGTAAGCAATGAAGCAAATAAGTTTTGGCAATAAAAAAATATTTTATCGTGCTGAAGGCAGTGGTGATGCTGTGATGTTGCTGCATGGTTTTGCCGAAGACAATAGAATATGGAATTACCAGGCTGAAAAACTTCGCGAAAAATTTTATGTTATTATTCCCGATCTTCCTGGTAGCGGCGCATCAGAAATACTTGAAGGCGAAGTTACCATTGAGGACTATGCTGAAGTAATAAAAGCCATAGCCGATGCCGAAATTGATAAAACCGAAAGAAAAACATTTACACTTATCGGGCATAGCATGGGTGGTTATATTACCCTCGTATTTGCTGAAAAATATCCTGAACTCTTAAATTCCTTTGGGCTTTTTCATTCCTCGGCCTTCGCTGATGATGAGGCGAAAAAAGATGCCCGTAGCAAAGGGATTCAATTTATTAGAGAAAATGGACCAGCGTCGTTTTTGAAAACGACTACAGCAAATCTATTTTCGGGAAAAACAAAAAAGGAAAACGATAATCTTATTGACGATTTAATTGATCTGTCAAAAAACTTTTCAGGTAAAACATTGATTCAATATTATGGAGCGATGATGAAAAGGCCTGAGCGAATTTCCGTTTTGAAATCTTTTTCAAAACCTGTGCTTTTTATTGTCGGCAAGGAAGATGCCGCAATTCCACTCGATGCATCTTTAAGACAATGTCATCTGCCCCGCATTTCTACTATTCACGTTTTAGAAACTTCAGGGCATATGGGTATGTGGGAACAACCTCGTAAATCCCTGGACTTTTTACTAGAATTTCTAACCCAGCCGCGATAAATACCCTGGTGGTTTTACGAAAGAATAAATGAAAAAAAAATATTCTGAAAACTCCCCAGCTTTTTTTCTTAATTTAACATTATTCTAATAGAACAATCCGTATTAATTTTTTTGATGAAAAGAATCCTACTCATATGTTTAATAATAGGTATGGCTATGCCCGCCTGGGCTGCACATATTGTGGGTGGAGAAATGTTGTATGAATATGTAGGGCCTGGTATAAATCCGAACACGAGCAATTATATTATTACCCTCAAATTGTTTAGAGACCAGTTAACAACAGGAGCGAGTATGCCTGGCGACGTTTTTATCGGAATATTTAATAACGACAATGGCGCTCAATTTCCGGCCTTTAAGCAGCCGTATGATGTTTTAAAAAGCGCCGAAGTGCCTGTGCAAGTTGATCCTTTTCCTCCATGTATTAGTAACGCACCTGTACTCAATTACCACGTAGGGATATTTATTTTACAGGTAACGTTGCCAGATAATATCAAAGGCTACACGGCGACTTATCAAACGTGTTGTCGCGTTAATCCACTCGCGAATGTTTATAATGCTCCCGGAGTTGGAGGAACCGGTTCCACCTATAGTTGTTCAATACCTGGAAAACCAGACACCTCCCCCTTCTTCTCGACAAGTGTAGACGCAATTTGCAGGCAAAAGCGTTTTACGCTGAATTTTAGTGCAACAGATGATAACCTGGATTCCCTTTCTTATTCATTTGCACCAGCATTTAACGGAGGAGCTTCACAAAATGCAAGCAACGTAAATCCCAGCCCGCCGGCATATAATTCTGTGAATTATATCAATGGTTTTTCATCTGATGCACCACTGGGTGACAAAGCTATGTTAGATCCTGAAACCGGAATAATTAGCGGCATCGCTCCAAATGTTGGCAAATACGTGGTATGCGTTGCCGTTAAGTCTTATAGAAACGGCATTTTATTGAATGAACATCGCAAAGATTTTATTGTAAACGTTACTGACTGCGATTTTGCCGGAGTGGAGTTAGGTCCCAAACCTGTTACCTGTGACGGCTTTTCTGTAAGCTTTGCCAATGCTAACAATTCTCCCCAAAACCAAACGTTTTATTGGGAATTTGGCGATACTGCAAGTGGCCCTTTAAATACTTCGACGCTTCAATCGCCATCGCACGTTTATACTGACACGGGAGTTTATGTCTATAAATTAGTCATAAACCGGGGACAACAGTGTTCAGATTCTGCAAGTCAAATAAGCAAAGTTTATCCCGGATTTTTCCCTGGCTTCACATCGGAAGGGAGGTGCATTAATGCATCTATAAATTTACCGATACTACAAAATCAAGATATGGCTATGTAAGTTCCTGGAGATGGGATTTCGGAGATCCTTCACAGTCGAATGATACATCCGTAATTCAGAACCCAAGTTATTCCTATTCTGCCGTAGGCAACTACCCTGTGCAGTTTACTGTTGCAAATAGCAAAGGTTGCCTTAAAACAATAGCAGATACGATCGATATAATTGATAAGCCAATATTTAATCTCACAACCGATACATTGATTTGCTCGATTGATACGGTGCAACTTATGTCCACTGGCACAGGAAGTATTTTCTGGACGCCGGCTTATAATATTAATGACCAAAGTAGTTTTACACCGTTAGTAAGCCCGAAGGTTTCTACAACATATTCGGCGACGTTAACCGAAACGCCTGGATGTTTTGCAACTCATTCTGTAGTAGTAAAAGTGGTAAATAGCGTTTTGTTGAACGCGGGAAACGATTCTACAATTTGCCAGACTGATACCCTTACTTTTAATCCTGTAAGTGACGGATTGCATTTTCTATGGACGCCGTCCGCCACGCTAAGTGATAATACTGCTAAAACCCCTTCAGCTGCACCATTATCCACTACCACCTTTCATGTGATAGCAAGTATAGGAAAATGTAACGCTTCAGACGATATCACCATTAGAGTCGTTCCTTATCCAAAACCCCATGCAGAATATGACACCACGCTTTGCTTTCCAGCCAGCGTTCAACTACACGCATCAGGAGGAAATTCTTATGTTTGGTCTCCGGCAACTTTTTTAAATAATCCTAATATCAACAGTCCGGTTGCCACGCCATCACAGTCTATAAAATATACCGTAGCCGTACGCGACGTGTTGGGTTGTCCTAAACCTGCCTACGGCAGTGTTTTAGTGCTCGTCGAAAAAATAGTCGCCGATGCAGGCCCACGTGATACAAGTGTTGTAGTAAATCAACCGCTACAATTAACGGGAACAGGTGCAGAAATATTTTTATGGACGCCATCAACAGGATTGAGTGACCGCAACATTGCTAACCCGGTTGCTAAATTATCCGAAAGCCAGGAGTATATTCTAAAGGTTAACAGTGCGGCCGGATGTAGTGCCAGGGACACCATAGACGTGACCGTTTATAAAGTAAAACCGGGATTGTACGTACCCAACGCGTTTACACCTAACGGTGATGGCATAAACGATATTTTCCGCCCAATACCGATAGGAATGAAAGCCCTAAAATATTTTAAGATCTATAACCGACGCGGCCAGTTAATATTTTCTACAATTCAGCAAAACCTTGGATGGGACGGCAAATTTAAAGGCTCACCGCAAGATGCGGATGTGTACGTATGGATTGTTGAAGGCACAGATTACCAGGAACACGATATTTTTCAAAAAGGGACAGTAACACTGGTAAGATGACTATTCTTTAATAGCATATTAAAACTTCATGTGAGAATTAAATCATGCATGAGGCACAAAGTATCAATATCTCTTCCTTCCTCTTCCTTGAAATAAACCAATATTATAACCCGCCCGAATGATTGGACTGCTCTTCCCTAATCCATCAACGTATGGAGAATTTTTATCGGCCAACACATCCCACGAAACAGAAAAATAATAATAGCTATTGCTCCCTCTTTGCCTTCCCCCCGCATAACCCGCACCCAGCAAAAGGCTACTTGCATTCACATTATTGTCATAAGAAACTCCCCCATTATTACTCGGCAAATATTTTAAGTGAATAAAATTGTATTCGTATTGTGCCGATGCAAATAAGAAATTCACAGGAAAAAGTCTCACGAATGCTCCGGGGCCGTACACTGTTTGGCGCACCTTGTTTTCATAATAGTCTTTTTGGGATAAATAATTAAAGTTCAACGTAATTCCGGCGTCTGCCCAATTAGTAAGGCTGTATCCAATTTGAGGCGAAATCCCCAAAACCGTGGAGTAACTTGAAAATCCTGCAGTAACACTTCCGCCGGTAAATAATTTTTCCTTTTTAAATCCTCGCTTTTCAGCAGGTTTGTCCTCATCAGACTGAGCAAATGAATGAAAAGATAATGGCAACAAAAGAAAAAGAATTATAGTTTTCATTTAATTTTTTTTAGAGTTAGATTTAAAAAACAGGACAAATACTAAATATTTTAAAAAAAAAATACGTTTCAAGTGTATCAATTTTTACCGCAAAACTTCAATAAATATTTTATATAAAAGTCGCCATAATACTTCATGTATAAGTTGTACAAATAATTTTTATAAAAACTTTAAAGAAAATATTTAGAAAATGTAACTTAATACGAATTGAATCGTATATTTGAGTACGAGATTATTCGTAATAAAAAATATAATCATGAAAACAGTTATTAGCTCAACTTTTAGTTGCTTGCGTTTGCCATTGATAGCATTGTTAATAATCAGCTCTATGGCATTCCGTAACCCATTTATTGTAGAAAGAAGGGCTCCGGTTTTTCAGATAAAAGATACAGTTCCTGATACACAACTAAACATAAACATCGACATAGATAAAATTCTTGCTGAGGCAAATAAAGCGGTTGCGTCAATTGATATGCAAAAAATTATGGCAGATGTACAGCAATCTTTAAAGCAGGTAAACTTTGACAAAATAAAACTCCAGGTTCAGCAGTCTCTTAAAGAAATTGATTTTGCTAAAATGCAAAAAGATATAGATGAATCGCTAAAAAGAATTGATTGGGATAAGGTGAACAAAAGCGTTGACAGCTCCATGAAAAAGATAGATTATAAAAAGTTAAAGATTGAAACAGAAAAAAATATGGAACAGTTGAAGAAACAATTAAATAGCAAAGAGTTCCGTAAGTCGATGGAAAAAATGAAATCTGTTGATATGAATAA
Source organism: Chitinophagales bacterium (assembly GCA_038245055.1). Classification (GTDB taxonomy): domain Bacteria; phylum Bacteroidota; class Bacteroidia; order Chitinophagales; family Chitinophagaceae; genus Ginsengibacter. The sequence continues at coordinate 28,166 of JBBRSV010000039.1, read as the reverse complement.
AATAAATGAGGAAATAAAAAAGGCACAAATTCAAATAGAAAAAAGTCGTGAGGAGCTAAAGAAACAAATGGAAAAAGTAAAAAAAGATAACCTGTTAAATAGCGCTGCTATGAATGATTTTGATTACAGATTTGAAAGAACCGGTTTTAGATGGATTTAAAAAACGAAAAAAATTATTGAGGAACATCGTTAGTTTTTAGCAATCTTATTATAGCTTACTGCAATTCCTTTTATTAATGATGAACTGAAGCCCTGGTGTTCCATTTCGTTAAGACCCGCAATGGTGCAGCCTTTAGGAGTAGTTACTTTATCTATCTCCTGCTCTGGATGTGTACCTTTTTGTAATAACAATTCCGCCGCACCTTTTACCGTTTGTGCTGCAATGAGGCTTGCAGTTGCTGCGTCAAAACCGATTTCAATACCACCCTGAATATTTGCCCGAATGTATCGCATTGCGTAGGCGGTACCGCAAGCGCCAAGCACCGTTGCCGCTTCCATTAATTTTTCATCAATCATAACAACCTTACCTAGTGTTGAAAAAATGTTTTTCGCAAAGTTGATCTGCGCAGCAGTCGCATTTGAAAAACTCAGGCACGTCATGCTTTCCTGTATCGCAATGGCGGTGTTAGGCATTGCCCGAAAAACAGGAATTTTAATTTTTATGATCTCTTCAATTTCGGTAATGAGCACACCCGTAACAACCGAAACTAAAATGTGTTTAGTGGATAATACATTTTTAAAACTAGAAAGTACATCAGCCACCTGGTAAGGTTTTACAGCAAGAATAACCAGTTCGCTATTAGAAACTGCCTCTGCATTTTCGGATGTGACGTTTACACCTCTTTCCTTTAATTTTTCGAGCGTGACAATTTTTCTTTTGGTAATAGTAATATCTGCCGGCTTGCAAAATTTGCTTTTTAATAAACCTTCAGCTATTGCAGTTCCCAGGTTACCGCCTCCGATGATAGCAATTTTTTTAGACATAATAGTTCATATTTAAATTCAAAACGAATAAGAAAATTTTGAATTAAGAAATAGCCAATTCGAAATTTTTTTTTTAATTAAAATTGAGTTTCAAACAAAAAAATTTACAGCACAAAGGAACATTTTATTTTATTACATGCTGATCTTTATCCTCTTTTGTTGATTTAGCGAAAGCCGTGATGATTTAATAAATAGAATGTGAAATAAATTACAAAAGAAATAATTGCTTTAGAAAGTGGGGCACAACGATTGGCTTCTGTTGCCGTTGTATTCATTATAAAAGCCCTTCTTAAGCAAGTTGAATTCATCGGCTCCAAAGCCGTGATTGAAATTATTTAATGAAGAGGTAGTAACATCATAGCTAAAAGTGAAGCGGATATTGTTTACTTCCAAACCAAGCATTGGAATTACGGCGTCTTGGTATCGATAATACAAACCAGCGATTATCTGCTTTTCACCATGCTCTGACAGGTTATAAGAAGCATTAAGGCCCAGCACCAATTCCCTCGCTGTTGCCTGCGTGGTGTAATAAATATTTGGATTGATGATAACGTTATCATTTACTTTGAAAATTCCATTCAAGAATGCTATTTGGCGAATTGAAATTTGATCATCCGCTATATCTTCAAAAAAAGTTTCCTTTGGCCGGTTTACGTGATGAATAGAATAACCCGCATTTATGTAAACATCTTGTGTTGGAAAGTAAGCATAATTCATTCCGACCTGTAAATCAAAATAACTAATATTATTGTTTATCAGCATTACAGAAGTTGGCAGAGTTGCGTCAAAAAACTTTCCATCAAACTGGTCAGGAAAAGTAAGTTTGCTTTGATCAATTCTTTTGTTGGCCCAACCTACATTAAACCCTGCGGTAAGAAGGCTGCTCAATCCCAGCTCCTGGTGATATGCTATGGATGCATAAGCTTTTGTGGAAGTTAAACTGCCGCTCCCCGCAACATCATGTAAAATAACTCCGCCGAGGCCCAGCCAACCGGTTTCAAGTTTATTTCGAAAAACTTGTGCATCGCCAAAAATGCTCATCGTTTTATAAGGAACAGCCATGATGTTAGAATATTGATTTCTGTACGAAGCGCCAAGCCGATAATCAGCATCAGGAATAAAGCCGGTATTAGCCGGATTCGTCAATAGCGGATTATTGAAGAACTGGGAAAAATGCAGATCCTGGGCAGCAGCGTCTTTTAAAAGAAAGCTGGCAATTATGAGTAAATAAAATATTTTTAGAGGCTTCATTTTACCTAAATAATTTATCTTAATAAGGTAATATCACCTGTCTTTCGATATTTTGTTCCGTCGGAAAAAGTCACATCTAACGTATATGAATAAACGTCTAATGGCTGGATTTTACCATTAAAAGTTCCATCCCACGCACTCTTCGTACTATTTGCTTCGTATAACTTTTGACCAAACCTGTTATAGATTCTCCATTGCATTTTTGAAATGCCAAACCCTTCAACTTTTATGCGTCCATTTACTCCAAAACGGCCGGGAGTAAATGCTTTGGGAACATCTACTAACGGTTTAATAATCGCCCGAATACTCACACAAGTATCGTCAAAACAACCTGCATCATTCGTAGCTCTCAGGCAAACATTATAGGTTGCAGTTGCTGGAAAAATGTGACTGGGGTTTACGGCAATTGACGTATCTCCGTCACTAAAATTCCACAAATAACTTGTAGCACCAATTGATTGGTTGGTAAAGTTTGTTGCCGCATTTTCCTGCGGAGGGTTAGGATCATAAGTGAAAGAAGCAACCGGAATCGCGCTTACAGTTATTGTAAAAACCATTGAATCAATTTTATTGCAAGACGACGAATCAAGTGCGATTAATTTCACATTATATACACCCACGTTATTATAAAGATGGGAAGGATTTTCCTCTGTTGATGTGGGAGTACCATCGCCAAAATTCCAAATAAAATTAAGCCCACCTTGTGAAGTATTAGTAAAGACAGCATTGTATGGAACACAGGCCCTGGCAGGAGTTTCAAATTTTGCAGTCACCTCGGAAGACAGCCGTATCGTTTTAATCGTGTCTGTAGGAGAATTACAAAAAGTAGAATCGTTCAGCGATAATTTTACGAGGTAAGTTCCTGCACCTGCATAAGTATGAACAACAGGTGGCGTTTTTCCTTGGGTAACAGGGACACTATTATCACCAAAATCCCATGTAAAACTATTTGCGCTAAAATTTCCGCGCGTTGGCACAGAAGTATTTGTAAAACTATAAGAGAGATTGGTACACGGCTGCAACTTATTAGCAACAAAATCCAAAAGCGCCTTATTATCCCCCACTTTTATGTGTGTGTAGGCAGTATCAAAAACGTTGCAGGTAGTACTGTCAAAGGCTATGAGGCGCACCACGAATCTGCCGGTGGAAAGATAAGTATGAGAATTCGAAGGACTAGTAGTAGTATCGCCAGAACCGTCCCCAAAATCCCAATAATAGCTTTTTCCTTTATTTAGCGTATCCGTAAAATCCACCTTTAAGGGCACGCAGCCGATAGTATCGTTAGGCACACCATCAATTGAAGCTCTGACTGCCGCCCTCACGCCGGAAAAATTCATTTCAATTTTCAGCATGCCAAGGTTACATTGGCCGCCCGCATTCGCCCTGTCACTTTGGGCCCATGCTCCGGGAGTACCAGGAAAGTTTACCGTACGGAAACAATTGGCGCACATCGCTTCATAAATAACACCGTTCTTATCGAAACGGCTGGTCCCGCCATCTACATGATCTCCAAAAGTAAGAGGACTGGCTACGCCTTCAGGCGGATCCTCCTGCCCGAAAAATGAGCCATACAATTGAGAGGCTGCATCTTTCTTCAATACAAAAAAGTAAAAATCGCTACCTGATGCATCAGACTGTGGCTTTATCGCATCAGGCGTCGTTGGCATTCCACGAGTATTTCCTTCTCCAAAACCCGTATTAGATTTACCACCCCAGCCTGCCACATAAACATTTTCACATCGATCAACGAGGAAAGCTGTGGGAGAAATATTCGGTAAAGCAGATCCGGAACCAAACACAGTTGAATATTCATAGCTACTTAAGTCTGCCTTAATTTTAGAAATAAATTGTTTAGAATTTGGATTTGAATAGGCCGCTCTTATAACCGGCCACGAGCCGTCGGTAGTTCCGGTTACGTAAATAAATCCAAGTTTATCGGTTTCAATTCCATAGACCTGGTCGGCGCCACCTGTACCCAAATAAGTACCTCCCAATGCTGCAGAGCCTGAATTATTTAGCTCCACAATAAATCCATCGCAAATACCACCAGCATAGGTGGAAGAAATAACGCCGGACTTTGAAATACCCGGCATGTCAGGACTTGCAGTGCCGCCGGCAACATAAACGTTATTGTTTGTACCCAAAACTAATACATATGCTGCATCATTTTGACTTCCTCCAAGAAAAGTGTTGAAAATTATTGAATTGCAATTAGGATTAATTTTAAGAACAACGCCGTCCTGCTGTCCTCCAATTTTTGTTTGAAATGCACCGGGAGTTATTGTTTCGCTATAATCAGGAGACTGGGTGCAAGACGCAACGTAGATATTGTTGGCACCGTCAAGCAACACTTCGCTTCTTGCATCATCGCCATAATTTCTTTTTAGAGAACCACCGCCGGGAGCGCCGGACTCATCTTTAATGTTTACTCCATCGTCGGAAGACCCGCCTATTCTCATCGATCCTATCAGCGCGCTGCCAGTTGCATTTAATTTTGTTACTACAATATCCCAGCCGCCACCTCGCCCTATCACTTTTGGAACCGATGCAGGATAGGTTGGATAATCAGATGACTTCGATCTTCCTGCAATCACCAGATTACCCTGCGGATCCACAATTAAACTATGCGGCTGCTCGGCATTATTACCACCTATGTATGTAGAATAAATATTGTTTTTGCCATCGGGCGAAAGCTTAATAATACCGATGTCAAAATCACCATTAAAGTTATTATTATAAGCACCCGGAGTTATGGGAAAACCGGAGTTAAATACAATTCCTCCGCCGTAAAAACTACCATCGGGCCCATAAGTTGCCGTAAATCCCCAATTATCAGCAGTACTTCCGGAATAGCTGAAAAATATCTCCGTAGGATCGATTATAAGTGTTTTTTCCGGATCATAATTTTTTACTTTGAACTTCACTACATCCCCGTTCACAACATACCTGCAATCCAGTTCCTGCCTTTTATTATCGGTAACCTGGTAGGTATAAGGCGAAAGTTCTTTATTGTCGCCAAGTGAAGTTGAAACCACCAATTGTTTATCTTTTACACTTATTTTATCTGCCCCATTGTATTTCATCGCGATTTTATTTATATCAGCCCCGGGGTGAATAATAAAATCGTATTTCAAATTACTGCCAGCATCGGAATAATAACGTACATCAATTCCGGGATAAACATCCTTATATGTTACTCCCTTAAATATCCTGCAATTAGACGCCCATTTAGATGGGTCGTTGCCAATAAAATAGTTATTAACCGAAGGAACGGGCTTATCAGGAAGTATCTGCGGGTCTTGCGAGTTAAGAAATTTGACATTATAGGCATGCGAATGAACCACGGTTACACCAGTTCGCTTTAAATCGGCACCAGCAACTTCTCTGTGACGTATTTCTTTTATATTCTCAAGATCAGCGGGATTATTTTGGGAGATGGTAAAACCATTTTTTTGAAGATAGAATGCGCCGCTGCCGGCTTCACTCATAAATTTTACTTCACTATTCCACTGGCCTTTATTTTCAATAAATTCAATCTGGGAAAAAACACTTTGGGCAACAATAAAAATTGTAATTAGAGTTAATAACGAGTATCGGGCAAGCTTAGAAATTCTCAAGGCTAATTTTCGTTTAATGACTTAAAAAAAGCAAAAAAATTATAACAAAAAAAATCAAATCACTTTAAGCGGATCAGTGATTAAATTTACGAAACTATTACATCCAAAGATTCAAAATTTAACTTTCATTTTATATTTAATATGCAATTAACAATGTATGGTTTTTTTGTTGTTCAGGAAATCTTGCTCCATGCGGTTTTTCCTTTTAAAAGAGACAAATAAACCTTCAACGGCTGGTTTTCATCAGACAAAAGTTTTGGATCCGTATCAATTATTTTTTCAGCCTCTAACCTGGCTTTTTCGAGCATTTTTTTATCTTCAATTATATTGGCAAGTTTAAAATTTAATATTCCACTTTGCCGTGTCCCTTCTACATCGCCCGGGCCGCGAATTTCAAGATCTTTTTCGGCAATTTTAAAGCCATCATTTGTGGCGCACATTATTTTCAGCCGTTGTTTTGCATCGGCCGATAATTTCACTTTTGTAAGTAACACGCAATAACTTTTTTCGCTGCCGCGCCCCACCCTTCCCCGCAATTGATGCAGTTGCGGAAGCCCGAACTTTTCCGCGCTTTCAATAACCATTACACTTGCATTTGGCACATTCACACCTACTTCAATCACTGTTGTGGAGACCATTATCTGCGTGTCACCTTTTATAAACCGCTGCATGTTTTCCTGTTTCTGTGCAGACTTTTGGCGGCCATGAACCATGCTTATAAAAATATCCGGGCCAGGGAAAAAAGCTTTCACTTCTTCATATCCTTTCATCAGATTTTCAAAATCGAGCTTGGCAGATTCTTCAATCAACGGGTAAATAATATATGCCTGCCGACCTTTTTTTATTTCCGTTTTTATAAAGTCCATTACTTGTGGCCGTGCATATTCCATTCTATGAACTGTATTTATAGGTGTACGGCCAGGCGGCAGTTCGTCCATAACACTGTAATCAAGGTCTCCATAAGCTGTCAGCGCCAGCGTTCTTGGAATTGGCGTGGCAGTCATTACCAAAATGTGCGGATTTATTTCATTTTTATTCCAAAGTTTTGCTCTTTGAGCTACGCCAAATTTGTGTTGTTCATCTACAATTGCCAAACCTAAATTTTTGAAAATTACGGTATCTTCAATTAAAGCGTGTGTACCGGTTAAAATCGTTATTTCACCGCTTGCGGTTGCCTCCAGTATTTCTCTTTTTTCTTTTGCTGAAGTTGAACCTGTAAGAACTCTGACTACAACCGGAATATCTTTTAGAAGGGTTTGTAAACTTTCGTAATGCTGGCGCGCTAAAATTTCCGTCGGCGCCATAAAACAACTTTGAAATCCATTATCGGCAGCAATAAGCATACTCATGAGCGCAACAATTGTTTTTCCGCTGCCCACATCACCCTGTAAAAGACGGTTCATTTGTTTGCCACTTCCAATATCTTTTCTAATCTCTTTTAATACCGTTTTTTGCGCGTTGGTAAGCTCAAAGGGCAAATTATTAGAATAAAAGCCATTAAAAAGACTACCAACTTTATTAAAAATTAACCCTTTTGAAAATGAATGCCTTTTATACCGAAGAAATCCAAGGCGAAGCTGTGAAATGAAAAGCTCTTCAAATTTTAACCGTCTTACTGCAGCTAAATATTCTTCAGCATTTAAAGGAAAATGAATTTGTTTATAGGCATTATACCTGCTTATTAGCAGATATTCTTTCAGAATGGGCAAAGGCAAATTTTCCGGCAAGTCTTTTTCTCCTATCATTTGTAGTAACGCAAAAGACAATTTTGCGATTTGTCTCCCACCAAGACTCCTGGATTTTAATTTTTCGGTACTTGGATATACTGGCTCGAGGTACAAATTTTCCTCCTGGCTTACTTCTGTAGCGGCTTCTATTTCAGGGTGAGATATTTGTGGTGTGTTCATAAAAAAACTCACTTTACCAAACACTCTATACTTGCTACCAACCTGGATGGACTTCTCCACCCAGTTAATGCCCTGGAACCAGATTAATTCAAGTTCCGCTGTTCCATCATATAGGTTTGCTACAAGGCGCCTTCCCCTTTTCTCGCCTATTATTTCCAGGGAGGTAATTTTTCCAATTACTTGCACATATTCGGTTTCAGCAGTAATCGAGGCTATTTTATTTATCTGGGTTTTATCGATATGGCGAAAGGGAAAGTATTCCAGCAGATCCATAAATGTGAAAATACTTGCCTCTTTTTTCAAAATATCGGCCCTTTGCGGGCCAACACCTTTTAAATATTCAATGGGGCTGTTTAATATGGACGCTTTATTAACGATTTGACTTTTTTTACAAATATAACGTCATAGAGTTGTAACAATAATTGTGGCATATGAAGAAGAAAACTTCAAAAAAAATGTCTTTCACTATCACAAAATATTCACAAGGGCAATAAAGTTTGTAGAAAACTGTTAAAGTAATATGTTTTGATTTTCATTTCTTCCTGTTAAAGAAGCCCTAATTAAAACGAAATGTAGACAATTAAAGGCAGAAAGAATAGGATAGAAAAACATTGTAAGGTAGATTTGTCTTCGCCTAAAAGAAGTTAAATCCAATTTCCTAAAGCAATTATCGTTACCTAACCGTTATATGAAAAGCAATAAACTTTAATAAGTTTATAAGAAATCAACAGAATTTTTATTTTAAATTATAAGTCTGAATGAATAGTTCTCACAAAAGGTTCCCTATTTTCTTAACGTCAATTTTTATTTTTCTTGTACATCTTCCTTTTGTATTTGCGAAGATCAAGCCCGCTTCCGAAATGAATCGCAATGCTTCTTCTATCATTACAAAATCGATCGTTATTAAAAGTAATATTGGAGAGGTATTGCCAGCATTTGGTAAAACTGGTATTTATGACAGTTTGCATTTAAACGTTCTCGGCCTTTCAAGGGAAGCTTATGATTATGCTATTAAAGGATTAAATTCTCTTCGTTCAGAAGGTAAATTATCTAACGATACGATCATTTCCATTATTGATTTTAGTCTTTCTTCCGCAAGAAAAAGATTGTTTGTAATTGATTTAAAGCATTATAAAATGCTGTACAATACTTATGTGGCACACGGGCGTAATTCAGGCGATGAATACGCGAATGAATTTTCAAATGATCCATCCAGTTTTAAAAGTAGCCTTGGTTTTTATATAACCGGTGGCACTTATAAGGGTGAGCACGGTTTTTCACTTCACCTGGAAGGTGAAGAAAAAGGCATCAATGACAATGCATATAGTAGATCGATTGTTATGCATTGCGCTTCATACGTAAACGAAAAATTTATAAAAAACAAAGGTTATATAGGCCGCAGTCTTGGCTGCCCTGCAATTCCTCAAAGGGTTTACAAACCCATTATTAATGAGATCAAAAACGGCACCTGCCTTTTTCTTTACAGCCCTGATCCATATTATATTTCTCACTCTTCATTTTTACAACAACCGTCTTAGTTTTCATTAGGTTTCTTAAATTTTTATTTCAGAAGGAGTTTTCTCGGGGCGATAATTCGTTTTAATTATTTCGATTATTTCCCAGTTGGTATCTTTATCGCAACAAAACTGCGATTTATGTTAAAAGTAGGCGTTTTTGGTGTAGGTCATTTAGGCAAGTTTCATTTAAATAACTGGAAGGAAATTAATAAAGTTTCGCTAACAGGATTTTACGATCCCTCCAATGAAAATGCGGCATTGGTTGAAGAAAAATATAATTTAAAAAGATTTGAAAATGCTGCTGATTTAATAGATGCATGTGACATAGCAGACATTGTTGCACCAACAACCATGCATTATGAGCTTTGCAAAATGGCGATCTTAAAAAGCAAGCATGTATTTGTAGAAAAGCCTCTTGCAAATACAATTACGGAAGCAAAGGAAATTGTAAACCTCACCAGGGAAGCAAATATAAAATTACAGGTAGGCCATGTTGAACGTTTTAACCCGGCATTTCTTGCGCTAAAAGATTACGACCTCAATCCTATGTTTATTGAAGTCCATCGACTTTCGCAATTTAACCCCCGTGGCACAGATGTGAGCGTGATACTAGACCTGATGATACATGATATAGATATTATTTTAAGCCTTGTAAAAAGTAGCGTAAAAAATATTTATGCAAACGGGGTTAATGTATTAAGCGACACGCCGGATATCGCCAACGTCCGCATAGAATTCGATAATGGTTGCGTGGCAAATCTTACCTCGTCAAGAATAAGCATGAAAAAGATGAGAAAGATGCGGTTGTTTCAAAAAGATTCTTACATAAGTATCGATTTTCTTGATAAAAAAACCGAAGTAATAAAATACAAGACTCCATCAGACAAAAATGTTTTCTCATTTGACATAGAAACCAATGCCGGCAAAAAAACAATTGCCATTGCAGCTCCCGTAATAAAAGAAAACAATGCAATAAAAGAGGAACTGCAAAGTTTTGTAACCGCTATTTTACAAAATAAACCAACAAGGGTTACTGATATTGACGGGTATCGCGCCATGGAAGTCGCACACCTTATTTTGGAAAAAATATCCCGCAATCAAATCAATTAAATAAATTAATAGTGAAATTGGCAAAGCGGCTTCACATAGTTTATTATGCGCTTGGAGATTTTGTTGCTGCTGCACTTACCTGGATTATTTTCTTTTCTTTGTATCGCTCCTTTTGGCATACGCCATTTGTTCTTAATAATAATTTTTTGTTGGGCTTAATATTATACCCGGTTTTTTGGCTTGTGTTTTATCATTTATTCGGTGCTTACAAAAATCTGTATTATAAATCCCGTGCTTTAGAATTGTGGCATACTTGCATAAGCACGATTGGAGGATACGCATTTTTTGTTTTAGTATTTTTATCCTTAACTAAATTTTGGCACAACACCATCAGTTATAATTCATTTTTTCTTGCGCTCCTTTTACAAATTATCACCACGTACTTTTTCAGATTTATTTTATTATCGGAAGCACACAATCAATTGCAAAAACAGGAAATTTGGTTCAACACCATTATCATCGGAAGTAAAGAAAACGCGTGGCAACTTTATAATGCCATCACAACCAATAGAGAAAAAACGGGTTATAGGATATGTGGTTTTATAACTTTAGTAAACGATAACGCCAGTAAACTTACCGGTCAAATTTTAAACCTTGGCGGCATAAATAATTTAGAGAAAATTATTGACGAACATAAGATACAAGAAGTAATTATTGCTTTGGAAAATGATGAGAAAACTGACCTGGAAAAAATACTTCAACAACTTAGTGAAAAGGAAGTGAATGTAAAAATGATGCCAGGTAAGGTAGATATTCTAAGCGGCGCAGTTCGCACAAATAACATAATGGGTACGCCATTAATTGAAATCAATCTCGGTTTAATGGAAGGTTGGCAACAAAACATAAAACGACTTATTGATATTATTGTTTCAGCCGGCGGCCTTTTATTATTGTCTCCGCTTATATTATATACAGCCGTTAGAACGAAGTTTTCATCAAAAGGAAAAATATTTTTTTTACAGAAAAGAGTCGGCTACAAAGGCAAGTCGTTTATAATTTATAAGTTTCGCTCCATGTTTCCAAACGCTGAGGACAATGGGCCAATGCTTAGTAGCAGCAATGACGATCGCATTACCAATTGGGGCAAAATTATGCGCCGGTGGCGGCTTGATGAATTGCCACAACTTTTGAACATTTTAAAAGGCGAAATGAGCCTTGTTGGGCCAAGGCCCGAACGGGAACACTATATTGATTATATTATTGATAAGAATCCAGAATATAAATTGCTTTTGAAAGTAAAGCCCGGATTAACAAGCTGGGGCATGGTAAAATTTGGCTACGCCGAAAACGTTAATGAAATGATTGAACGAATGAAATACGATATTATTTATATTGAAAATATTTCGTTAGCACTCGATTTTAAAATCATGCTTCATACACTTCGGATAATTTTTTCAGGTAAAGGAAAATGAGCGTGTAATTAATTTTAAGAAAAATATTTAATTTAATAATATCACTAACCGGTTTGGATTATTTGATTTTTTTCTTCTTTCATTGTAGCTGCATTTATTTTTTATATTTGGTGAAATAACTGTTTTGAATAAACTCCCTTTTTTATTTTATCTCGTTTATTGTTTTGTAACTCCGGCAAATTGCCAATTGACTGATTATAAAAAGGCGCAATCATCCAAATACTTTCAACAAAATGTGGATTATAAAATTGACGTAACCCTCAACGATGTTGATAATACTTTAGATGGTTTTGAAATAATTAATTATACAAATAATTCACCTGACACACTTCAGTTTATTTGGTTTCATTTGTGGCCAAACGCTTACAAAAACGATCGCACGGCTTTAAGTGAGCAACTTTTACAACTTGGAAGAACTGATTTTTATTTTAGCAGCGATGAGCAGCGAGGTTACATAAATCGCCTCGATTTTAAAGTGGATGGAGTTACGGCAACGCTTGAGGATCATCCGCTATATATTGATATCACAAAAGTTATTCTTCCTGAAGGTTTGGCACCGGGAAAGACTATAAAAATCACAACGCCTTTTCATGAAAAAATTCCTTTTAATTTTTCGCGCGGTGGCCATGTAGGAAATACTTATCAAATAACGCAATGGTATCCAAAACCTGCTGTTTACGACATCCACGGATGGCATGCTTTCCCCTACCTTGACCAGGGAGAATTTTATAGTGAATTCGGAAATTTTAATGTTCAAATAACGGTGCCAAAAGATTATGTTGTTGCAGCAACGGGTGAATTACAAAATGAAGTTGAAGGAAAGTGGTTGAAGGAAAAATCGCTTTTAAGACCAACGCAAAATAAGAGCACGTCTAAATTTAATTCTTCTAAAAAAATTACTATCCAAAACGATTCTTTATCGCCCAGTAAAAAAATAAAAAACAATTCAAGCCTTGCAAAATCAAAAAATAATTCGAATAAAAAAGAAGTAGTTCAAACGCAAAAATTAACGGAAAAAATTGCTACGAAGACGCTTAATTACTTTCAAAGCAATGTGCATGATTTTGCCTGGTTTGCAGATAAAAGCTTCTTAGTAAAAAATGACACTTTACTTCTCGCTTCGGGAAAAGTAATTAATGTTTGGTCATTTTATACGCCTTCAGGAAATAGCGTTTGGCAACACAGCATTCAATTTATTAAAGATGCCGTAAGAACAAGAAGTAAATGGCTCGGTGAATATCCATATAATGTTGTAACTGCTGTGGAAGCAAAAATGGGATTCAGTGGTGGAATGGAGTATCCAACTATTACAAGTATTTCTCCGGAGAAAGATGGAGAATCACTTGACAAAACGATTGAGCATGAAGTAGGACATAATTGGCTTTACGGAATTCTTGCGAATAATGAAAGAACACATCCCTGGATGGATGAAGGCATGAATACTTATTTTGACAATCGATATGCGCGGTTAAAAAATTACAATACCTACCCGGAAAAACAAACAGGATTTTTAGATAAAAAATTACCAGTTGATGAAAAGGATATCGCCTACAGAACCGAGTTGGCCAACAAAAAAGATCAGCCAATTGAAACGAGTTCAGAAAATTTTTCAGAGCTAAACTATGGCTTAACCGCTTATTACAAAACAGGTAAATGGATGAAAGTTTTGGAAGACTTTGTTGGGCAGCCATTATTTGATAGTTGTCTTCACGCGTATTACAATCGCTGGAAATTTAGGCACCCATCGCCGGAAGATTTTAAAAATGTGGTAGAGGATGTAAGTAAAAAAAATGTGGATTCTATTTTTGGCTTATTGACAAAAAAAGGGCCGATAGAACGGCAGCAAAAAAAGGATACAAAAGTATCCGCCTTTTTTAATTTTAATAATACTGATAAACATAATTATATTTTTCTTTCTCCTGCTATTGGTTTTAATTACTACGACAAACTGATGGTTGGCGGTATCATACACAATTACACATTACCAGAACCGGCGCTTCATTTTATCGCAATTCCGATGTTCGCAACCGGCAGCAAAGCATTCACGGAAATTGGTAAAATTGGCTATAGTATTTTAAGCTATGGCGCCATTAGAAAAGCGGAGTTATCAGTGAGTGCCGAAAAATTTACAATGGATGATTATACCGATTCAACAGGAACAAAAAATTTCCTCAGCTTTTCAAAAATTGCGCCCTCAATAAAACTGATTTTCAAAAATAAGAATGCGACCAGTAGTTTAGTAAAATCAATCCAATGGAAAACTTACTTTATTAAAGAAACAGCATTATTATTTTCGCGGGACACCGTAAGCCACGTTGATAGAATTTCTTATCCTAAGCTTGACCGTTATCTTAATCAGTTAGCATTAAAAATTGATAACGACCGGGCATTATATCCTTACTCGGCAAAACTCAAAGCCGAGCAGGCAAAAGATTTCATCCGACTTACTTTTGAAGGAAAATATTTTTTTAATTACCAAAAAGGTGGCGGAATGAATTTGAGATTATTTGCCGGAAAATTTATTTACCTCGGGGATAAAACAATTCTTAAGCAATTTGAGACCGACAGATACCACCTGAATATGACAGGTCCAAATGGATATGAAGACTATACTTATAGCAATTATTTTACAGGCAGAAATGAATACAATGGCTTTCGCTCGCAGCAGATTATGATAGCAGATGGTGGCTTTAAAGTGAGTTCTGATCTGCTCTCCAACAAAATTGGGAAAACGGATGATTGGTTAGTAGCGGCAAATCTTCAAACAGATTTTCCTGCGCAATACAATCCCCTTCAAGTGCTTCCAATAAAAATTCCATTGAAAGTATTTTTAGATGTTGGCACCTATGCGGAGGCCTGGAAAAAAAATGCATCGACCGGAAAATTTCTCTGTGACGCGGGTTTTCAATTGTCACTTGTAAAGGGCCTGGTGAACATTTATGTGCCTATAATCTACAGTAAAGTGTATGCTGATTATTTTAAATCAACAATAACCGACAAGCGTTTTTTGAAAAATATTTCTTTCAGCATCGATATACAAAATTTCACCTTTCCAAAATTTTTCAACCTTCCCAATCTTTAATTTTTTTAATTAAACCAGGTAAAGTGAATATCATTTATGTGCCGCAGGTAAATATTGATAAGCAAAAATGGGATCAATGTATTTCATCTGCTGATAACGGCGTGATATATGGTTATTCATTTTACCTGGATGCGATGAGTAAAAATTGGGACGCGCTGATAATTGGTGATTATGAAATGGTGATGCCTTTAACATGGAATAAGAAATACGCCATCTATTATTTATATCAGCCTTTTTTTTGCGCTCAATTGGGGATCTTCGGAAATAAAATTTCTGCAGAAATTGTAAAAGCTTTTTTTGAAAATGTTCCTTCCAAATTTAAGTATTGGGATTTTTATTTAAACAAGGATAATGTTTTTTCTGTTCCAGATTATCCAATGTACGAAAGGAATAATTACGTGCTCCCGCTTCAAAATAATTATGAAGAATTATCAAGAAATATTGCACAGAGCCATTTGAGAAATATTAAAAGAGCACAATTGCAAGGCAACATTGTAAAGAAAGATATTCTGATTGAAAACGTAATCGCGTTAGCAAAGGAACAAACAAAAAACTTCTCGCCCATAACAGAAAAAGATTATGAAAACTTTTCGAAACTTTTCGAATTACTACATAAAAAGAAGAAGGCTTTAGCGTATGGTGTTTATTCAGCGCAAATGCAATTGACCGCGTCATGTGCCTTTTTTTTCTCCCACCAAAGGGCGTATTATATTTTGGTTGGGAATCATCCTAACGGCAGAACATCCGGGGCTTCGCATTTAATGATTCATGAGTTCATTAAAGAACATGCAGGTACAAATCTTCTACTTGATTTTGAAGGAAGCAATATCAACAGCCTCGCTTTTTTTTATAAAAGTTTTGGCGCGCACCTGGAGAAATATGCGGGCATAAAAAGGAATAAATTAAGTAGCGTTTCAAAATTATTTAAGAAGTAAAATCTCCGCCAATTGCAAATCCACGGGCGTGGTAATTTTAATATTATTTCTTTCGCCTTCAATAAGATTTACCTTAAGGCCAAACGCCTCTACAACAGAGGCTTCATCAGTGAAGTGATCTTTATAATCAATTTTAAAAGAGGGCAACAAAATTTTACTATGAAACGTTTGCGGTGTTTGCACCAGTTTTACTTTATCCCGGTTCAGGATTTTATTTCCATTTGCGGTTAGCATTCGCACACTGTCCCGACATTCAACGGCAGGTATTGCCGTTCCCGTCTCCATAGCTGCATTATAACATCGCTTCACGAGATCGCTTGTGAGTAAACATCGTACGCCATCATGTACAAAAATAATTGCCTCTTCTTTAACCAGGTCGAGGCCATTTTGAACGGAATGAAATCTTGACCTTCCACCTGCGCATAGGCGAAACCGTGAGTTATCAAAATATCCATCGATTATTTCCTGCCCAATACCCATATGCTCTTCCGGTAGCACCAGTATAATTTGAATATCTTCATAAGCCTCAATAAATGCTTTAATGCTATAAAATAAAACAGGTTTATTGTTCAATAATAAAAACTGTTTCGGTATATCATTCTTCATTCTCTTGCCAACACCACCGGCAACAATTACAACAATTTTCTTCATATCAATTTTTAAAACATCAAATTCCATAAATAGAAACCAGGTTTTCTCCATCACTATTCCTATACCCGCGATACATTCCCGCACTATTAAAAACCAAAGCGGTATTGCCTTTGGCATCAACACCAATTAAGCCGCCTTCACCGTGCAACACAACTAATTTTTTTAATACCACTTCATCACAAGCCTGTTGAAGGCTCATGTTTTTATATTCCATCAAACAACTAACGTCATAGGCAGCAACAGCTTTAATAAATATTTCACCATGGCCGGTGCATGAAATAGCACACGTTTTATTATTGGCATAAGTACCGGCGCCTATCATGGGGCTGTCACCGATGCGTCCAAAACGTTTATTTGTCATGCCTCCTGTAGAGGTAGCTGCGGCAATATTCCCCTCTCCATCACAGGCAACCGCGCCTACCGTCCCAAACTTTTTATCTTTCATTAAGCCAACCAGCTTATCACTTTTATGATCCAATTGATAAAGATCGCTGTCTCTTATTTCTCTCCATTGATCATAACGGTAATCAGAATAAAAATATTCATCAGGCTCGAGCTTAATTCCCTGCCTGATTGCAAAATCGTTGGCTCCTTTACCGCTTAAAAAAACATGGCCGCTGTGTAACATCACTTGTTCGGCAAGCTCCACCGGGTTCCGAATATTTCTTACGCCAGCAATGGCGCCAGCATTCAAGGTAAGGCCATCCATAATTGCAGCATCCATTTCGTTTAGCCCTTTTTTCGTAAAGACCGCGCCTTTGCCCGCATTAAAAAGCACATTATCTTCCATTAACACAACAGCGGCCTTAATGGCATTAATTGCATTGCCACCATTTTCTAAAACAGCGTAACCTGCATCCATAGCTTCCGTGAGTGCATTCCTGTACGCTAACTCAAGTTCAGGCGTCATGTCCTCTTTTACAATCGTGCCTGCACCACCATGTATAGCTATTGAAATTTTTGTCATTGAAAAAATATTAAAGTGGTAAAATTAAATCGTTTTCATCATTGATGAGAGAGGTAAAAAGAATTGGATGTAGATTATGGACTAGTATCAGTAATCAAATCTTTGCATTCAGCAAGAAGTTTCTCTTTATTTACCGCAGCAGTACCAACTTCTTCGCAAACAATTCCTCCGGCAATGTTTGCGACCTCCGTAGTCAGCCGGATATCCATTGTAGAAGCATAAATTAAGGAAGCAACCGCAACCACCGTATCACCTGCACCGCTAACATCAGCAATGTTTCTCCTGTGCGATGGAATAATATCTTTTACACCTTTTTCCTGGAAAAAAATTCCTTTTTCTGATAAGGTGATCATGGAAATGGAATGCTCCAGGTTTTCTTTTAATTTAAGGTGGATATCAGAAAGATTTTCCAAAGAAATTTCCTCTGGGAGCAAATTAAGACTAGTGTAAACTTCGTGTAAGTTGGGTTTAAAAAGTGTTGCATTTTTGTAAGCAAAAAAGTTTTTCCTTTTTGGATCAACTGTGGTGGTGATATCATTCTTATTACAAAGTTCAATCGTATGCTCAATAATATTTTTTGTAAGAATGCCTTTATTATAATCCTCCAGTATCACAACGTTAGGCCTTTCTGAAAGAATATATTTTTCTACCTGGTTTAATAATTTTGTTTCATCGGTTTCGTCTATATCATCCGTTTGCTCGGCATCAAGGCGCATCATCTGTTGGTTTCGGCTTATAATGCGAATCTTATTTGTCGTAATTCTTTTTTTGCTTTCAAGAATAAATCGCGTGTCAATCGTTTTATCCTGCAGCATCTGTTTTAATTGAACGCCATCTTCATCATCACCTAAAATTGTAAGTAATGCCACGCTTGCGCCAAGGGCCTGCACATTTAAGGCAACATTTCCGGCGCCGCCGATTCTTTTCTCTCGCTGGCTTACAGCTACTACCGGCACAGGAGCTTCGGGAGAAATCCGCTCCACATTGCCCCACCAATAAGTATCAAGCATCACATCGCCAATAACGGCCACTTTCATTTTCGAAATATCTGTAAATAATTTATCGAAATCAACGTTCATTATCCTGAATTGAATTATCTTTTTTAGAAGAGACTATGTAATATATCGGAATGCCTGATAAAGCAATTATTAATCCAGGCCACGTAAAATTTGGCTTGTATAGAATTAATAGAATACAAAATGTTATGCCCATCAAAATATAAATGGCTGGTAAAACAGGGTAGCCAAATGCTTTATATGGCCGTTCTGCATCAGGCCTGTTTTTTCTCAAAATAAATATGCCAAAAATAGTAAGTACATAAAATATTACCACTACAAAAGAAATCATATCCAGCAAGTCTCCGTACTTTCCACTAAGACATAATAGTGAAGCCACGACGCACTGTGCCCACAAAGCCCACGAAGGAACCGAATGTTTGTTTAACGTTGCGGCTTTTTTAAAAAATAATCCATCTTTTCCCATGCTATAATAAACCCTTGCGCCTGCCAAAATTAGCCCGTTGTTGCAGCCAAATGTAGATATCATAATCATGACAGCGATTACATAAGTACCGGCGTGTCCAAACATAGAATTTGCTGCAGCGACTGCTATTCTATCCTGCGGCGCGAAGGCAATATCATGCAGCGGCAAAACTGCAACATACATAAGGTTTGCGCATACATAAATAACGGTTACGATAAGCGTTCCTAAAAAGAGACTAAGGCCAATATTTCTTTTTGGATTTTCAATTTCACCCGCGATAAAAGTGACATTATTCCACGCATCGCTACTAAAGATTGAGCCAACCATGCTTGCTGCTATAGCGCCCAAAACCCCAGCTCCTATTACTCCTTCTACCCCGCCAGTTGCAGACAATTTTTTCATGTTGAAAGCGTCTGTCCAGTTAGCATTCCAAACATCAGGCTTAAAAAATATAAAGCCTGCGATTATTAGTCCAAATAAAGAAAGAATTTTAGTTGACGTGAAAATGTTCTGAATCCATTTTGCCCCTTTCACGCCTTTGGTATTTGTCCAGGTGAGAAAAATAATAAGTAAAATAGAAATTATTTGTGCAGCGCTAATTGTAAAAAAGGTCGGCAAGCCATTTGCATTTGAGCCGGTACTAACGGAAAATAAAAAATTCGTTTCACTAAAAGCGGGAACCAGGTAGGCTGTAAATTTCGCAAAGGCCACGCCTACTGCAGCAATTGTTCCCGTTTGAATCACCGCAAAAAAACTCCATCCATATACAAAACCTGTTAACGGATTATACGCTTCTTTAAGATAAACATATTGGCCACCAGCCCTGGGAAACATTGCACTTAATTCACCATAACTTAGTGCTGCAGTTAACGTCATAAAACCGGTTAAAAGCCATACGACAATTAACCATCCTGCGCTTCCAACGTTTCTGGTAATATCCGCACTCACTATAAAAATTCCCGAACCAATCATAGATCCTGCAACAATCATTGTTGCATCAAAAAGCCGAAGGCTCGGTTTAAAGGCGGTGGCATGTTCACTCATAAAAAAATCCCGGATTGATTAACGGGATTGAAGATAAATATTTATTTGAGATTGCCTCTTCTCATTTTTTAGTTTCAGCGTACAAACTATTAAGGCCATCAATTACATCCGGTGTAATGTTTAAAGAAGAATCTTTATAAAACATAAATCCTGGCTCATAAGAAAATATATAGGAATACCTGCCATCTTTATTATATCCTTTCAAAAAATTTTGTATCCTGTTTAAAATGTCTTCCTTCATTTTCGAATTGTAGTTATATAAATCATTGTCAATGGATTGTTTTCTTGATTGAAGATCCTGCTGCATTTTATTAATTTCCTGCATTGCCGCTTCCTGTTGTTCCTGGTTCATACCAGCGCCTTTTTGTTGCAATTGCATTGCCCGGGTTTGATATTTTTTTTGCATGCTGGTAATTTCGTCATTTGCGGCGGCTTGTTTTCGTTCAAATTCAACTTTTATTTTCTTATAATAACTGTAATTATTTTGCAAAGAGTCAAGATCGATGTAGGCAACTTTTGATCCTCCACTCGTTAAATTTCCGGTAATGTTTTTATCTGGCATTACTTGCAAATGCTGTTTTTTATCCGCGCTAAAATGCAGGTAATACAAATAACCAACAAGACCTAATAAAACAACATTAATAATTAGTAAAACATTTTTCATTTATAAATTTTAATGCTGGCAAGATAGAAAAAACGAAAGGTTTATGTTAATAACTACAATTGATTTAGGAAACAGTTAACAGGCCTTAAAAATCTACTATGGCAAGCACAATTGCATAAATAAAGTTCGCTTTTTAAAGGATTAATTTGCGACTGAATCAGTTCGTTTTGTGCCTTGGTACAACTCATACTCTAATAACCGGCAATCTATTTTACTGGTATAAAATTCAATTCGTCTCTTTGCTTTTAAACCAATTTTCTTCGCAAGATCAAGGTTGCCCGTAAATACATAGCCGGTGTACCCTTTACATTTCTTTTTCATAAAATCACCAATTCTTGAATACGTTTCTATCAACGCAGATTCTTCTCCCATTCGCTCACCATATTCCGGGTTAAAATAAACAACTCCCGGCTCATTTTCTGGTATGTGAGTTTCTTCAAAATCACAAACAGTAAATTCTATTAAATTTTCGATGCCTGCTGCCCCGGCGTTTATTTTAGAAATATTAATTGCGTCTTCGCTAATATCCGTTGCAATAATTTTTAGGTTTGACGTGTCGATAATCTGTTCCTTTAATTTGGCTTTTTCCTTTCTAAAATAATCTTCATCAAAGCCTAAAATATGTTTAAATCCATAATTATCGCGAAACAATCCCGGCCTTCTGTTCGTGGCGATTAACGCCGCCTCAATTGTAACAGTGCCGGAGCCACACATAGGATTAATAAATGCAGACTGCTTATCCCATTTAGTTGCCAATAAAGTTGCTGAGGCCAACGCTTCCAGCATTGGCGCTTTTCCGGGAATTTTTCTATATCCATGTTTGGCTAATGTTTCACCCGAAGTATCTATAAAAATTTCCGCGATTTCATTTCTCCAAAATAAATGGATAACAGTATCAATTAGATTGGGACCCGAGTTGGGTCGTTCGTTTGTAATTTTGCGGAAACGGTCAACAATCGCATCTTTAAGCTTTACGTTTGCAAATAAAGAATTATTTATTGTAGGATGATCGACAGTACTCGTAACAGAGAAGTAGCCGTCTTTCGCAAAGATGTTTTCCCACTCAAGTGTCAAAGCCGTTTTGTATAACAAATCCGGACCATCGCATGTAAAAGAATGAAGTGAATATAATACCTGGCTTGCGCAGCGAAGGTTTAAATTTAAAATGACGCAATCATTCAAAGTGCCTTTTATCTCAAGTCCGTTAGAAAAAACCCTGGTTATTTTAAATCCCAAGTCCTCTACTTCCAGTTGCAAAAATGGCGCTAAACGTTTATTGCAGGTAATAATTATGCGGCTGGGATTATTGAAGGATTGCATGTGAGGCAAACTTAACGAATAAAGCAAAACTTGCAATTGGGTGTTCAATTAAATAACTATGGTGGGTAAATCCAGAGATAGCTTTTTCAACAAAAATAATAATAACGGTAATTTATATTTAGGCGGAATTAGTAATCCTGTGAACCTTGGCAAGTTCATTTATACCTACGATATTTTTGCATTGAAGTTTCGCAAATATTCTTGCTTTATGAGTGCCGACAGTGGATGTATGCAAATTTAAATAAGAACTTATTTCGGATACAGATTCACCTTTCATAAGATGTCTTGCAATCTCAAGTTCTCTTGGTGATAAAAGATCAAACGGATTTTGATTATTTACTTTTCTACCAAGGGCGCTTTCTGTAAGAGCCTTGGTAAGGGAAGGGCTGATATACCTTCTATTATCTAATACATTATTTAAAGCTTCGTTTATTTCTTCTTCCGCAGCATCTTTATTTATGTAACCTAATGCACCCAGGTGCAGGTATTTTTTAGCATAAATCTCCTCTGCATTCATGCTAAACATTAATATTTTTGAAACAGGTTTTAAAGCAAGAATATTGCTGACCAAACCAAAAGAATCGGTGGCTGGCATATTTACATCAAGAATAATTATATCGTAATCATTTTGCTTGATTTTTTCGAAAGCCGAATTTCCATCCCATGCTTCATCAAGTTCTGAGACGGGAATTAAATTCTTAATAAAAATTTTTAATCCTGCCCTTATTATTACATGATCATCCGCAACCAGTATCTTTATCATTTTATATTTTGAATAAAAATAGACTGTAATTTCCGTATCTAAGGTATATCATTTGGTAATTAAAAAAAGTTCCAACCTGTTTTTTAACTACGATAACTGGAAACAAAAATGTTTCCTTTTGAAAAATAAGAAAATGAAAATTGGAAATACAATTTTCATAAATTTTAATTCACTTTCCCGGTCAATGTTTTTTGCTTGAAACAATTTAATTTTAAAATATAATTGTTTCAACTGCCAAAATTTAAATCGTTGCCATTTACATTTGCAAATTCTTTAAAACATTCCCATTGCAACAAATCATTCCAGGGGATTATTTGTGAGCCTTTAAAAATTAAATAATTATTCCAACTTTTTCTTCGAATGACGATTATAGTCTTTACAATTTTACTTTTGGCTGGTTCACTTATAGCCGGCCTTTTGGGATCTTTAACAGGCTTAGGAGGTGGTGTGGTACTTATTCCATTATTGACGCTGGTATTTAAGGTGGACATCCATTATGCAATTGGGACTTCTTTGATAAGTGTTATCGCTACGTCATCCGGCGCAGCCGCTGCCTACGTAAAAGAAGGAATAACTAACGTGAGATTAGGAATGTTTCTTGAGCTTGCCACGACACTTGGTGCAATTACCGGCGCATTCCTTTCAACTTATATATCTACCTCAATTATCGCAATAATTTTTGGATGCGTCTTAATTTTTTCAGCTATCGCTTCGTTTTCAAAAAAAGAGGTGCCTATAGAAACGGAAAATAAAAGCACCCTCGCAAAAAAATTGCGACTTAATAATAGCTATCCAACTAATTTGGGAGAACAGTTTTATAATGTAACAAATGTTGGCGGCGGATTTATAACAATGAATATTGCGGGGATTCTATCAGGATTATTGGGAATTGGCTCGGGAGCCTTAAAAGTGATCGCAATGGATAACATAATGCGAATACCGTTTAAGGTTTCTACTACCACGAGTAACTTTATGATTGGAGTTACTGCTGCGGCAAGTGCAGGCATTTATTTAAAAAGAGGTTATATTGATCCGGGGCTTTCTATGCCGGTAGTTCTTGGAGTTTTGATTGGCGCTTTTTTAGGATCAAAAATTTTATTCAAAGTAAAGTCTTCAACCTTGCGGATTGTATTTGCTTTTGTGATTTTGGCTCTAGCTTTTGAAATGATTTACAATGGCTTTATACATCAAATTTGATTGATGAAATTTACCAATCCAAAAGAAGGCGATAAGAATATGGAAATCCTAATGGGGAATTTACTTCGTTATGGAGTGTTGATTTCAGCAACATTTGTGTTGGCAGGTTCTATTATTTACCTGGCACAACACGGTCTTGAAAAACCACAATATCATTATTTTTTGGGAGAGCCTTCCCGGTTTATACACTTAAAAGATATCATTGCAGATGCTTTGAATGGCCACGCAAAGTCAATTATACAATTTGGGTTAATCCTGTTAATTGCCACTCCTATTGCCAGAATTGTATTTTCAATTATCGATTTTTTTCTGGAAAAAGATTATTTATATGTGGCGATTACAGCAATAGTATTGTCCATTATCTTCTTGAGCCTTATATTTTAGAAATTAGTCGGTAGACAGGTCTAACCAAGGTTCTACGGATGATAAGGAATTTCCGCTTTTTCTTACTTTTAATTACTTGACTTTCATACGCATGTAAAGGAAAAAAAACTTAAATAAATAATCTTAAGGCCTGCTTTATTAAATCATCCAGTTTTTTAAAAACTTCCAATTAAGTACACCTTTGGCAAAAAATTAAAAGACAGATATTTGGATATTCTATTCTAAACTATTATGTTTGCAATATATATATCCATAAGAAAGTTCGTTAATAAATTTCAAAACTGCTTTAGTTCTTCAATTACTATGAATTACCGACATGATGCTGCAATTGAGAATCCAATTCTATAAATTACTGACAGCACTTGATTCCAATCCCAATTTCTAAGAATTCCGTTACTAATCCCCAATGAAATCCATTTATATTTATAATGATGTTTTTGAATATTCTTAAACATTCACAGGTAAATTAAGCTTATGCTCCGAAAACTCTATTCTTTATTTATTGTATTTACGATAATTCTTATAAATATTTCATGTACTAGTACCAGTAAAACTGTTTATTTCTACAATGTTCAGGATACAACGTATTTAAAGCGGGGTCCTGAATTACAGACACCCATTCAGGAAAATGATATTTTAAGCATTTCCATAAGTTCTCTCAATTCGGAAGCGTCTGCTATATTTAATCCCCCGGTAAATAATAATATAAGGTCAACAACCGTTACTGGTAACAATACGGAGCCGGGAGGTTATTTGGTGTCGTCAGATGGTACGATTCAATTACCTGTGCTGGGGAGTATGAAGGCGGCTGGACTTACCAAAAAGGAATTAAAAGATAACATTACGAATTTGATTTTATCAAAAAAACTTTTAGTTGATCCTCTGGTAGAAATTAGGTTTTTAAACTTTGAGGTGACTGTGCTAGGTGAAGTTGCTAAGCCAACTGTGATTACTGTTCCAAGCGAAAAAATATCTATGTTGAAGGCGATTGGACTTGCAGGAGACTTAACAATATATGGAAAAAGGGAAAATGTCTTATTAATCAGGGAAGAAGATGGAGTAAAGAAAACAAGGCATATTAATCTTAATTCCAGCAATTTTTTTAATTCTCCTTATTATTACCTTAAGCCGAATGATGTCGTATATGTAGAGCCGAATAAGGCCAAAATAGCGAGCGCAAGCAGAACGCAGCAGTTTTTACCGTTAATATTAAGTAGTTTATCAATTATCGTAATCGTTTTAGACAGAGTAAAATTTTAGCCGAAAAAAATATGCAAGGCAACAAACATAAAATGGATGAGGATCACGAAGAAGGTATCGTTCAACAAATAACTTCAAAATATTTGCCGTATTGGCCAATGTTTATATTAGCGGTTATTTTAGCAGGAATTGCTGCCTTTTTTTACCTGCGATACACTACGCCCATTTATGAAGCAACTGCCAGTATTTTGATAAAAGATGAAAAGAAAGGGAACGAAGATAGCAAGATGGTCGAATCGCTCGATTTGATTTCTTCCAAAAAAATTGTTGAAAATGAAATAGAGGTTATTCAATCAAGAAGTTTGATGGAGGATGTTGTAAAAAAGTTGGCATTATATGCTCCAATAACTGATTTCAAAGATATTAAGAATACTTCCGCGTATGTGACTTCTCCCGTTACCATTCGGGCAGCTTTACCTGATTCATTGAGCGAGTTTAAAAAGATTAAATTAAACTTTGATAAAGAAGGGAATGTAATATTAAATGACAAGTTGAAATACCCGCTTAACAAGGTAGTTGCTACGCCATTTGGGTTGTTAGATTTTTTGCCCAATAAAAATTATGCTAAACCTACCAAGCCAGTTAAACAACTTTATTTTGCCCTTATCAATCCGCGGGATATAGCGCCCGGTTTATTGTCTGGTTTAAAAGTTGAGGCCTCTGGCAAATTATCTTCTATTATTGATCTTAGTTATAGAGATGAAGTACCTCGCCGTGCAGAGGATATTCTAAATGCGTTGCTGGAATCGTACGACCAATCTGGAATACGTGAAAAAGACAAGCTGGCGGCTAACACGCTCAAATTTGTAGAAGACAGGTTGAGTAATGTAGCCCATGACTTAGATTCTATTGAAAAAAAGGTGCAACAGTATAAATCTGGAAGTGGCGCAGTTGATGTGAGTACGCAGGGGCAGCTTTATTTGCAAAATGTAAGCGCCAACAACCAAAAGTTGAGTGATTACAACATCCAATTATCCGTATTAAACCAGGTGCAAAAATTTGTAAGTGATAAAGATAATAACGGTGCAATAGTTCCCTCCACATTAGGAGTAACTGATCCCTTATTATCTCAGATGCTTGATAAGCTTTATAATTCACAGCTGGAATATGAAAAGCTCAAGAAGAATGTTGGAGAGAATAACCCAATACTTGTTTCAGTTACTAACCAAATTAATAAAATAAAGCCTAATATTTTACAACATATTGAGAGTCAACAGAAAAATCTGGAAGCTGCCAGACAAAATTTGAATGCAACAAACGGAAGTTATAATTCCATGTTGACGACTGTACCTCAAAAGGAAAGGCAGTTACTCGATATTAGCAGGCAGCAAGCAACTAAAAATAGTATTTATGCATTTCTGCTGCAGAAAAGAGAAGAAAGTCAATTGTCATACGCAGCGACAGTATCTGATAACAGGGTTATTGATAATGCACTTGCCGGGACATCTCCTGTTAGTCCCAAAAAAATGCTGATTTATATTATTGCCGTTGTAGCTTCTCTTGGATTATGTTTTGCCATTATTACAATCAGGGAGTCTTTAACGGGAAAAGTTTTATATCGCCAGGAAATTGAGTCACGCACATCTATTCCAATAATTGGCGAGGTTGCCTTCGATAAATCAAAAACGCCATTAGTAATTCAATCAGGTAAACGTAGTTTTGTAGCGGAAGAATTTAGAAAATTAAGAATTTCATTATCTTTTCTGGGAATTGATAGTAGTCATAAAAAAATTCTTGTTACTTCAAGCATTTCAGGTGAAGGGAAAAGTTTTATAGCGGCTAATTTGGCCGTGAGTCTTTCGTTAACTGGAAAAAAAGTAGTTATAGTGGATCTTGATTTAAATAATCCAACCATTTCTAAGATTTTGAATGTAACTCAGGAAGTGGGAATTACCGAATTTTTGCAAGGGCAAAAAGAGCCTGAAGAGATTATTAAAAGGGTTAAGGCACACGAAAATCTCTTTTTCATTTCTGCCGGTGAATTACCTGAAAACCCATCAGAACTTTTGGCAAATGGTAAAGTGAATGAGATTATTGATTATCTGGATAATATTTTTGATATTGTAATAATTGATACATCGCCTATAGTATTAGTTACGGATGCTTATATATTATCGCCTCTTTGTAACGCCACTTTATATATTATCAAGCATAAATATACGCCTAAGGCACTCGTAAAAAGAATAGATGAGGAAGCACAAATAAACCCGATCAACAACCCGGCCATTATTTTTAACGGGGTAAAAATCAGGGGCTTCTTTAAAAATAATTACGGATATGGATATGATTATGTGTATGGCAATCGAGAAAAAGATAATAAGGTTAGGAAAACAAGCTTAAAATATTAATCCCAATTTATATGAAAAATTTGATCACTCAATACATTAAGATGTAACCGAGAGCGGCGAAGCCCTGTTAATTTTAATGTCCATCCTTTGAATTGCTGCAATTTTCATTTTTAAAAGAAAAATTATGCAGAAGAATTGGTACGTTATTTACACAAAGCCGAAATGCGAAAAAAAAGTAGGCCAATCGTTGTCAAAAAGGAAGATGGAAAATTTCATTCCTTTGAACGGCAAACTAGTAAAGGATTTTAGAAAAAGAAAAATTATTTACGAG